>NC_018605.1:600000-887130 GCF_000304455.1 Cardinium endosymbiont cEper1 of Encarsia pergandiella
ATCCCTAAAGTAAACAATACATATGTGTCAAGAATACGATCTTATCGTCATCGGAAGTGGTCCAGGTGGCTATGTTGCCGCTATTAGAGCGGCTCAGTTGGGTATGCAGGTCGCAGTTATAGAACAAGAAGCCCTTGGTGGCGTTTGTTTAAATTGGGGTTGTATTCCTACAAAAGCATTATTAAAAAGTGCACAAGTATTTGATTACTGTAACCATGCTACCGCTTATGGTATTGAAGTAATAAAAGCAAGACCCAATTTTCAAGCTATTATAGAACGTAGTCGGGATGTCTCAGCTATTATGTCTAAGGGCATCCACCATCTTTTTAAAAAGCATAAAATTACTATTTTAGAAGGGCGTGGTAAGTTACTCCCTGCTGGTACTGTTTCTGTTACCATATCAGCAGGTGCTACCCATTTTTACCGTGCGCCACATATTATCTTGGCAACTGGTGCAAGGAGTCGTCAGTTGCCCCATTTATCTATCGATAGATCGCATATTATAGGTTATAGAGAGGCACTTTCGCGTACGACACAACCTAACTCTATAGTGATTGTAGGAGGAGGAGCCATTGGATGTGAATTTGCCTACTTTTACCATACCATAGGTACAAAGGTTACTTTGGTAGAGTATAATTCCTCTTTATTGCCATTGGAAGATGAAGAAATCTCCAAATACATTCTAAAATCTTTTACAAAAAAAGGGATACAGGTATATACAGCTTCAGAAGTAACTAAAGTAGATCGCTTAAAAAGTGGTACCGTAGCACATATTACTGCTCCATCTGGTGATTTACAAGTTGAAAGCGAGCTGGTACTTTCGGCTATTGGCGTGCAACCGAATGTAGAAAATATAGGTTTAGAAGAAAATGGCGTACTGATGGAGGCAGATAAGATTGCAGTGGATGGCTATTATAAAACCAGTTGCAATGGTGTCTATGCTATTGGAGATCTTGTCAAAGGGCCTGCCTTGGCCCATGTAGCATCAGCAGAAGGTATAGTCTGTGTAGAAAAAATAGCAGGACTTACACCTGACCCGTTGGATTACAATAATCTACCTTCTTGTATCTATATACAACCTGAAGTGGCTTCTGTAGGTTATACAGAAAAGTCTGCAAAAGAAGCTGGTTATAAAGTTAAAGTAGGCGTTTTCCCATTTTCTGCTTCTGGAAAAGCACGGGCAGCTGGTCTATCAGAAGGGTTTGTAAAGGTAATTTTTGATGCCCAGTATGGAGAATGGCTTGGGGCGCATATGGTAGGTGCGCATGTGACAGAAATGATCGCCGAGGTAGTTGTGGCACGTAAACTAGAAACAACTGCACATGAAATTCAAAATAGTACCCATCCACATCCGACTATGTCAGAAGCCATTGTAGAAGCAGTTTTTGCTGCTTATGGAGCGTCCATACACCTTTAGTGTATGGACGCTCCATATTTGGAATCGGGGTTGGTATTCAAAAAAATCGTTGCACTATTTAAATATCCTGTATATTTGATGATATCTAGCTTTGGAATAAAATCAGATGTTAAATAGTGTAGACATAATAAATAGTGTAGATATAAAAAGCGCAATATGCATTTGCATACTGCTTGGTTAATTAAGCTATAAAAAATTGCGTTTAGTATGGACAAAACAGCATCGTTACAAAGTAATCTAGAAGATGGTATTTTAACCATTACCCTTAAAGCCGATTCAAAAGCTTTTACTTTAACAGATAAAAGACTTATTGAATTGCGTCATCTTATTCAAGAAGTCTATGATAATGAAGCTATAGAAGGTGTTATTATTACTGGAGAAGGAGAAGAAATCTTTTCTCTCGGCACAGAGGTTTCTGAATTGCTCAAATTAAATGAGTTGAATGCAAGAAAATTTGCAGAAAATGGTCAAGAAGTGTTGGCTTTTATAGAAGATTGTCCTAAACCTATTGTGGCCGCTATTAATGGCTATGCTTTAGGCTCCGGCTTTGAGCTTGCATTGGCTTGCCATTTTCGATTTGCTTCTGAGAATGCCATTTTTGCTTTTTCAGAAATTGCTTATGGGGTTATTCCTGGATTTGGAGGTACGCAACGCTTGACTCAATTGCTTGGTAAAACCCGCGCATTAGAATATCTAATGACCGGTAAGCGTATTGATGCCAAAGATGCAGAACGAATGGGATTGGTTAGCGAGGTGGTGAGTTATAAGGAAGAAATGCTTAAAAAAGCTAAGAAATGGCTTACCTCTATTGTAAATAATGCAGACTTGGCATTGGGTATGTTGGTAACTTGTGTCAATGCAGCTGAAAATCCAGATGAAAATGGATTTCAAACAGAAGCAAATGGTTTTGCCAATTGCTTTAAAGCTGTAGATATCAAAGACAAATTGATGAAAATTATAGATAAAAAGCACTACTAGCAATCAAATAGTAAAATATCTGTTAGATAAAGTTCATTTGGCGGGGACCAATCATTGTTATGTACCTATTTGGCAGGTCCTAAAATAGAAGTTCCAGCCCTCCCGCTAAACGTTGGTGCACTATCTGTAAGGTCCTGCTTGCCCATTACAATTTTTTACAAAAAGCATTTTTACTCTTCTTAAGAAGGTAATGTGTTGTCAAACCTTTCAATAGATGCTTTTCTAAAAAATCTTCGAATGCTTTGGAAGTTGTACATTATATGTTTATACTTGCGAACCGTACAAGCGGGTAGTAATGTAATACACACAATAGTTTAATAACCTAAAATAAAATAACATAATGATAATAAGTAACCGTTTGCGTAGACTATTCATGGTAAATATTTTCTGTTTTTCTGCATTGGGATTGAGTGGATGTGGTGGTTATAATCACGCTAGGTTAGGTGTCCAGTCAGAACCAAAATTTGTAGGGGAAACCCAGCAACAAGTACAACAAGAGTTTTCTAGGTCCGAAAAATTTATTGAGTGGGCTGGTTACCTTGGTAAGCAGACTGGATATATTTCTGGAGGTATATTTGGAGGAATAATTGGTGTTTGTGTAGATGGTCTCTATGTGCTTTCTAATGGTAATAATATAGACCCTAGTGTCTCTAGAATGGCTACTACCTATAACTTGGCTTCTTATGGTGCTAAGTTTTTGGGTACAGGTGGCAACTATGCTTGTACTGGCGTTGCTGCTGGCCTAGTATGGATTACGCCGCATGTCTTTAACTCTACGAAATGGATTGCTTGTACGAGTTGTAATCGTGTTAAATGCGCTTGTGCTTCCATTTATGATTATTACACTCAGACGGCTGATGTTTCAGATGATAATAGCGATAATCGGGAGCCAAATATTTCTACTTATGAAGTCCATATTGGGGATAACCCAGAGCCTTTTACTGTGTTAGCATACAAAGATCATGATTTTGATAATGATTCTGCTTTTGAGTCTGGTGATGATGCTGATATTGATGAATATTTTGATGCCAAGGAATAGACTAAAACATAAAGTATAACATAAAGCGCTCTGTTTAAGAATGCGCTATACTGTTTCTATCGCTTATGTTAGTCGTCAAAAAACTAGCATAAGTTGCTTCTTTTATAAGGTTTAGTCCTCTTCCAAAAATCTTTTCTTCCAAAAAAAATTTGCACAGAGCTTGATCTTTTAGACCTCTTTTATCAACAAAGAAGTTTTGCATAAATGCTTTATCCCATTAAAGTTAGGGCATAAAGCTACTTATACTATAGGCAAATCATAGTAATCCTTATATTTTTTTGTAACTTTAGGGCCTGTAAGGCAGATCTGGATCGCCAGATTCTTGCACTTATGTAGAAGTCGTATAATTAATTTCATTTTTTAACCACACAAAACAGCACTCCACAAGTAGTGTACCGCTGTTTTTTAAATAATACAAGTCAATACCTTGCCCTTATGCATGCAACAGAAGGAGTTTTCAACTGGGATCAATATGACAATCCTAATAAAAAATTAGGCAGTGCATATACAGATCAACAAAGAGAAGATATGGCTGCCCTATATCGAGCTACTTTAAGCGCTATTAGTCAATATGAAGTAGTAAAAGGATCGGTTATAAGTATTACCCATAAAGATGTGATTGTTGGGGTTGGATACAAATCCGATGGTTTAGTAGCTGCTTCTGAGTTTAGAGATCTACCGGATTTAAAACTAGGTGATGAAGTTGAAGTATATATAGAAGAAACAGAGAATACCAAAGGCCAACTGGTACTTTCTCGGAAAAAAGCAAAGTTGGTAAGAGCCTGGGAAAAAATTCAACATGCATTGGAAGATGGAGAAGTTTTAGAAGGGTTGGTTAAGCGCAGGACCAAAGGAGGGTTAATTGTAGAAGTTTGCGATATTGAGACCTTCTTGCCTGGTTCACAAATTGACATTAGGCCTGTATTAGACTTTGATGTTTTTGTCGGTAAAACGATTGATGTAATCGTTATTAAAATTAACCATACCAATGATAATGTAGTAGTTTCTCATAAAGCACTAACTGAAAAAAAACTGGAAGGGCAGAAATTTGAAATTATTAGCAATCTTGAAAAAGGGCAAATTTTAGAAGGCTATGTCAAAAACATAACCAAATTTGGTGCTTTTATTGATTTAGGAGGGGTAGATGGCTTGCTCCATAAGTTAGATATGTCTTGGAGCAGAATCAATCATCCAGAAGAGTTGTTCACGCTTGGCCAAAAGGTGCGTGTAGTAGTTATTGGATTTAATGAAGATAAAAAACGTATCTCTTTAGGTATGAAACAACTTCAAGAGCATCCATGGGATGCCCTTCCAGAGACGTTAGAAGTAGGATCTACCATTAAAGGTACCATAACCAATATTGCCGATTATGGTCTTTTTATAGAGTTGATGCCAGGTATTGAAGGGTTTGTCTATATTTTAGATATATCATGGTCGCAATACTTGCGTGATATCAATGAATATTACAAAATAGGTGATACCATTGAAACCTGCATATTATCATTGGATCGAAAAAATTATAAAATATCTTTAGGGATCAAACAACTGACGGGCGATCCGTGGGAACATGATAGATTTTTATCTACTTATGCAGTGGGCACTACCCATGAAGGAGTTGTCAGAAACTTAACCCATTTTGGGGCTTTTATAGAGCTGGAGCCGCGTATTGAAGGGCTTTTGCATGTTTCTCGTCTTTCTGAGACCAAGCGGGTTGCCCATCCTTCTGACGTCTTGAAGTTAGGAGAAAAATTAGAAGTGATTGTGTTAGGTATTAGTCGAGAAAATAGACGCCTTTCACTGGGTTTAAGGCAAGAAAACCCATGGGATATGTGTGAAAAAATCTTTCAAGTAGGTACCTTACATAAAGGGACTATTGTAAAAAAGATTCCAGGTCGTGGCGCTATTGTTGAGTTGGTACATGGTATAGAAGGACAAGTAGCACAGCACCATTTTATTAAAGCAGATGGTCAAGAGCCAGAAGTTGGAGAGGAGTTGGATTTTCAAGTAATAAAATGTGTTAAAGCAGATAAAAAAATAATTTTATCACATCAGATTCTTTTTAATCCAGAGGTAGACGCCAAAGTTGAAGCTAAAACAAGGGGAGAAGCAAAAGGGACAATAGAGAAAGCACCATCTACTAGAGGCTTTGAAGCTTTTGCCAACTTGAAAGAACAGTTAGAGCAACATACAAAAAAGGAAAGTAAAGAATAGTTGCTTTTGGGTCGCGTGGCCGAGTGGTTAAGGCAGGGGTCTGCAAAACCTCTTATCGGTGGTTCGAATCCACTCGCGACCTCTAAGTTTACTGTTTTAAGTAGATGGAATGGAGCTAGCATGGCTATCTGTATGTATGCTTGCTGGTAATTTTTTTGTTTTTTGCCTGGGTGGCGGAATTGGTAGACGCGTTGGTCTCAAAAACCAATGATAGCAATATCGTGCCGGTTCAATTCCGGCCCTAGGTACCATTAAATGCTATGTTTTTAAGTTAAAAGCGCAGTAAAAAAATAATTTCTCTCCTTTTAATCAAGTAAAAATATAGTAGAAATTTTTTTGCTCGGAAAAGAGTATAGTATTTCAAAATTGATTAAACATATCAGTTTTCTCTTTTGCTATGTTAAGATGTTGCATCTAAGTCATAATGATTGGCTTGTTTTATAGGTTTTACAAAATTAGGATATTTCTTTTTCTATAGTTGGCCATACAAGTTTATAAAATTGTAACTTTAGAGCGAAGTTATAAACTTTACTTAAACTGAGTCATCAGTCAAAACGCACTTATGCTGGCATTGGTTTATGTAAAAAACTTTTGATTGTATAGAATGATAAAAAGAAACAAAATACTTCACCTAAATACTTGGCACCTGCATCAACTTGCAAGAGCACTATCTAAAAATTCAAACGATGTCAAAGAGGTCTCTTTGGCGTTGCAGCAGGCCTGTTCGTGGTTAACTTCTGAAGAAGGAGCGCAAGATTTAAAAATATGCCAGCATCTTCTAAGGGAATGTATTCGGGTAGCTATTATTGCGGCTACTGAACTTTCTTTAAATTTAGCTGCTGTTGTTGCTGTAATCTTAGCACCACTTTTTTTAAAAGGGCTGGTACGGAAAAAAGCTATTCAAAACTGTTTTGGTTTAGAAACAGCTGCTATATTGGTGGAGTTGCGTAGTGTATATGATGGTAAATTCCGCCCTAGTACCATTCTTAATGGTCTAAATCATCCTGAGATAACGCTTCCACGTATTGTAGCAATTTTGTTACAAATTGCTGATATTATTCGTCTAAACGGTAGTGGCGTATTTTTAGGAAGTGTGCATACACCATTGATTTACTATTCTGGTACTAAGCTGTTGCTTGACTTAAAGCGTTTGTATATCCCACTTTTGCATAGAATGCGGTTATATAATATCCAAGCTAAATTGGCCGATTTTTGGTTGAAATATACCTATACGTTGAGTTATTATTCCATTACGGCTAAGTTAGGTATGACCAAGTTGCAAAGACAGCAAAAGTTAAATCTTATTGCTGAGGAGGTCTATTCGGCTATTCACGCACGTGGCATTGATTTTGTATTAAAAAAACGTATTAAATCTGTTTATTCTATTTGGCATAAGATTCAGCGGTTAAAAGTAGACTTTGATCAAATACATGATCTTTCTGCTGTTAGAATTATTTTAACAGGTATGGATGGTAAAACACTTCAGGAAGAAAAAATAGCTTGCTGGAAGGTGTTTACTATTCTCAGTGATCTTTATCAGCCAATGTCTAATATTATGAGAGACTGGATTAGTATACCAAGAGATACTAGCTATGAATCGCTCCATTTTACCTTTGAAACTTGTAAATATGGACCATTAGAGGTACAAATACGTACAGAGCGCATGGATCATATTGCAGAACATGGTGAGGCAGCACATTGGAAATACAAATATTTAGATTAGCCGTTGCAGATCTATAGGCCAATATTTTTTATTTATTTGTTTCTATTTAGATCGGAAAAGCTTCTATCCAACTTAATTTTTCTTGATCAATAAACTATCTAAATATATAGATTATTTATATTGATTCTATTTATATAAAAAATAAAGCGTTATTTAGTCATTCAATAGATATGAAACGGTTATCCCTTGTTTATTTTTCTATAAAAAGTGTAAGCCTATTGATTGGCTTTTGGATCTTATCTATCAGCGGGTCACATAGTTATGCGTGTTCAGAAACCCATCAGGTACCAGTAGCCAATCAGCCATTTACTGTGAACAGACCACTTGTATGGGCCATTCAAGATAATAATCTAAAAAAGGTTACTGCCCTACTGATTGATAAAAAAAATGTTAATAACCAAGATTTTTTAGGATATAGTCCATTGCATTATGCGGCTAAATATGGCAAAGCAGCAGTGGTTGCATGTTTGCTTGAAGCCAAACCTTTATTAAATCAAATAAGTGTTAGCAATGGCCATACACCTTTGTTATTGGCCATTGAAAGGGGACATAAAAAAATTGTGTCGCTTTTGCTGGCAGCTGGTGCAGATCCAAATATTTTAAATCATAAAGGGTGCCATCCACTACAATTGGCTATTCAACAAAACAGAAAGGACCTTGTGCAATTATTATTGCAAGCAGGTGCTATGTGTAACGTTACGCCTAGTCCTTTATTGTTGGCCATTAAAGGGCGAAGTCTGCCAATCATTCGGCTGTTGTTGGAACAAAAACAAATTGTTGAAACACAGGATAAGAATGGATATACAGGCTTCCATTGGGCAGTTAAACAAAATAGCGTAGCTATTTTTCAATTACTATTAAGGTCTGGTCGTTTTAACATCAACGCTAAGGCAGCTAATGGTGCGACACCATTGCATCTTATAGTTGCCAATAAAAAAAGCAAGTTGTTAAAAACTTTGCGCCATCTGCCCTTATTGGAAGTAAATATACAAGATCGTATAGGCAATACACCCTTACACTATGCGGTCGTTACAAATCAACTAGAAGCTGTGAATGGTTTATTGCGTTATCCTGCGTTGGATGTAAATATACCCAACCACCTAGGTAAAACCTCTTTACATTATGCTGTTCAATACCGACATACCGCTATAGTAAAAAAACTATTGGTACATGTGGGTAATGGTCTATCTATACAAGACAAAGAAGGCATTACCCCATTAGAACTTGCTATGCATCAAAATAATACTAAAATTTATAAGTTAATGTTAGCCTATATAGAAGCCTTTTAGGTATGGCTTAATCCTTTTACTGCAGGGGTAGTAAATTTTTGTTACCTGGGCTATATGTATTATATATCACCTGATGATCAAACAAGATTCAATTATTTTTTCACTCATAGCAAAAGAAAAAAATCGTCAAGAAACAGGGTTAGAATTGATTGCTTCTGAGAACTTTGTTTCTGCCCAAGTAGCAGCTGCTACAGGTAGTATTTTAACCAATAAATATGCAGAAGGTCTTCCAGGTAAACGCTATTATGGAGGATGCGATATTGTAGATGCAGTAGAGTCTTTAGCAATTGACCGGGCTAAAGCATTGTTTAACGTAGATTGGGTAAATGTACAGCCTCATTCTGGTTCACAGGCCAATGCAGCCTTGATGATGGCAGTTTTAAAGCCTGGGGATAAGATACTCGGATTTGACTTAGCCCATGGTGGTCACTTAACCCATGGCGCTTCTGTAAATTTTTCTGGAAAGTTATATCAATCTTTTTTTTATGGTGTTAACCAAGCAAGAGGATCTATTGAGTGGGAGGAAGTAGCACAAAAAGCAAGAGTCGTGCAGCCCGTTATGATCATTTGTGGCGCTTCCGCTTATAGCCGTGATTGGGACTATGTACGGCTACGGGCCATTGCAGACGAAGTAGGCGCATTTTTATGGGCAGATATTGCCCATCCTGCTGGTCTTATTAGCCAAGGGTTACTCAATAACCCTTTCCCTTATTGTCATTTTGTGACGACTACCACACATAAAACATTACGAGGCCCTAGAGGAGGTATGATACTCATGGGAAAAGATTTTGAAAATCCTTTCGGTAAAACCAATGCCAGAGGCATGGTTCAAAATATGTCTGCTTTAATAGATGCTGCTGTTTTTCCTGGTACACAAGGTGGACCATTGGTGCATAGTATAGCTGCTAAGGCTATTGCTTGTTACGAAGCTATGACCACCGACTATAAAGCTTATGCCATACAAGTGCAGCGCAATGCTAAAGTTATGGCACAGGAGTTCATGGATAGAGGCTATAAAATTATATCTGACGGAACAGACAACCACTTATTATTGCTGGATCTATCTAGTAAAAATATTACTGGTAAAAAAGCAGAAGCAGCTTTACAAAAGGCAGATATTACCACTAATAAAAATTTAATTCCTTTTGACCGTACGAAGCCACAAGTTACCTCAGGTATCCGCTTAGGCACCGCTGCTATAACGACTAGGGGGTTGGTGGAAGCTGATATGGTACGGGTCGTAGAATGGATCGATCGTGTGCTTAAGAATTTTGATCATGAATCTAAAATAAAAAAAGTAAAGGAAGAAGTTAATAAATATATGTGTCATTTCCCCTTAACAGTGGTAGATCATTAGGTTATACCTATCGGATTGAACACCCTGTCAGAAGTTTCCTACTTGATTGTATAGTTATTTACCTCTATTTCCCTTTTTCTCTTAAACAGCAGCTCTTTAATTTTGCCGACAAATAGAAAATCTTCTAGCTCTACTAGATTCGTATGTAAAATATCCTTAGAACAACCCTCCCACAATTTTGTACCTTGGTACAAGAACAAGATAAAATCGCCCAGAGATAAAATAGTATTCATATCGTGGGTTACTACTACTGTAGTCATGTTGTAAGCATAGGTTACCTCAGCAATTAGTTCATCTATTTTAAGTGCCGTTTGGGGGTCTAGTCCTGAGTTAGGCTCATCACAAAATAGGTATTTAGGATGGTTCACAATGGCTCTAGCGATCCCTGCTCGTTTTTTCATACCACCACTTAGCTCATTAGGCATTTTGTGAGCTACATCTGGCAGGCCTACCTGTGAGAGACATTCATGGACACGATCTTTCTTTTCTGCTATACCCATATTGGTCAGTACATCTAACGGGAAACGGACATTTTCTTCTATGTTTTTAGAATCAAACAAAGCCCCTCCTTGGAAGAGCATACCCACCTTTTTTCTTATTTCGGTTTGTAGTAGCTTCTCACCATAGACTAGATCACGTCCATCAAAAAGTGAAAATCCCTCATCCGGTAAAACCAAACCAAGTAAGCATTTGACCAAAAGACTTTTTCCAGTTCCACTGGAACCGATTACTAAACTGATTTGTCCTGTTTTAAATAGACCACTGATCTTATTTAAAATGATTTTATTATTAAAAGATTTAGAAATATTTTCAAAGGAAATCATGGTATTCCGTTTAGATACGATGGCTGAGTAAACCATAGACTAAAAATAAATCTGCGATTAAAATCGCAATACCACTATTGGTAACGGCATTTGTACTGGATTTTCCTACATCTAACGATCCACCTTTTGTAATAAATCCTTTATAACAAGCAATGGAAGAGATAAGGAATCCATAAACCAAAGATTTATAAATTGCTATATGGACATCATATGCATCAAATGTATTTCTTAATCCATTGATATAGGCTTGAGGAGGGATCGAAGTAAGCCATTTACAAGCAAGAAACCCACCATATATAGAAAGAAACATAGCAATAATGACCAGAAATGGATACATTAAAACCGTAGCAATAATTTTTGGTAAAACCAAATAATTATTGGCATTTACACCCATAATTTCCAATGCATCTATCTGCTCACTAATGCGCATAGTCCCCAGCTCGCTGGCCATACTAGAACCTATTTTGCCTGTAAAAACAATACCAATTACCGTTGGTCCTAGTTCAGAAATGGTCATATTACGTACTGCAATACCTATAAAGTCTTTTGTAATAAATGGATTGCTTAATTGAGAAGCAAGCTGGATACAGGTGGCTCCACCCATAAAAATAGAAATAATACAAACGATAAAAAGAGAATTTACCCCTACTTGAATACATTCTTTGGCAACCCGAGACAAAAACATTCGACATGGAATAGGGTTGCCAAACATTGCACGTAAAAAAAGTAGATATGCGTTAAATCCTTTTACCATAGCTTAAAAATCTGTACAATCAATTAAATATTACTCCAGGGAAAATAACTAAAAAATATACAGCAATCAAGCGATCATTTTGTTTTATCTATTGTACCTTACTTGTCTATGGTTGTCCGCTATGGCCATCCATTTAAAAGCAGTAAAGTTGTATCAATTTAAACAGATGGTTTAGTTTTATAATGAAACCGAATAAGTAATAAAAGACTCATTAGCATGGGTTCTGTCTCATTGGTTTTAAGAAGGTATTTATTTTAGTAATTTTAGTTAAAAATTGACTAAAATGTTTAGTATTACCCGTAGATTATTGCCCTATTTTAAAGGATTTTGTTCATCACCAGAGTTAATCCTTCTATTTGTGTATATGAAATGTCGTTTTTCATTAAGCTATAGAGACTTGGAAGAAATGATGCATATGAGAGGCGAAAAGATTGACCATTCTACTTGACAAAGGTGGGTCATTAAGTTCATTCCACTCATAGATCAAGAAGTAAGAAAAAGAAAACGCCCAGTTGGTAGTAGCTGGAGGATGGATGAAACTTACGTAAAACTAAATGGTAAGTGGATTTATTTATATAGAGCAGTAGATCGTTATGGAGATACAGTTGATTTTTTTCTAAGTGCACGTAGAGACAAGTCTGCAGCTCTTTCTTTTTTTCGTAAGGCTATCAAAGATAATAACACTCCATCCAAAGTGGTAGTTGACAAAATCGGTAGTAATAAAGCTGCACTTGATGCTTTAAATACAGAAATAGATCAAGATCACAAGATTCAAATATTTCAAAATAAATACTTGAACAATAGAGTTGAACAAGATCATAGGTTTATCACAAAACGGATAAAACCTATGTTGGGATTTAAAAGTTTCCATTCAGCTAACATTACCATTACAGGAATAGAAAATATTAGAATCATTCAAAAAGGACAATTAATCGGATCTAAAAAACAGGTATCTACTTTTGAGAACTTTGCTAAACTTATGGCCGCATAATATCCAAAATTCAAGACAAGGGAGACAACTATACAAAATTAAATACAGATGCGACAGAACCGTTTTTAAAACCTTGTATCTAACTATTAACTACATAACCAGAAAGTGGACCATGCCTATGCATAATTGGAGTGAGGCTATAGCACATTTTTTAATTAAATTCGAACATAGAATTTAAAACACATAAAAATATTTTACACAGTTAAATGGACAGAGCCATTGACTACTAGATTTAATTCTATTTTAGATTAGTTATGAATTCTTATTTTTATGTTATAGCGTACTATAAATATCTATATAATAGACTGAATATCAGANTNAGATAGTCCNGTAAATAATATTACTTTATCTAATTGAAATCCATCTTTAAGCATAGCCTTGGCGATTTCCAGCTTACCCTCCAGCTTACCCTCCAGCTTACCCTCCAGCTTACCCTCTAGCTTACCCTTTTCTTCCCCTATTCGGATACCCTCTTGTCTACCTTTTTCTTCTCCTTCTTGTCTATATTTTTCCACTGTGTTGGCTTCTATGAGTAACCATTTCAAGTGATCCTCATAAGCCATTCTTTCTTCATCCGTGAAGTTTAACGTATCTAAAACATGTAAGGCCTTTTTAAGGCTNGGGATTGCTAAGGGACCAGGTAAGTTATCCTTATTCAGTAAATCATGACGCGTAAGAAAAGCCGTCCAGATATCTANTGATGTTTTGATTTTTTTCAATAAACTGGTCAGATTCTCATCTGGATCTTTACTAAACTTAGTCAACTCTATTGTATGCAATTCTAAATCATGAAAATAAGCTATACCACTCTCTTTTTCTGTAATACGAAAGACGTTATGATACTTTTTATTATCTGCTATAGAGATAAAGTTAAGGATATGAATTCCTATTGCTTTATTCAACTTAGAATAACCTTGAGATACCTTTAATTGATCTGTATATAACTTAGCCCAATAATATAAAGCGCGTTTATCATAATCTGCTTCATCTGTGATTTGGATCTCTATATTAAACCTTTTCCCAGTTTCACTTATCGCTTTAATATCTAAAATAGATAGTTTGTCGCTTCTAAAATTTTTNGGGTTATAAGGATTTAATAACGTAACATCTACTACCTGATCTTCTCGAGAGACCGTAGCATTGATCAACTCAATAAGCAAATCTTTATTTTCTTCTACCCCAAATATTTTTTTGAAGGCTAAATCTACTTTCGGAGTAATTTGTTCCATAATATATCATATCCACTTGTCGGAAGTCAGAACTGTATAAGCTATTTATACCCTACAATATACATAATTTTTCTCTCCTACTTTTTCAGTACAATATAGTTTATGAATAAGATTTAATATTTGATAAATTGTTTTGTCTCAGCAAACGGTCGTTTTACAAGACAACTAAAATACCTACCTAAAATACTCCATAAAAGGTTCTGTCGCGTCTGTTTTAAGGAGTAAATTATTTTAGTAATTTTAGTCAAAAATTGACTAAAATGTTTAGTATTACCCGTAGATTATTGCCATATTTTAAAGGATTTTGTTCTTCACCAGAGTTAATCCTTCTATTTGTATATATGAAATGTCGTTTTTCATTAAGCTATAGAGACTTGGAAGAAATGATGCATATGAGAGGCGCAAAGATTGACCATTCTACTTGACAAAGGTGGGTCATTAAGTTCATTCCACATATCTGACGAAAAATTTTTTACCACTAAGTTTGGACTATCTATAAATATAAGTATCCCAATTAATACAAAACATCCTTTTATAACAAGTCCAAGAATACTAGCAAGTGAGAAAACTTTGTAAACTTGAGTCGGACTACAACACGTGTATAATCTATGTATAACTGATGGAGTTATATAAAAAAAAGAACCTATAAAATGTATAACCAATTTAATTAACTTCCTATTATTTTGGAAAACATGGTTTAATTGAAATCTTTTTTCTTCTTTTAGAATTAATATTATTTCTAATAATGATTTACCTGTTTTTATAAATAAAAACTTAATAATTAGAAATAAAATAGTCATAAGGATTATAAATTGTAATACATCACTAACAGTAATAGCACGCACACCGCCAAGTATAGTATATGAAATAAGATATAAAGCTACCATAAAAGTTATAACACGATGGTCAATCGACCTTATATAGATTCTTATGATATCGGAGATTATATTGATTTCAATAGAAGTAAGGCTAATACAAAGACAGATACTTAATAACGCAGTAATAGCTCTTGGATATTTACCATATACACTACCTATGGTATCTGCAATAGAAAGGTGATTCATAAATGGACCCATACGAAACGATAAAATACTGATTAGCAAAAAAGGCTTTATAGCTCCCAAAAAAACTACAAATATGTAATATATATCATAATTATAAACATTAGGAATAATACGCATCATTGACCCTCCTCCAATGGCTGTAGTCAACACTGTAATCATTAAAGTAATTGTATGAAAATTCTTATTACCGACAGAATATTGAACAAACGTATTTTTTCGTTGATCCTGTAAATGATTGGATCTGTCCATTTAACTGTGTAAAATATTTTTATGTGTTTTAAATTCTATGTTGAAATTTAATTAAAAAATGTGCTATAGCCTCACTCCAATTATGCATAGGCATGGTCCACTTTCTGGTTATGTAGTTAATAGTTAGATACAAGGTTTTAAAAACGGTTCTGTCGCATCTGTATTTAATTTTGTATAGTTGTCTCCCTTGTCTTGAATTTTGGATATTATGCGGCCATAAGTTTAGCAAAGTTCTCAAAAGTAGATACCTGTTTTTTAGATCCGATTAATTGTCCTTTTTGAATGATTCTAATATTTTCTATTCCTGTAATGGTAATGTTAGCTGAATGGAAACTTTTAAATCCCAACATAGGTTTTATCCGTTTTGTGATAAACCTATGATCTTGTTCGACTCTATTGTTCAAGTATTTATTTTGAAATATTTGAATCTTGTGATCTTGATCTATTTCTGTATTTAAAGCATCAAGTGCAGCTTTATTACTACCGCTTTTGTCAACTACCACTTTGTATGGAGTGTTATTATCTCTTATAGCCTTACGAAAAAAAGAAAAAGCTGCAGACTTGTCTCTACGTTCACTTAGAAAAAAGTCAACTGTATCTCCATAACGATCTACTGCTCTATATAAATAAATCCACTTACCATTTAGTTTTACGTAAGTTTCATCCATCCTCCAGCTACTACCAACTGGGCGTTTTCTTTTTCTTACTTCTTGATCTATGAGTGGAATGAACTTAATGACCCACCTTTGTCAAGTAGAATGGTCAATCTTTTCGCCTCTCATATGCATCATTTCTTCCAAGTCTCTATAGCTTAATGAAAAACGACATTTCATATACACAAATAGAAGGATTAACTCTGGTGATGAACAAAATCCTTTAAAATAGGGCAATAATCTACGGGTAATACTAAACATTTTAGTCAATTTTTAACTAAAATTACTAAATTAACTTATCCCTTGAAACAAACGCGACAGAACCTTAAATACCATCTATCTATCTATCTATCTATCTATCTATCTATCTATCTATCTATCTATCTATCTATCTATCTATTCCACTTTGGTAAGCCGAATCACTACCTTTACATCCTCTACATGGATTTCGCATCCTACTAGCTTGGATACAAATTGTAGTGCTATGGCTTGTGTTTCGGTACAAATATAATCTTTATAGGTGATAATAGATTGATTTATAGAATTTTCATATTGTTCTATATCAATGATGATTTTGTCTTCAATATTGAAGTTTAAGGTTTTACGCAATTGCTGAATACGGTGCACAAATTCACGTGCAATGCCTTCTTCTTGCAGCGCGCTATCCAAGGTAGTATCTAGTACAATGGTTATTTCACCCTCTGTGGCCACACACCATCCAGGTATATCTTCTGTAAAAATCAATATATCTGCTAAGGTAAGGGGAATTATTTCATCTTGTACGTGTAATAGATGGGTGTTGCCTTCTTCTAAAGAATAAATTTCAGATGGTGTTAAGGCGATAATAGCCTCATTAAGGTATTTCATTTTAGGACCATACCGTTTACCTAAAAGAGAAAAATTAGGTTTTGCTTTTTTTAGATGATGGATATTATCTAAGTAATGGATCTTCTTTACATTAATTTCTTTTTTTATCAGCTTTTCTAGACCAGGCCATCCAGCTGAAGTAAACAGACCTGCAATGCTGATACTAGATAAAGGTTGGCGCACCTTAATGCTATATTTTTTACGTAAAGCATGTGCCAAAGAAACAATTTTTTGTACTTGCGCCATCTCTATTTCTAGTCTTGGATTTAAGGCCTCTGATGCTGCTACTGGAAAATCTGATAAATGAACAGAATAATGCTTTTCTTTTTGTGTAACATGGTTCAATGCTTGATAGAGGTAATCTCCATAAAAAGGCGCTATAGGTGCCATCAGTTTAGCAACCGTTATAAGACAATGATATAGGGTCTGATAAGCAGCTTCTTTGTCCTGATCCTGTTGGTTTTTCCAGAACCTTTTTCTATTCAGCCGTACATACCAATTACTCAAATCATCTATTACAAAATCTTGAATCATTCTGGCCACTGGTGTAGGCTCATAGTGGTCATAGGCTTCTGTTACCATTTTAATTAGTGTATGTGAACGAGAAATAATCCACCTGTCACTCTGGGTTAGGTCCCTATTGGTAAGTACATGTTTATTAAAATAGAACTGATCTAGATTGGCATAAACGGCAAAAAAATTATACGTGCTGTGTAAGGTAATGAAAAATTTACGTACTACCTCTGCTACGCCTGCGGCATCAAATTTTAAACTATCCCATGGACTGGCATTACTAATCATATACCAACGTATGGCATCTGGACCATATTGTCTCAATAATTCGGTTGGATCAAGCGTATTACCAATGCTTTTAGACATTTTATTGCCATATTTATCCAATACTAGTCCATTGACCACTACATTTTTAAAAGCAGGAATTTCAAAAAGTAATGTGGAAATAACATGTAAGGTAAAAAACCATCCTCTAGTTTGGTCTATTCCTTCTGCAATAAAATCAGCAGGGAAATTTTTTTCAAATATTTCTTGATTCTCAAATGGATAGTGCCATTGTGCACAAGGCATTGCACCAGCATCAAACCAAACATCTATTACAGCTGTCTCCCGATACATAGGCAATCCATTGCTGCTTACCAAAACAATATCATCTACATAAGGACGATGTAAATCAATATCTTCCGGTAGCTGCTGTTGCATAAAACCAGCCAACACAGCTTGCTCTACTTCAAACCTTAGTTCGGCTAAGGAACTGATACACTTTTCTTCTTTCTGATCAGCTGTACGCCAGATAGGGAGTGGAGTACCCCAGTAACGTTCACGACTCAGGTTCCAATCTATTAAATGCTCTAGCCAACTACCAAATCTTCCTTTCCCTACAGCAGCAGGCTTCCATCGAATGGAATGGTTTAAGTCAATCAATAATTTTTTGTAAGCTGTTGTCTTAACAAACCAGGCATCTAGTGGATAGTAAAGAATTGGTTGATGGGTACGCCAACAATGGGGATAATTGTGTTCATATTTTTCTACTTTAAAAGCTTTATTTTCTTGCTTTAGTTTCGTAGCAATCAATAGATCTACAGGAGGTAAAGTCGACGCTTCTTCATAGGCCGATTTTACATAACGTCCAGCAAAATCAGTGATTTCTGCTACAAAACGACCTTGTCTATCTACAATTGGAACAGATGCACCCGATGCATTGGTCACCATAATAGGGGCAATATTTTCTTTTTGGGCGATTCGGTAATCATCTGCACCAAAGGTAGGTGCAATATGGACAATACCAGTACCTTCTGTGGTATTGACAAAATCAGCTGCGATCACCTTAAAAGCATCTCCTTTGGGCTGTACATAAGGTAAAAGCTGTTCATAACGGATGCCTACTAAATCCGCGCCTGTATACCTGTCTACAATCTCCCAAGGTAAACTAGCACGATCGGATCTAGTATCGGACTGATGGCCATCACAGCTAGTGGGCGCACCTGTAAAAAAACGTTGTACCGCATCTTCGGCCAAAATAACGTAAATAGGCAGATGGGTATAGGGGTTGATGGTAGCTATTTTAACATAATGAATAGTAGCCCCTACCGCTAGGGCACTATTTGCAGGAAGGGTCCATGGTGTAGTTGTCCATGCCAGAAAATATTCATTGTCTTGTCGTTTAAACTGTGCTACAATCGAAATGTCTTTTACCAACTTATAGCAACCTGGCTGGTTTAATTCATGCGAACTTAGTCCTGTGCCAATAGTAGGGGAGTAAGGCTGTATAGAATAGCCTTTATAGATCAGTTTTTTATTGTACAGTGCTTTCAGAACGTACCAAACCGACTCAATATAATCGCGTTCATAGGTGATATAAGGATTTAGATTGTCTTTCCAGTAGCCTAGCTGCTTATTCAATGATTCCCATTCGCTTTTGTAAGCCATAACCATTGTTCGACATGTCTGATTGTAATCGGCTATGCTAATTTTTTTACCAATATCTGCCTTGGTAATACCTAATTTTTTTTCTACTTGCAGTTCCACCGGCAAACCATGTGTATCCCAACCACTTTTGCGACATACATAATAACCCTGCATGGTTTTATACCTAGTAAAAAGATCTTTAACGGTCATGGCCAAGATATGGTGTACACCTGGTGCACCATTGGCTGAAGGAGGTCCTTCAAAAAAGACAAAAGGCTCACTGCTTTCACGTTGTTGCATAGAGCATGCAAATGTTTCTTGTTTTTCCCAAAAGAGATCTATTTTTTTTGCAATGTCTAGCAAGTTGAGTTGCATTTGCGTTTTGTATTTTTTCATTTACGTGTAGGTAATTTAATCTTTAATATAAAAACACTATATACTACAATTTAATGAAAAAGTTAGGTTCTATTGTCTCTATAATTGGTTTTATGTAACAAATTGAGACCGTTGTTATAGATAGTTATTGTGATTTTTGTTAAGCTTGTAGTGCTATTTTTTGTAGTTTTTGCAGTTAAGGATCCATAAAATTCATTATATAAATTATAGGCTATAGCTTCCATAACATGTTGCGTATGACTTTTATCCAGTCCTATATATCTAGCTCCTGCACTACGGAACCACCTCTTAATGCTGCCAAATACTCTTGCTACTTTATAGCGCGTCTTAGATACCAATTTATTAAACTGCTTAGCAGCAGATGATAAGGGATGATTTCTACTACCTTTCTTTTGAATAGCTGATTTTAATTTTTTGTTCTTTAGTAAAGTTTCTTTAGGGAAACCGCTATAGCCTTTATCTCCATAGAGCCTACTTCCAGCGTAGTACTGACTGCCAGAACTAAACCTTCTTTACTTTCTACTAGGACATGCCTCTTATAGCCATAATAAAGATTATGACCTTTTTTGGTCCAACTAGCTTCTGGATCTACTCCTTTTTGATAGCTCTGCGATACCGATATAGTATCATCTTCATGCAAATCATAGCTTTTTTTACCTTACCACTGCTCAAGCAAGAGCATTTTAAAAAGTAATAAGGGACTATAGGCAGGCTTGCCTGATAAACGTAAGCCTTTAGGATAATAAATACGAAGTTCTTTTTCTATCGATGACCAATTAATCAGTTTATGCATTTGATCAAAGAAAGTGTGTGTACATTTGCGGCGACTAGCTGAAACATCTGATAAACTTAATTGACCGCTTACTTTTATTGACATACATACATATAATAGAAAAAAGCTTAAATACAAATTCTCAAAAACCTATATAACTTAGCCTTTTAATAAATTTTAAGCCAACTTTTTATCCTAAAAATTAACAAAGCTATTGCAACGGTCTCATGTTCTCTAAATCCAAGTTTTGGGTAGGATATCATGCTAGCTATTTTTTAATTTAATATAGAGATACTAAAAGAACTATATTCTTAAACAAGAGCAATCGAATATAAGCAATATTACAAGGTAGGGGTACAAACTAGCTTAGGTGGCATAGCTGGTATACAATCTATATCTGTAACAACATAGCGCCATATTTTATCTAACCCTTTTGAAATGCCTATTCTAGGTGTTGACTTATAAGATAATTGACAACCTATATCTTTAATATATAATGTTTTTGATACGGTTACATCGATCGCATTATGCATTAAATTAATGCCTAAATATTGGCAAAGTTTACCTGGACCATTTAGGTAAGTATAAGGTGGATCGGTCAGTTTTATACCTCTAATAAGTGTAGCAGCTGGAAAATTTAAAGCTTCCGTAACAATGTTTAAACAGTAATATTTGCCATATATAAAATATACATAGGTAAATCCAGCTAGTCCAAACATGACTTTGGTTCTTTTGGTCATACCTTTGGTTGCGTGGCAAGCGGGATCATCTGTACCAATATAACTCTCCGTTTCAGTAATAATGCCCTTAAGGTTATGAAAACATAGTAGTTTGCCAATTAAATTGGTACTGACGGTATTTGTATCTTGTATAAAAAAAGATCTATTTAGGACCATTTGGAATCATTGGATCTTGGTGCAATCACATGCACTATGCCTTGCTTACGATCCAACTGTTTTATATTATTTAGACGATAAAGGCCTAAAGATGTACAGGCTTTTTATATTGGAATAAACTACTTTTACATATAAGATTAGAGCTGAACATAGGCATATTAGACATGCAAATAGAGTAGTATAGGTTGTTTCTTTATAGAATATTAGCCAAACCTTACCCATAGGAAATTCCTTACTGAAGAATAGACCCATTATCAAATGGTCTACAAATGCAGCAATTAATAAACTGATAAAATTGCTTACTAGAAAACTGTATTTAGCCTTTAGTTTTAAGAAAAGCTTGAGACCAATATACGCAGCAACCAATATAGCAAATAAAGAGCTTGTTATAAGTCCATCAATAGGTTTCCCAGAGATGCAATATTGCTTATGGTATAACAACCCAAGTGAAGTGGTCGTCGAGAATAGAATGCTTATAGTTGCTTTCCGATGGCCATGGCCATTTGCTATTACATTCAAAATATGTGTTAAAAACGTAAATAATAACGCACAGTATATTACTTTAGAAGTAAAATTTATCGAGTATACAGACGCAAATAATAAAGCCAGTTGACTGTAATAGTTATTTAGTATTTTTTTCATATTTCTTAATGTTTAATTATACTCTATATGCTTACATTAAAACATCGTAAATATAGCCATTTATATGCTTTAATACCCTCTAACCTTGTAAAATATTTCAATATATAAATGGGGCAACAATATAGATGCTAGTTAACTGCTTATCTTAAAAATTAAAAGCCTATTGCTGCAATCGTCTAGCGATATTAATGTAACTACTTTGGATTAGCCTATAAATAGTATTTTACAGGCAATACCTATCAAACTAATACCACTTAAACACTTGATCCATGGGAGAAAACCATATAGCTTCTTGGTCAAAATGGGATGAGAAAAAAGCAAAACTATAAGTGTATACCAAATAAAAGATGTACAAATCAATATCAGTACATAGCAGAATCGGATTAAAAAAGTAGTTTCTGGACGGACTGTAGAAGAAACAATAGTCATAAAACCAAATAGTGCCTGAGGATTGAACATATCTGTTAAAAATCCTACCCGAAAGATTGCTATATATTTCATAGAAGATTTGCTTAAAGGTTTGTCCAATACAATAGCATCTAAAAATTTTTGCCCTGTCTTCATAGTGATAGAATACCAAAAGTATCCAATTCCTAAGTAAAGTAGGTAGATACAAGCCATATACTTAACCAACTGGAAGCACCAAAATAGCTTAGCAGTAATAAAACCAATGCCACAAATGGCACATCCTTTACATATAAAGGCACTAGAGATAATCCCTATGATAGTCATCATACCTGCTTTTCTAGACATGGTACTACTATGACATGTTATGATGGTAAAATTAGCACCTGGTGTTAGAAGGTTCAATAGGTTGGCCATATAAAATATGATAAAATCATCTATGTAAAAGTTCTGCATAACCAATACTGTTTAGCTACTTGAATGTAGTATTAAAAGTTAAAAATTCTCTTTAAAAGAGATTTAATCTAACTTTGTTGCCCTAAAAATAATTTTTTATAAAGCTCTTCTTGTGCCAATAATTGTGCATAGGTGCCCTGTTCTACTATTTTCCCTTGCTCTAATACAATAATTTTGTCAGCATGACAAATGGTACTTAATCTATGGGACACCACAATAGAGGTTTTATCTTTAATAAATAATTCAAGACTTTCTTGTAGCCTTCGTTCAGACGCAGTGTCTAAAGCTGAAGTTGCTTCATCTAAAACTAAGATAGGTGGATGACCTAATATCGCTCTTGCAATACAAATACATTGTTTTTGACCACCAGAGAGTTTATTTCCATTTTCTCCAATAATCGTATCATATGCTTGAGGTAAGCTCATAATAAAATGATGCGCACAAGCTATTTGAGCTGCTTCTATCACCTCTGTCTTGCTAAATCCTGGTCTGTTAAGGGTAATATTATTAAAAATTGTATCGTGAAATAAAATAGATTCTTGCGCAACAATTCCTATTAAACGATGTAACGATCGTGCATTAATATGGGAAATAGGTAGATGGTCTATTTCAATGGTTCCATTATTTGGTTGATAAAGGCCCGATAGAAGGGATAAAAGAGTGGATTTTCCTGATCCAGAAGCACCAACCAATGCAACTGTTTCGCCTTTTTGAATCGTAAAATTGACCCGATCTAAAACCTTTTTTGCATCTTTATAAGCAAAAGACAGATCCTTAAAAATGATTGTACTTTTGAACATGGTAGCGGTATAGGTTCTTAAATTTTTTTTCGACTCAGATTTTTCATCTAGTAGATCAAAAATACGTCTTCCGGCAGCTATGCCTCTTTGAATATGGCCCATAGATCTTGCAATCATTTTAATCGGTATAAGTGTTTGGGAACAAATAATAATGTATGCAATAAAAGTACTGGGTGTAAGCATGCTACGATCTAAAAGAAGCAAATGGCCACCGTAGGCAAGTATAATCGAAACTGCTCCTACACTTAATGATGCAGATGTAGGCGCAATCATATAGCTTTTTTTAGCTACTCCCATATGGGTATGGACATACCACTTTGCTTCTTTTTTAAACTGATCAATAGCATATTTATCGGCCCCAAAAATTTTTATAACCTGCATACCGCTTATCGTCTCTTCAGTTACATTCATTAAGTTACCCAGTGACTTTTGGGTTTGATCGGTCCATTTACGCAAGGATTGTATGATTTTAGCTATAGCCCATCCAGCAATCGGTAAAAACAGTAGCGTAAATAGACTAAGTTTTAGCGACATGTAAAACAGCACAGCTATGTAATAAAAGAGTTGGGTCGGTTCTTTTAAAAATACCCGAAAAGTATCCGCTGCTGTATGTTCTATTTCTTGAATATCAACAGTGATCCGTGCTATTATATCCCCTTTCTTTCGATGGGTAAAGTATTGCGTAGGCAGGGCTAAAATGTGTTTAAAGAGTGTAAGACGTAAATTATGCACTAGATTTATGCGTACTTTAACCATGGCAACATCTGCTAGATACCTAAAAAATCCACTCATTGCGTTAGACAACATAAATAAAAATGCCAACCCAAAGAGTGCACCTATTTTACCTTGATGTATAATGATGTTTATAAAGCAGTAATTAAATAATTTGGTTAAATAATGAATATCGAGGTGCGGTTTTGGAAAATATTGCTGGTCCAATAGTAGATGGTTTAATTCTTCTTGATTAAATAATATTTTAAGCAAAGGAATCACTAAGCCATAGGTGGCCAATCCAAAAAAAATGGATAGAAGGATGGCAAATAAATAGTACAAAGCGGATCTTCTCCAAGGCCCTGCGTAATGTAAAATTCTAGCATAAGTGCGCATTGAGCATGAATATTCTTACTATTGATCTAGCCATAAAAATTGGATATATGATGCCATCTCAACGATTAATCCTCCATAAAAAGATCACTAGCTATTTGATCCGCTAGTAATTTACCACTATTTGTTAAATAAAGTGTATGATCGTTCATATGGCCCAACCCCCATAATATAATTTTATTTAAATAATCTTTTTGTATGTACATCAGGTCAATAGCATATTTTTTATAAATCCAATCAAAATCGCATCCCCAGCAGGTTCTAATACTGGTCATAATGTATTCATTGATGTGATTGGCAATTGTTAATATTTCTTCAGTATGGGGAAGCTTTCCATCTTGAATCGCCTGAACATAGCGTCCATTGTGATCAATATTCCATTGTCTTTGTGACCCATTGTAGCCATGTGCAGCGGGTCCTATACCTATATATAGACCTGATTTCCAGTAGTTGGTATTGTGTCTAGAATATTTTTCCGGCTTGCAAAAATTGGAAATTTCATAGTGTACGTACCCCTGGTTACAGAAAGTTTCTATTGCCGATTCAAATTGTTCTGCCGTTAGTGTTTCATCTGCTTCAACCATTATGCCTTTTTGATGCCAATAACTCAATACGGTTTTGGGTTTAATGGTTAAACAATAGGCAGAAATATGCTCTGGTGCCAGCAATAGGACTTCCTTTAAGTCGGCGGACCAATCCTGTGTAGTAGTAACAGGAAGCCCATACATAAGGTCTATATTTAAATTATTAAAACCAGCAGTACGTGCCCACGCTATACTTCTTTGTGCCATTGCACCCGTGTGGGCTCTATTCATATAATGCAATACAGTGTCATTAAAGGACTGTATCCCTATACTAAGTCTATTGATACCCATATGATGCCATCCTTGCAATTTTTCTAAGGTGATGTCATCAGGATTTGCCTCTAAAGTAACCTCTGCTGATGGCGCTATAGGAAAATATCGTACCACTTGATTCAATAGTTGGTCTATTTCTGAAAGAGATAATAAAGAAGGCGTACCGCCCCCAAAATAAATGCTGGTAATGGGCATACCTTGTAAATCATTCTGACGTAGCACGATCTCTTTAAGCATACTTTTGATTACCAATGATTTAAGATTTAAATTTGTGCTAAAGTGAAACGCACAATAGTGGCATGCTTGCTTACAAAATGGGATATGCAAATAGATAGCTGCATGACTGTTTTCTTGTATTGAGATCAATGGTTGGTTACGGTACATATAAACCTTGGGATGGTATGGAGGAATCAGTAATAGGTTGGTTAGCGCCAGATGATCCATATCATGCATTGTTTGCCTACTATTTGTAGTCCCGTATGATCCAATATTGCGTCACTAAATACTATGTTTGTGGCAGCTGTAACGGCTTTTAGCTCTTTGTTTAAATCTTCTTCCAAAGCCATACCCTGAATGGTTAGTAGCTCGATCGGCGCTTTTATGGAAAGCTTACTATCTGCTTTGGCTTTGCGTACCAATCTAATGATTTCTCTAAGGTGCGCTACTTGATCCAGTTGCATTTGACTTAAAGAAATCGCTAATGGCCATTTAGGCCAATTGCCCCTTTGGTGTATAGAGCCTTTGTGTGGATAAAGCCCATGGGAAAGTTCTTCCGTAATATGGGGAAAAATAGGTGCAAAAAGTTGTAATAGAGCATAAAAAGCATGGTAAAGCGTTATAATGGCACTCGTCTGACCTTGCTTATCTTGCTCCATACTATTGTAGACCCTAGTTTTACTAATTTCGATATAATCATCACAAAAAATAGACCAAAAGAATTTTTCTACACACTCTAAAGCCTCTGCATACCCGTAGGCCAGCCAATGTAGATAAACCTTTTCAGTCAAGGCGGCTAGTGACTGCAAGAGCCATTTATCTAAGGTATGGGTAATCTTTAATAGATTAGAAGAAAGTGGCTGATGTAATGCGTCTACTTTATCAAAATGGCTCAAGAGGAATTTACCAGCATTCCACAATTTAGTAACCAGCCGTTTCCCATTTTTTGTTACATGTTCAGAATAGCAAGTATCTACTCCTAAACGAGCATTGGCGGCCCAATACCGGATTACATCAGCTCCATATGTTTCCAACAACTTTTCAGGAAGGAGCACGTTGCCTTTAGATTTAGACATTTTCTGTTTATCTGGCGCCAGGCACCATCCATTGATCATAATATTCTTCCAAGGCAAACTGTCTTCATGCAAATGAGACTTGAGTAAAGTATAAAAAGCCCAAGTACGTATAATTTCATGGGCTTGGGGCCGCAAATCCATTGGAAACAACTGCTGGTGCCTCTTATAGTTTACACTAAAGTCTTTATGAATCGCATGGGAAGAAAGCTGTGGAGAAATACTACTGGTTGCCCAAGTATCCATTACATCATAGTCTGGTTCTACCTCTTCCCTTGTATAGCCTATGGGTAGATCTTGAAGTGGGTCTACAGGCAATTCGTCTAACCTGGGTAGCAATATTTTCCCTTCTTCACCAGGTCTTTTAGAATACCAAACAGGAAAAGGAACACCAAAATAGCGTTGACGGCTAATACACCAATCCCAAGCAATACCATTGATCCATTCTTCCAGTCTATGCTGCATCGCAGTAGGATACCATTTTAGTTGATTGATTTTAGCCAAAAGGGCTGCTTTATGTTCGATGGTGCGTACAAACCATTGGGGGGTAGTAAGAATTTCTAAAGGCGCACCAGAGCGTTCTGCGCATTTTATAGATTGATGTATGGCAGTTTGTTTGACCAAAAGTGCCTGCTCTTTTAAGATTTGAATAATTTTTTCACGCGCTGTTGTTACCTTGAGCCCTTCTAGTGGACCAGCATGGGTGATCCTACCTTGTTTATTTAAAATAATGGCAGTAAGGAGTTGATGTTTTTTCCACCATACTACATCTGTTTGATCTCCAAAGGTGCAGCACATTACCAAACCTGTGCCCTTATTGGGTTGTACCAGTTCATCTGATAAAATAGGGATCCTGATATTAAATATAGGCGTAATCGCATGGGTATGGGCCAAATGTTGGTAGCGCAAGTCATCCGGATGGTAGAATATAGCGACGCAAGCTGGCAACAATTCTGGTCGAGTAGTAGCAATAGGAAGGGGTGTTTGCGTTGTTTCATGGAAAAATAGAATATCGTTCATATAGCCCATGCGCGGTTTGTCTTCCATATCGGCTTGTGCTAAAGCGGTACCATCTACTGGATCCCACCACATAGGCTGTGCCTTACGGTATAGCGCACCTTTTTCAAAAAGTGCTAAAAAAGAAAGCTGTGCAAGCTTACGAGAAAGTGGACTAATGGTCTGATATTCTAAGCTCCAGTCAACAGAAAGGGCTATGGATTTAAAAACATTTCTAAACTTTTCTTCCTCCGAAACCACTACTTCCTCACATAATTTTATAAAAGCGGTTCTATCCATATGGGCTGCACGGACCCTTTGTTGTTTTTCTACCAATCGTTCCGTGGGTAAACCGTTGTCATCAAATCCCATGGGATAAAAAATATTTTTACCCAACATGCGTTGAAATCGGACCATAAAATCTGTTTGTGTATAGCTACAAATATGGCCCATATGCAGCTGTCCAGAAATGGTAGGGGGGGGGGTGTCTACGACAAAAGTATCTGCACGAGGTGATGCGGGATCCCAGCTATATAAGGCTTCTGTTTCCCAAAAGCATTGCCAATGTTTTTCTCGTTCTAAAAAATTATAATCCTTAGGTAAGGAAGGTATCGTCATTGGTTTTTGGTCGGAAAAAGGTTTAAGCATTAAAAATATCATAAATATAATTCGCTTCTATGCATTATCCTATCATTTAACTGACTAAAGCATTTATAGTATGGTAGGACTAACGATCTTAGATTCTTTTTTAATGACATAGACATACTATAATGCTAAAAGTTATTATATTGAATCTTATTCTTCTTAATAGCTCTAGTGTATCCTTATGGTGACCTCAAAATTTCTAAATCCAAAGAACGATGTAGCTTTTCGTAAGATATTTGGTAGTGAAAAACATAAAAATATTCTTATTCACTTTATCAATGATGTATTGGATGTAAAAAAATCAGATAAGGTACAAGATGAGATCGTTGCAATAGCTTTGTTAATTTTTAGGATAAAAAGTTGGCTTAAAATTTATTAAAAGGCTAAGCTATATAGGTTTTTGAGAATTTGTATTTAAGCTTTTTTCTGTTATCTGTATGTCAATAAAAGTAAGCGGTCAATTAAGTTTATCAGATGTTTCAGCTAGTCGCCGCAAATGTACACACACTTTCTTTGATCAAATGCATAAACTGATTAATTGGTCATCGATAGAAAAAGAACTTCGTATTTATTATCCTAAAGGCTTACGTTTATCAGGCAAGCCTGCCTATAGTCCCTTATTACTTTTTAAAATGCTCTTGCTTGAGCAGTGGTAAGGTAAAAAAAGCTATGATTTGCATGAAGATGATACTATATCGGTATCGCAGAGCTATCAAAAAGGAGTAGATCCAGAAGCTAGTTGGACCAAAAAAGGTCATAATCTTTATTATGGCTATAAGAGGCATGTCCTAGTAGAAAGTAAAGAAGGTTTAGTTCTGGCAGTCAGTACTACGCTGGAAGTAGGCTCTATGGAGATAAAGGCTATAGCGGTTTCCCTAAAGAAACTTTACTAAAGAACAAAAAATTAAAATCAGCTATTCAAAAGAAAGGTAGTAGAAATCATCCCTTATCATCTGCTGCTAAGCAGTTTAATAAATTGGTATCTAAGACGCGCTATAAAGTAGCAAGAGTATTTGGCAGCATTAAGAGGTGGTTCCGTAGTGCAGGAGCTAGATATATAGGACTGGATAAAAGTCATACGCAACATGTTATGGAAGCTATAGCCTATAATTTATATAATGAATTTTATGGATCCTTAACTGCAAAAACTACAAAAAATAGCACTACAAGCTTAACAAAAATCACAATAACTATTTCAGTTGTATGGCTGCTACAAGTGCGTTTAATAACCTTTTTACTATTTGTTTAAAGCAAAGTCAACGCAAGCAAGTGTAAAGTATCTATTATAGCAGGTCTAGTATCTATTACGGGTAGTTATTTTCCAGCATTTTCCCTTTGGTCATGTCTATTGTATATGCTTTATGTTATCTACTTTCTTTTTTACCACTTTCTCTGTTATATTGTATATCAGATTTATGCTATATAGTGGTCTACTACCTGATCGGTTATAGAAAAAAAGTAGTCATACAAAATTTAATGCATGCCTTTCCTACTAAAACGGTTCATGAACGTAAACAAATAGAAAAATTCTTTTACCGACGTCTATGTGAACTACTGTTAGAGCAAATAAAAGCTTGCACGATAACGTCTCAACAGCTTTTTCAACACATTACCCTTGAGGATATAGAAGCTATAGAGCAATTTTATAAGCGAAATCAATCGATTATATTAGTTTCGGGTCATTTTGGCAATTGGGAATGGGCTGCAAACGCCCTTGCGTTACAGACATCTTATACCATATGTGCAGGCTATCAACCCTTACACCATAAAGGTATAGATCGTATGGCACTGCATATAAGAACCCGTTTTCAACGAAAAGCTATTCCGATGGTTGCCCTATTCAGACATATGACTACCTATAAAGGGTCCCCTCAGGCTATCACACTTTTAATAGACCAAGCTCCACTTCATCAGCGAAACGGCTATGGTACTACTTTCTTAGCACAATCAACCACTGTTACCTTAACGGCTGCCAAACTGGCCCAAAAGTACAACCATCCCGTTTTTTACATTCAAACAGAGCGCATCAAACGGGGAAAGTATCGAGTAAGGCCTATATTATTGGCAGAAAGACCTGCCCAACTATCGGTTCAAGAGATTACAGAACGTTATATTAGAAGATTCGAAGCAGATATTCTGCGCAATCCAGCCTGTTGGCTTTGGTCACATAGAAGATGGAAATAAAAACGATTTTCAGTCATATCCCAAACGGCTGTAGTTACTCCTCTATACTATCCCCTTAACAATAAATCGATCTAGAAAAAGATAGAAATAAGGGCTACCATGTATTTGGATATAAATCAGAATTTACGTATCATTTTTAGTAGTACAACCCTTAAGCTTAATCCAATAGATTGAGCAAATTTGTAGCAATTATTTACAAATAAAACAATCATATGCAGTTCATAAAAAACAAAATAACCAATACAGCAAAATGGTTACTAGCCAGTAGCGGCGTGCTAATACTAAATGGCAATATGTGTACCTCGAAGACCCAGCCGCTATCTCATCAAAAATTACTACAACCAGATAGTGCGTATAGTTCCATTATATCTAGCCCAGAGAAAAAACAAGCAACGATTAAGAAACTTGCTGCGTTAGAACATGCCTTTAAAAGGTTAGCAAGTAATTCTCAAGAAGTACGAAAGCTATTATCACGTGAGATGTCATCCATACCACAACCATCATTCGATCGAATCTATAACAATCCTATCGATGCCGTGCCATTGGACAACACTAGAGAGGAAGCTATCTATGCAGAGCCTATTTATACAAAGATAGAAAATAACAACACAAATAAAGATAGGAATATACAACAGCATCTCTATGCAACCATAGGTGAAGAGAAGTCTGAAGAGCCTATCTATGCAGAGCTATTTGAAAATCATATCTATGGAAACGTATCTAAAAATCAGCCTCAGGTTACGGACTTGTAATGAGTAAAAAAATAAAAAGATATGTACCAGATTCCTAGACAAAGTTATTCAAAATAAACATTATAGTCGTAACCCGTAATTGATAAAGGCAGCTCTTTATTCGAATAATTTTGATCGATCGCTTAATCTTGTAGGAATGATTTGTAGTATGTCCTTACGGTAACTGTCCAAATCCTGAGGACGTTGCGTTATATCCTATACCTTCTATTTAATTAAGCCGTATACAGGTTAAAAGTAAGGGCTATATTGCTATCAATGTAAGTAAATGTTATTTATGGCCAGACCTATTGAGATACGAATAGATAAAGCGAACGACTTAGTATACTAAAAACAAAATAAAAACTATATGAAACGTTTATTAAGTAAGGGACTCGTTTATTGTGCCACACTAGTTTTAACAGGGCGTGCATGTAAAGCAACCATCCCGTCTAAACTTAAAAGTACTATAAAACCAATGCATAGTGATCGCATATTAAATAAACACCAAGCATATCAGCAAAATAAGGTAAAAGACCAAGGTATCTTAAAAACTATAGATATAACAATGCAAGAGGCGTTTGAAATGGAAGCCTGCTTGAAAGAATATCTGACCAAACTAGAATCATTAAATCATATAGAAACGAGAGCGCAATCACATACTACATCGACAATCGCTAACGACCATGCATATAATGGTGAAATGGTTCAATGTGCAAGTAGATCAACCATTCTTGAAAAGACAGAACAAGAACAAAAACAAATACCAAATGTTAGGCCAATATCAAAGAGAGAGGCTATACAACCTATACAATTTTTTACGTCAGATTTTAAATCAAATGTAGCCAATGTACATAAACATATACCCGATATAGAAAAACTGCATATCGACAAGACGCTAAAGAAAATAGAAGATCGTATAAATATGATAATAGATACACGTAAAAAAGATGATGATACTCAACTGACAGATGCACAAAAAGAAAAACTAAGGGAAATAAAACTTATAATAAGGAAGGAAAAGAGTCCATGCTGGTATGTAATTTACTTTTATTCGCTAACCAGCAAGGATATAGACAAAAAAAATGGAACAATAGATTCATCATATTTAGATTGGGCAAAAAATATAAATCGGGCGTTATCAGATACCGTAGAACAGACCAATAAGCTGCTACGTCTAATGGAAATACCAATAAATAAAGACTAAAGTTTTTAGATACCGAAGAAAATAGAAACAATTCGAGTCTGTCGCGTTTGTCGCATCTATTAACCTGAACTCTGGATTAGAATATATTTTTTAATTTGATAATGAATTATAAAATATAATTATATTTATACCTGTATATAACAGTGTCAAAGGATGATTTATATAAATAATTATGATTATCAACTATTTATAATATTAAATACCTAATAAATCTAACTAAAATGGCTCATTTTTTAGTAAAAATTATATATTTAATTATCTGTAAATCATTTAAATAAATCCAAAGTTCACGTTATTAAGATGCTAGACAAGAAGGTATTCTAATAGACCAAGAAAAAGGTAAACTACAGGGTAAGCTAGAGACAGCCAAATTTATGCTTTCAAAAAGCTACCCTATAGAAGATATAGTTGTGTGATTCGTAGAGATTGTTACACCTGAGTTGTCCGATTAAATTTAAACCTAACAAGATGTAGTAGTTAGGATTTACTCTGACAATTGTTAAATTGTGTTGATATAAATACCGACTATTATTATGAACTTACATCAAAAAATAATTAAACCTAAACTAGGTTTATTAGAGGTAGCCAAAACGTTGGGCAATATCTCATCAGCGTGTAAAAGCATGGGGTTATAGCAGAGATAGCTATTATCGTTTTAAGTCCTTATATGAACTAGGTGGTCAGGATGCCCTACATGAGATAAGTCGCAAGAAACCTATATTAGCTAATAGAGTAGATCCTAAGATAGAACAATCAGTAATAGATATGGCCATAGATTATCCGGCATATGGTCAACTTAGGGTATAAAACGAGTTAAAGCAGGAAGGTATACTTATTTCTCCTGGAGGGGTAAGATCTATCTGGTTACGCAATGACTTGAATAATATAAAGCAACGGCTTAAAGCTTTGGAATCCAAGATGGCTGAAGATGGTCTTGTTTTGACTGAATCCCAGTTATCAGCCTTAGAAAGACGTAAAAATGCAGAAGAATCATGTGGAGAAATAGATACGGCACATCCTGGTTATTTAGGTTGTCAAGACACTTATTATGTGGGTACCTTTAAAGGTATAGGTAAAGTATATACGCAAGTATTTATAGATAGCTATTCTAGAGTATCTCATGCAAAACTATATACTGATAAGACAGCTCTGACAGCAGCTGATCTGTTAAATGACAGAGTATTACCTTGGTACCAAGAACAAAGTATACCAATTTTACGTATTCTAACAGATCGAGGTACAGAGTATAAAGTCAAAATAGAACATCATGCTTTTAAGTTATTTTTAAGCATTGAAGGTATAGAGCATACGGTTACTAAAGCCTATTCACCGCAAACCAATGGATTTTGTGAGCGTTTTAATAAAACTATGAAACAGGAATTTTTTGATACAGCCATGCGTAAAAAAATCTATAGCAATCTAGATGATTTGCAAGAAGATTTAGATTACTGGTTGCATCACTACAATCATGAGCGACCTCATTCTGGAAAATATTGTTACGGAAAAACTCTGATGCAAACTTGGCAGGATAGTAAAAAATTAGTACTTGAAAAAAATAATCAAATCGCCTATATTAAAAACATGACTGACAACCTAAACTTAACTGACAACTATATACTATAATTTTTTATTGCCTGTTAGATTAAATCCTGACTACTACACCTGATGCATACTAGCACTAACATACTCAGGTATAATATTATTTATCTCTCTGATTGGCATTCATTCCTTATTCGCTCACATATATTCTCCATTTCTGGTATCCATAAGACAATATTGTTTTTTCTGGCCCACGGAATATAAAATTCCATAGTATCTTTGGCTATTCTTTTTTGGGACGATAGCATTCGTACAGATATAGTTCTTAAGTTATGCAGTCTATCAGCTAGTTTAATCTGAACCACACGAATATCTTTACACTGATTTAATATGATTTTATTTTCTGAATTATCTAATTTCCATCGAAAACCATAGGTGTTATAATGAGTAACCATATCTACTATATAAGCAATATCAACCCCATAGAGTAGTTCTATTTGCTCTAATGTAGCAGTCGTATCCTCTACTACATCATGCAACAGAGCAGCTAAAATGGTGTCAGGATTATTTGTAGCCTTCAAGACAATCTTAGCTACCTCCATAGGATGGGTATAGTATGGTTCACCAGATTTACGTGTAGTAGCGCCGTGTGCTTTCTTAATGAAGTTAATGGTTTCTTCTATCTTTGTTTTAGTTAACGTTGTTTTACTTACAAGTAGCTTAACAAGTTCTTTTTCTTGAGTTAAACTTGTAGGTGTTTCTGCTACTTTATTAGACAAGCCATCGGTATGATATCGCTTAAACCGCATAACCTTTTTACCATCAATAGGTAATATATAGAGACAGGTCAAACTAGTTGCTGTTTCTATAATCTGTATATATCCTCCATGAGCTTGTACTATTTGCCTGCTTTCTTCTTGATATAGATTATTGATTGTCTTAGGTAAATAACCTGAATCAATTTCGTCAGTAACTTCGTAAGTAGACAATATGTTTAAAATATCTGTATCAGTAGATATAGAGAAAGCAAGCGCAGACAATGTAGGAGGTGTTAATTGCTGCTTTTCGTACGCATCACGTATATCTACCTGGTAAGTACTAGAGAGAGGATAAGATAAGCGTGTGTCTGAAATAGTCAAATAAACTGTATGATCTATCGTGCATTTACTCTGGCATAGGTTCCAAAAGTTTGTAGTAAATAATCTTTCAAAGATAGATGGTTCACTGAATAAGTATTTTTCTTTAGTTTTCTTCTTTAAAAGCAATTGTATCGGTATATCTAGTTTCCTAACAGTTTCATAAGATTTTAGGACCAGATCCTCTATATTAACTTTATGGACAGATTTTGAGTCTAATGTAGACCTACGTTCTTCTTTAGCCCTTTTCAGTAAAGATTTTCTAAATACATATAACTTTTTTTGGTATTGTTGTATAGGTATATTTTCTTCATAGGCTCCTAGTTCATCAGCTATATCTTGTAGTACTTTTCCGCTATAGGTAGGGTCTAATTGATTCCAATTTTCTTGATTATGTAGAGCAGCTAGTGCATAGTGTTGATCATAGATTCTAGTTAACACTATAGTTTCTAGTTTCCTATTGGCTTTATTCCTTATATGCCTATACACGAAGCAACTTAGTAAAATAATTGATCCTGCTATTGTTTCTGTAGTTATCCATTCTTTACAACTTACAAGGTGTACATGAGGCGGTATCCATCTATGTAAAAACAGCGTTATGGCTAGCATTGCTATCATTATACTAGATGGCAATAATAGACTACCTAGACCTATATTTACTATAAATAGTGCGCAAGACATAGAGGAAAAATGGCTTAATTTCATATATGTGATGCCAGAAATAAAAAGGACTAAAAATAGCAATATAGGCCATAATCCATGCAACAAACTATTACCTTCCTGTTTATAAGCGTGAAGAGTAGGATAGATGGTTATTATTGTTCCTATAATCATGATAGATATGTACCAGTATATGTAGGGAAACAGATATACTTGCTTGACATAAAAAAGTAGAATAGCGCTGTAAATAATAAAATAAATCCCTGATGCTATGAAAGTAGTGGCACTTTTAGGAAAAATATCCTTCCAGTAAGACTTTGTAAAAGTTGACTGAAAATAGTATAATCTTCTTAGCCACCAACGTTTTGTTTCCTGACTTTGTAATTTTACGGGACTATCATCTGGAATTCCCACCCAACCCGTATTTGATTTTTTAGGTAACAGGTAATGGATGATCAATAAAATGGACGCACCATATATAAGAGATAAGAATACATCATATTCTCTTATAGCTTGACCTTTTATAAAAATATGATAAACAGTCAGCACTGTGTTAATTCCCATTGACCATAAGACAGCAGACGAACGGGGTCTAAACCCAAAGCAAGCCATAATCATTGGAACCGTAACCGAAGGGGTATAGAAATAAAATACTTTGTTCAAAAATTGTCTAATATTGTTCATTTGTAATGTAATAAAAATTGTACTTATACCTATTAAACCAGAGGCTATTCGTACAACTTTTAGAGAATATTTATCGGAGCGTTCTTTAGTACCAGTTATGAGAGGCCATATGTCATTAGCAAATAATACAGAACCTATATGCAAATAAGCGTCAACAGTAGAAATACACAAAGCAATAACAGATGTGATAAGCAATCCTTTCATTCCAGGAAAATGACTAAGCTGCATAATATAATCTAATATTTTTTGTTTAGGTGGAACACTATGTCCACCTGTATATAAAGCAGCAATAAAAACTAAAAATAGTAGCGAAAAAATGATTCGAATTATGCCACTTTTTAAAAATACTTTAGTTGCTTGCCGAATAGAAGAAGACATATAAAAGCGCTGGATTTGAGCTGGATCAAAAGTAAATATGGAATGCCAAATGAAATAAGTAAATAAATGAGCTAAGGAATTATCCCATGTAGGAGATATATCCCAAGTAGCTATTTGAGACAAATTAAATTGTGACATATTGATAAACTTTTTCCAATTAATCCATGGATTTTGAGCATGGTATAAAAAAGTAAAAGTTAAAATAGGCAAACAAACACTGAAGAAACAAAATTGATAAAAATCGGTTAATACTATGGATCTAGCTCCTCCTAAAATAGTGTAAATCGTAACTAATATTCCCAAAATGACTGTGCAATATTTAGCATATGCTGTTCCATTACAAAAAGGAATAGATTCAATAATAATTAGACTAATCTTAAACTGAGCAGAAATTTTAGCTATTGTTACTATAATACCGAATATAGCCGTAAGCATTTGAACAGATTTTCCACATAGCCTACCCATAGATTCTGCAATAGAAAAATCTCCTAGCCATTCTTGCATTCTAACAATAATGAACCGAGAGGCTAAATAAAATCTAAGTGGGCTACCTAAACTTAGTATTAACATATATAAACCTTGATAGTAGTAACCAGTCAGCTGAGTGTGTAAAAAATTCCCTCCATATATGGTGGCTATTAAAGAAATGGTAATCACCCAAGTGGACATATTTCTACTTCCCACTGCATAGTCTTTAAATGTAGTAACTGATCTACTACAGTATAACCCTATTGCGAGTGTAGTTACTAAAAATACTATTATGATTAAAAGGTCTATATCCATGGCATATTTCTATATTATGTTTCTAGTAAAACATTATGATCAAATTTCTACTTAATAACTTAATCCCAATATTAGATTATAATTTTTATATTGATAACACATTTTAAAAACTCTTAAAGTAATAAACTATAGTTTAATATAACTAATCTATAGTATATAAATGTATACATCAGGTTAATAATCTGTGTTAATATAAAGAGAGGTAATACGACCAAGTTTAGTGAATATTTCCGTTTGAAAGATGGGAAAATGTTCATATTAAAAGTAAAGTTCTATTTTGTGTTTTGTCTATTTATACTTTTTTATGTATATCTTGTTTCTTGCAGCTGTATAGCACATAGACCTGTTATATTGCCTAATAAAAACTCAACTTCTATTCAAGAACAATCGGTACGTGGATCAATGGTTTCTAGTTACGATAGTAGCACTATACTTGAAAGAAGATTAAAAAATAATCTAAAAGCGAGTGTTGGTGTTTTGCTTTGTTATACTAATGATAGAAAAGAAAGCTTTATCTTATTGGGTAGAGAACGAATAGGTAAATGTGATGGATCTACATGGTGTGAATTGGGTGGCAGTGTGGAAACGGGTGAAAGTTTTTTAGAAGCTGCTATTCGTGAATCAAAGGAGGAAAGCGGAGGCGTATATCAATTGGAATCCAGTGATTTGTTAAATAATGGAGTGGTTTGTTATAATGAGCATAAGCAAAAGGATGGACGTACTAGCGAAGAGGTATATATTTTATTGAAAGTAAATGATTATTATCCTACTGATGTATTGTGTAAGGTAGTCAGCCAGCAAAATAAGGATACTTATAAGGAGAAAGATGATTTTAAATGGATTGCATGTACTAGTTTATGTATGGTTGATCAAAATCCTTGTTTATTAAAAGATATAGATGGAAATGAATGTATACTTACGTTAAGAAATTTTTTCTATGAAGCATTGAAAAGGACTTCATTTCGAATGAAATTAAAATCTATAATGTAATTATAAATCAAGTAAATAAACATAACGCATGGCTTGTTTAATAAATACATAGAAATGATCCCTCAATATGATTTATCACATAATGGATTTGTTAGATGGCTAACATTGAAAACATAAAAGTACAGACGATAAAATGCAAGATTATACTTTACAAGTAACAGCTAGGGCGCTAATAGTACAAAATAGGAAATTGCTACTTGTGAGCAATGACTATAATCTTTGGTATACACCTGGTGGACACTTAAATCCAAATGAAACGCTTTCAGAGTGCATGGTAAGAGAAGTAAAGGAAGAAACTGGAATTGATGTTAAACCAAACCAGATCGTATATGTTTCAGATTTTTTTGATAAAAAGTATAATGTACATAAGGTAGAGATATATTTTTCTGCCGAAATATCTGTAGATAAAATTCCTGAAAATTGGTTAGATCAAGATGGTCCGGTTAAAATTTCTAAATTTTTTAATGTTGAAGCCTTAAAGGATATCCATGTTGTACCAACCTTTTTAAAAACAGGGAAATGGTTGAATCTTAGTCTTGATGTTTATCAAGGATCAGAGAAAAGATAAATGGTTATTTTAAATCCTGTAAATCATTTTGTGTAAGTACCGTTTTTTTGGAAGTGTTCATTAAACTGTGTCAAGAGCAAAAAAGAGTTGTAATTGAGTTTGTAAATAATATTGTGTAAATGCTTATTAACCTGAACTCTGGATTAGAATATTTTTTAGATTGATAATCAATTATAAAAAATTTAATAAATTGTATTTATAAACAGTTGTATAAAGAATATATTTATATAAATTATTCTGATTATCAGGTTTTATATTATAAATTACTTAATAAAATCAACTAAAATAGCTAATTTTTTAGTAAAAATACCGATAAAATATTCCACTAAAACTTATGTACATCAAATAAATAAATCCAGAACGCACGTTATTATTAACTAACCTGAGGCCGTTTCAATAGAAAAATAGAACTTACTAAAAAAGAAGAAGATAGTTATGTAATTGTTGTTTTATATCCTATAAAAGACATAAAAATCCAGCATTTTACTGAAACTATATGCAATAATAGCTAAAATATTCTTTGTGATTTTCTACTACAACGACCTCAAATTGTAAAGAGCCATTTTAGGCATATCGGCGGTTTATCCTCGTAGAAAGTCATCTTCCTATTTTAGATCTGATAATCATAAAGTATACAGTTATTACATCGCCTACAACAATTCAAACGGATCATTTAATCCATTCGCTTTGCTCGAACGAATCACAAACTGTTCCGGTTGACTGGTAGAAGGGGGCATATCCGCATCCATAAATTTCATATATCGTCCCATAAATTGCAGATGAATCTGATCTAATGCACCATTCCGATGCTTTGCGACAATAACCTCTGCCAAACCCTGTGTAGGATTACCTAATTCATCCTCTGTTAATCCATAATATTCTGGTCTATATAAAAATAAAACTAGATCTGCATCCTGTTCAATAGAACCAGATTCACGTAAATCAGATAATTGAGGCCGTTTGCTTCCTCCACGGGTTTCTACCGCTCGACTTAATTGAGAAAGTGCCACCACGGCAATATCCAATTCTTTGGCTATACTTTTCAGTGCACGTGAAATCGAAGCAATCTCTTGCTCACGATTGCTTCCCCCTCTATGGGAATCGCCAGACATGAGCTGTAAGTAGTCAATAACCACTAGCTGAATATTATGCTTAGCCTTAAGTCTTCTGCATTTGGTACGCAATTCAAAAACGGATAGTGCAGGCGTATCATCTACATAAATCGGGGCATTGGAGAGAGCAGCGGTCTTATGAAGCAATTGTTCCCACTCATGATCCATTAATTTACCTTGTTTTATTTTTTCACCAGCTAGCTCTGCTTCAGATGAGATCAATCGATTTACCAGTTGTAATGCCCCCATCTCTAAAGAAAAAATAGCTACAGGTGTCTTATAGTCTATAGCTGCATTGCGTAAAGCAGAAAGTACAAAAGCAGTTTTACCCATACCAGGTCTGGCGGCAATAATAATTAAATCAAACTTTTGCCAACCAGAGGTAACACGATCTAAAGCAGTAAACCCACTGGGGATACCGGTAAGTCCATTGGCGGATGTACGACGATTCGATAAACTATCAAAAGCTTCTACTAATAATGAACGCATTTCTAGATAACGTTTCCGAATATTTCCATCAGAAACCTCAAATAGTGCTTGTTCGGTACGATCTAACGTATTAAACACATCCATAGTAGGATCGTAGGCATACTTCTGAACCATAATAGAAATTTCTATTAACCTTCTGCGCATGGCATATTCTAAAATAGCTCTAGCATGAAATTCGATATTGGCTGAAGAACTAATACGTGTGGTTAGGTAACTTACATAATAGCTTCCCCCTACTGCAGCTAATTTACCATCTTTACGCAACTGATTGACTACTGTAAGCATATCTACCGGTTCTGAGTCATTAAACAGTCGTACGATGGCTCGATAGATTTCTTGATGGGATTCTTTATAGAAACTCTCAGGTCGTAAAAGATCAATGACACTCACTAGGGCCTCTTTTTCTAGCATCAATGCACCTAATACACTTTCTTCTAAGTCTAAAGCGTGAGGAGGATATTTTGCATTGACCGCAAGCGTGTCAGGAGTAGAAAGACTAGATGGTCCTACTTCTAAGTTTTTAGTATACGTGGTCATAATAGATGATACTTAAACTAGCCCAAAATTAGGCATGACAGATGATGTGATTATTCTCTAAAGCTCTTATTTTCAGGGTTTTAATCATATGTGCCAACCCACTGGCACGTTGAAATCCGATCAATGCGTTTATGCCAATGGTTTCTATAAAATAGAGATCTGCCTCTATAATATCTTGAACAGATTGGCCAGACAATACCTTCAATAACAAGCTGATTAACCCTTTTGTAATGGCTGTATTGCTGTCGGCTTGAAAAAATAGTTGTTTTTCTATAAGTACATCGGCTACCCATACCTTGGACATACAGCCTTGTACCAAATAGTGGTCTGTCTTATAGAAGGTATCCATAGGAGCCAATGTATCGCCTAAATCAATAAGATAGTCTAGCATAGCGACTCTATCACCGGAGAAGGTGGTAAAGGCATCTATGATTTGGTCTTGATGTTGACAAATGGTCTTATATGTGGTCTTATATGCTATTTTTACCATATGAACGGTTCCCTTTATCAATAATTTGTTGTAATATCTCTAAAAATAGATCAATTTCTTCAATGGTATTATAGATCGCAAAAGAAATGCGGACTACACCGTCTATCCCAAATCTTTGCATAAGTGGCTGAGTACAGCAATGGCCTGTACGCACAGCAATACCTTCAGCATCTAAAAATAGACCTACATCTAAATGGTGCATATTGGTCAAATTAAAGGCAATAATAGGTGCTTTATGGCTAGTCGTTCCGATCAATCTTACTTCTGGCATACGAGCCAAACCAGCCAATGCGTAGGCAAGTAAGCTTTCTTCATGGGCAGCTAGTTTGGCATAGCCTACACTTGAAATAAACTTGATTGCTTCTGAAAAAGAGATAATCGAGGCCAATGGTGGTGTCCCTGTTTCAAATTTATAAGGAGGATCATGATAGCACACTTCTGTTAGAGTAACTTGTTGGACCATCCCGCCACCTGTTTGGTAGGGCGGCATCTTTTCTAACCACTTTTTTTTACCATATAGAATGCCCAACCCAGTTAGACCATAGACCTTATGGGTAGAAAAGACAAAGAAGTCACAATCCAAGTCGGTAACATTAATCGGGATATGGGCCACGGCCTGTGCGCCATCAACGACGACAATGGCACCTTCTTGATGTGCTTGGTCTATAATGGTTTTAATAGGATTAATGGTGCCCAATGTATTAGACACATAGGTTAGTGCAACGATTTTGGTGCGGGGCGAAAAGGTACAATGGGTTAGATCCAATTGTCCTGTATCGTCTATAGGAATCACCTTTAAAGTAGCTTTTTGCCGTTTGCAAAGCAATTGCCAAGGAATGAGGTTAGCGTGATGCTCCATTTCAGAAACGACTACTTCGTCCCCTTCACCTACTGCCATCGCTCCATAAGTGGATGCAATTAAATTGATGCCTTCTGTAGTACCTGAAGTAAAAACAATATTTTCTACCTCAGGTGCATGTATAAATTTTTGCACCGCGGAACGGGTTTGCTCTAAAGCGGTAGTGGCACGAGCAGCTAAGGCATGCATCCCACGATGGATATTGGCATTATCCTTCTGATAAAAATGGTACGCAGTATCTATAACTGAAAAAGGCTTATGGACCGTAGCCGCATTATCAAAATAGACTAAGGTTTTATTATAAACTTCTTGATTTAAAATAGGGAAAAAAGACCTAATCTGATTTATATCTAAGGGACGAGCAGAAAACATCAAGCGCAATTCACTAGGTTAATAGGCAAAATATACTACAATTTTACAAGCTTTGCTACGAATTTATCGTATATATGATCTTGTAATGTGGGTAAAGAAACAGAACCAATGATAGTGCTACCAAAAGCTTCTAATAATAATCTTCGGGCTAAAGGAGCTCCTATACCACGTGATTGCAAATAGAATAATTGTGAAGGATCCAATTGCCCAGTCGTTGCACCATGGGAACATTTGACATCATCTGCATAGATTTCTAATTGTGGTTTGGCGTAATGGCGGGCTGTATCGGATAGAATAAGGGCATTATTGGTTTGATACGCATTGGTTTGCTGTGCGGCAGCTGTAAGGTAAATTTTACCACTGAAACGCCCTATTGACTGACCGCCTAAGATGGATTTATAATGTTGTTGGCTAAAGCTATGGGGGGCAGTATGGATCACTTCGATTTGGTGCGCTACTCTTTCTTTTACACCAACTGTTGATAAACCATATAGCATAGCACGGGCATGACTGCCATTAATTTGGGTCTTAAGGTGCATGCGCAACATAGCAGTACCAAAGGAAAAGGTATGATGGGTAAAGGTGGTATTGGCTTTTTGATTGCAATAGAGGGTATTAATTTGGTAACAAGATGGGGCATCTGTATAAAGGGTATGATACGATAGATGGGCCGCTTCTGCTAATAAAATATGGGTAAAATGGTTGAGCAAAGCATGCGGATTATGCGATAAGGTAGACCAATTTTCTATTATCGTTGCTTTACTGCCTTGGCTTACGTTAATCATCAGCTGAGGTACTACATGACGCGCAGAATCAGTCACAATATGTTGCAGGACAATCACTTTTTGTGTATCTGATGTAACCTCTAGTAGATAGCTCTCTTGAGACAACATCCTATTCAATAGGATAAATAGATCATCACTAGACCGGATATCATCCATATAGGTTGTCAGTACCTCTTTCTGTTTTAGCAGTGGCAGATCTAGTAACTTCTGCAACTTCACATTCTGAGGGAGGTCATGAAAATCCGAGGGGACGTATATTCCATTTACAAAAGTGAACGTTAGGGTTTGGATTACATTACTATCCACTGGGGAATAAGTCTGCTTAGCTATAGGGTAATCGTAGGGCTGATGGATCCACAACTCAACCATTTCACGCAGGTTATTATAGTGTTCTGTTTGGCTGGCTATAAAATTAGGCTGGTTGAGCCTATCAAATGCCCATAGCCTTTCTGTATAGAAAGGGTCCGTAACAGAAAAATTTTTAAAAATCCCTGTTAACCAATTTGTAAATTCCTTCATAGATGGTGATTAGGTGAGTTGTGCAATCCAGCCATATCCTTCTTTTTCCAATCGTTTGGCAAGTGTAAAATCACCGGATTGTATAATTGTTCCATCATAGAAAATATGCACAAAATCTGGAACCACATGATCCAATAGCCTTTGGTAATGGGTAATCAAGACCATGGCATTGGTTGCACTACGCAACTGATTAATGGCTTGTGATACAATGGTTAACGCATCAATATCTAGACCAGAATCAGTCTCATCCAGGATTGCTAAAGAAGGCGCTAACAGAGCCATCTGCAACATTTCATTTCTTTTTTTTTCGCCTCCTGAAAAACCTTCATTGAGTGAACGCTGTACCAAGGTGTGATCCATACGGAGCAGTTTGCGCTTCTCTTTTAAAAGTTCTAGAAAAGCAACGGCATCTAAAGGGGGTAAGGCTCTTTGTTTCCTTATTTGATTAATCGCTGTTTTTAAAAAATTGGTAGTCGTTACACCTGGAATTTCAACAGGATATTGGAAAGCTAAAAAAAGACCAAGTGCCGCTCTGGCTTCTGGCGCTAGCTCCAATAGATCCTGACCATGCAGCAGTATACTGCCTTGTGTAACTTCATACCCGGCTTTACCAGCTAAAACAGCTGCTAAGGTACTTTTACCTGCACCATTAGGTCCCATAATAGCATGTATCTGACCTGCGCTTACTTCAAGGTTTACGCCATTTAGTACTTTTTTACCCTCTATGTTTACATGTAAATTTGCTATGGTGAGCATGATCTATTATCCTACTGGTTTAAAAGTAAATGGTATGGTATTTTCCTAGACTTACTTAAAGCTACCATCTAGGGAATCCATAAAAGATTTGGGCAATTTGATTATAAGTAGTATATAGAGATTAAAATGACACGAAATAGTTATGCAAAAAATAACAACCAAGCTTATACGAGCGATTGGGCTAGACTATGCACTTTGAGTCCACTATACAGCCATCAGATCTGCCTCTTTTATCGTTAAAAGATGGTTGATTTTATCAATGTAGCCATCTGTAAGGTCTTGTAATTTTTTTTCTGCCCTTTTTATAGCATCTTCTGGTATACCATCTTTTTGGGTAGCTTTTAATATTTCTTTATAGTCACGGCGAAGATTTCTAATCACTATTTTTCCTTTTTCTGCTTCACTTTTAATGAGTTTTACCAAAGTTTTCCGTCTTTCTTCAGAAGGAGGCGGTAAGGTAACCATTACCATACGTCCATCATTTCTGCTGGAAAATCCAAGTTGACTTTCTGCAATCGCTTTTTCTATATGGGGAATCGCACTTTGTTCCCATGGTTGAACAGTCAAAGTACGCGGATCAACGGTAGCAATTGAAGCCAATTGCTGCAATGGAGTTGGATGGCCATGATAGCTTACCATCAAATGGTGTAACATAGTAGGAAGTGCGCGTCCAGGATTAATTTTTGCAAAAGCATCTTGTGCATGGACATAAGCTTTATCCATATTGCACTCAGCTTGATCTAAATGTTCTTTAATAATTTCCATAAATTAGTAATGTATATAGCAAGAAAAACTACCTAAATAGGCTATTCGGTCTGTCACCTTACGACCAGCCATTTATTTGAATAGGAACAATAAGGTTATACTATTTTTTCTTATAGCATGTAACCATTTAAATGCTAGATTTCATCTACATCCATCTCTTCTTCATTTTCTCGTAGATCTATTATTTCTAAGTCTCCATGGGCACCAACATCAAATGTAAAATAAGCATCTGATAAGGGAATGTTCACAGAAAAACTACAAACTGTACAAATATACCTTGTTTCTTCGTTTTGTACTACTTCCCATCTATGAATTTGTGTGGTCGTACGATCGATCTCCAATGTAATACTTTTAAAGCTGCTATCTTTATCAAGAGGCGTTAACTGGACAATATCTCGCATTATATTTTTGGTTTTATGTACGATACGTTCCCCGATATAAACAGATAAATAGCCTTCTTGATAGAGATTATATAATTCAGCAAAATTCAGATCAGAATCTGTTTTAGCATATTCGCTAATAGTCACTTCTTTTAACGCTTTATCGTATACCCAGATCGTCTCTCCATCTGTTATAGTTTCTTTTTGGTCATACGATAATCTATATTGTGGCCCTCGAGCAGTGATGCACATTTTACCATGCCGAATGGTATCCTCTTCTGGATACTGAATGGTCAAATTATAGGTCGCACTAAAGTTCTCTAGACTTTGGTAGTAAGCAGAAGTTTTTTCTAAAATTTCAAGTGCTTTTTCATCTACTGCTCCAAAAATAGGGACTATTGAGATCAACCAACCTAACAGTGCGCTAAATAACTGTACTACTAGAAAGTGACAGCGCTTAGTGATTTTCATAACCATTCATACAATATATTTTACTTTAGTCAGTATAATAAAAAAGAATAGATCTGAGCAACGAAAAATTAAATAGATTATACTATGCGCTACACGATCCTGCCGACTACTCCAATAAAAACGGTTCTGTCGCATCTGTATTTAATTTTGTATAGTTGTCTCCCTTGTCTTGAATTTTGGATATTATGCGGCCATAAGTTTAGCAAAGTTCTCAAAAGTAGATACCTGTTTTTTAGATCCGATTAATTGTCCTTTTTGAATGATTCTAATATTTTCTATTCCTGTAATGGTAATGTTAGCTGAATGGAAACTTTTAAATCCCAACATAGGTTTTATCCGTTTTGTGATAAACCTATGATCTTGTTCGACTCTATTGTTCAAGTATTTATTTTGAAATATTTGAATCTTGTGATCTTGATCTATTTCTGTATTTAAAGCATCAAGTGCAGCTTTATTACTACCGCTTTTGTCAACTACCACTTTGTATGGAGTGTTATTTTCTTTGATAGCCTTACGAAAAAAATAAAGAGCTGCAGACTTGTCTCTACGTTCACTTAGAAAAAAATCAACTGTATCTCCATAACGATCTACTGCTCTATATAAATAAATCCACTTACCATTTAGTTTTACGTAAGTTTCATCCATTCTCCAGCTACTACCAACTGGGCGTTTTCTTTTTCTTACTTCTTGATCTATGAGTAGAATGAACTTAATGACCCACCTTTGTAAGGTATAATGGTCAATCTTTGCGCCTCTCATATGCATCATCTCTTCCAAGTCTCTATAGCTTAAAGAAAAACGACATTTCATATATACAAATAGAAGGATTAACTCTGGTGAAGAACAAAATCCTTTAAAATAGGGCAATAATCTACGGGTAATACTAAACATTTTAGTCAATTTTTAACTAAAATTACTAAAATAACCGCTCCCTTAAAACAAACGCGACAGAACCTTAAGTTGCTTTAAAAATATATGAATTGAACGATTTTATTTTTTTAGATGGTCTTCTTGTATTTCATACTTCCAATCGTCTATCATTCTGGTTTCCTCATTGAAATTAATGCCTAGTAGTATAATGGTTTTCTGTCTGAGTAAGTAAGGTCTATAATATCCATTTGCTTTAATTTGTTCTAAGCCTATCTGCCCACTGGATCTATATTTGATTTCTATAAGGTATATTACCCTTTCTAATTCTAGCACAATATCTGATCTACTTTGACTGGAAGCTGATTCACTATACATCTGCATTTTCCTACCGCCTAGAAAACCCAACCCTTGTAGCAACATATGTAAATTGCTGTGGTACTGTTTTTCCTGTTTCGTATCGATATAATAAGGAAGGGTAGCAAAGGCTGTGTTGATATGCTCTATGAAGATTTCAATTTTTTGATCAGCTAATGCGCTTCTAATTTTATCACGCTCTTGTATAAAATAATCTTTTACACTCTTTTCTAAACTGGACTTTATACTCTTCTGAAAAGAGGCTTCTATTTCTTTGTTAGGGAATTTTAAGGTATATAGACCAGTAGCTTCATCATAATAATGAATGGTTAAATAGTCCGTTTGAAACATCAGCGATTTTAAACTAATTTCATTCCTACTGCCTGTATACATGAGTTCATCTCTGGTAGCTTCCATTTGGAAATTATCCATATTAAGATCAAATCTATCAGGATCTGATAGCATCTGGTTAATAAGTATGGTTGGGCTGCCTGATTCGTACCAGTAGTTTTCTAGTTTACCACTTTTAAAGAACTTGAGCGTAGACCATGGATTGTAAACAGAAGCACCCTTTTCATGAAACCTGTAACCGTTATAGTAATGTCCCATATGTTCCATTACCACCTCTTTAGTTATTTTCTTATCACTACCTTTATTCCATTCTAAAGAAATGCCTTCTAAATAGACTGAAAAAGTTCTCACTATTTCCTCTTGCGTGTAACCAAACATAGCATCAGCAAATATATCAACAGTAATATCGTCTAGATGATTAGCCCCTGAAAAAATATCAGATAAACTAAATTTGCTTACGCCAGTGATAAAAGTGAATTGAAAGCATTCATTTAGTGATTTTAAAGTCATAAAGAAATCTTTCATCACTTTGATATTGCCTTGTTCTAGGTCAGAACCTTTGGTTAGATTAACAATTGGTGCATCATACTCATCTATAAGCACTACTATATTGGGTTCATAATTACATTGTATACCTTTCTTCTTTTCCCTAGTATGGTTTAAATTTATTAGCTCTAGCACGAGACTACGAAGTGGGCTCTGTCCATTTAAGTGTGTAAAATATTTTTATGTGTTTTAAATTCTATTTTCGAATTTAATTAAAAAATGTGCTATAGCCTCACTCCAATTATGCATAGGCATGGTCCACTTTCTGGTTATGTAGTTAATAGTTAGATACAAGGTTTTAAAAACAGCTAAATCGTTAGGAAACACTCTTTTATTTTTAGTAACTCTACGGAATTGACTATTTACAGATTCAACAATATTTGTTGTATAAATAACTTTACGTATTGCATTAGGGTATTGTAAAAATACCATCAGATTATTCCAATTGTCATACCAAGCCTTGGCTATTTGTGGGTACTGTTTATCCCATTTGTTGGCAAAAGTTTCTAATGCCATTAGTGCTTCTTCTTCATTTACTGATGTATAAATTGGCTTTAAATCAGCAGATAATGCTTTCCTATCTTTATAGGATACATACTTGAAGCTATTCCTAATTTGGTGAACGATACAGAGTTGGTGGTCTGTTTTAGGATATACAGCACCGATTGCCTCAGACATACCTGATAAATTATCTGTACAAGCAATCAGCATATCCTGCATATCACGATTTTTGAGCTCTGTCAAATTACCTAACCAAAACTTAGATCCTTCATTTTCACTCATCCATAGTCCTAAAACATCTTTTATCCCTAATCGATCTATACCTAACGCAACATAGACTGACTTATTCATGATGCGTTTGTCTTGTCTAACCTTAACTACAAAACAATCAAAAAAAACAATTGGATAAACTGATTCTAAGGGACGATTTTGCCATATCTTAACATCTTCAATAATAGAATCTGTGATCTTACTTATCAGGCTTTCACTAACTTCTGCTCCATACAATTCTTGTATTTGAAAGGGATTCTTCTTTGACGCTTAGGTAATAAAACAGGTTCAAAAGCCGATGATCTATCTCGGGGGACATCAACCGATATAACACCATTATCAGTTATAACTTGCTTACTAGATAAACCATTACGAGCATTTTCTGAAGCACTACGACTATATTTGGTATAACCTAAATGGCTATCCATTTCTGATTCTAACGCTTTTTCTACAAGACGTTTGATTAATTGTTTCAGTAAACCGCCTTGATCAAACAGAGTCGATAGGTCTACACCTGAGTCTATAAGGACTTCTATCGCCTTGCTTATTCCGTCTTTACATATATCTTTTTTTTCATCTATTTTAAGTGTTATCATTTAGGTAAATATAAACCCTAAAAAATATTTACACACTTATAAAGACAGACTCATTATAGTATATAGTTGTCAGTTAAGTTTAGGTTGTCAGTCATGTTTTTAATATAGGCGATTTGATTATTTTTTTCAAGTACTAGTTTTTTGCTATCTTGCCAAGTTTGTATAGGTGTTTTTCCGTAACAGTACTTTCCAGAATGGGGTCGCTCATGATTATAGTAGTGTAACCAGTTATCTAAATCCTCTTGCAAATCATCCAGGTCTGTATAGATTTTTTTACGCATAGCTGTATCAAAGAATTCCTGTTTCATTGTTTTATTAAAACGCTCACAAAATCCATTGGTTTGCGGTGAATAGGCTTTAGTAACCGTATGCTCTATACCTTCAATGCTTAAAAATAACTCAAAAGCATGATGTTCTATTTTGACTTTATACTCGGTACCTCGATCTGTTAGAATACGTAAAATTGGTATACTTTGTTCTTGGTACCAAGGTAATACTCTGTCATTTAACAGATCAGCTGCTGTCAGAGCTGTCTTATCAGTATATAGTTTTGCATGAGATACTCTAGAATAGCTATCTATAAATACTTGCGTATATACTTTACCTATACCTTTAAAGGTACCCACATAATAAGTGTCTTGACAACCTAAATAACCAGGATGTGCCGTATCTATTTCTCCATATGATTCTTGTTCATTTTTACGTCTTTCTAAGGCTGATAACTGGGATTCAGTCAAAACAAGACCATCTTCAGCCATCTTGGATTCCAAAACTTTAAGACGTTTCTTTATATTATTTAAGTCATTGCGTAACCAGATAGATCTTACGCCTCCAGGAGAAACAAGTATACCTTCCTGCTTTAACTCGTTTGATACCCTAAGTTGACCATATGCTGGATAATCTATGGCCATATCTATTACTGATTGTTCTATCTTAGGATCTACTCTATTAGCTAATATAGGTTTCTTGCGACTTATCTCATGTAGGGCATCCTGACCACCTAGTTCATATAAGGACTTAAAACGATAATAGCTATCTCTGCTATAACCCATGCTTTTACACGCTGATGAGATATTGCCCAACGTTTTGGCTACCTCTAATAAACCTAGTTTAGGTTTAATTATTTTTTGATGTAAGTTCATAATAATAGTCGGTATTTATATCAACACAATTTAACAATTGTCAGAGTAAATCCTGACTACTACACATTAATCATCATTATGCTTCTTTTTGATGGATGGCACTATATAATACTTCACAACATTTAGGATGGCTGTTCCAGTTGGCCGCATCAAATGGGGTTCTTCCATATTTATTTTTTACCATGATCTGAATACCTTCAGTGGCTACCAATACCTCAACGAGCTCTAAATGACCTTTAGATGCTGCATAATATAATGGCGTATTGCCATGATGGTTTGTGATATTGATATTAATATTTTTGTTTGTTAGCAACAGATTAAGTACTTCTAAATGACCCTCAAATGCAGCATAATGCAATGGTGTATTTTTATATTTATCTTTGATGTTCACATCAATATTTATATGCTTTACTAATAGTTGTGCCATCTCTAAATGGCCGTTGAATGATGCATAATGCAGGGAAGCATAGCTATCTTTGTCTATTGCATTTACATCAATAGTGGCTGATTCTTCCAATAATACTTTAAGCAATGCTATATGCTCCTCAGAAACGGCGTAATGTATGGCAGAGTTATAATAGTTATTTCTTGCATTTACATCAATTTTTTTATCCTGCAACAATAGCCTAACCTGTTCCGCATTACCTTCAAAAATTGCCAAATGAAGTGGCGTGTTTCCATGTCTATCTTTTTTGTTTATATCGACATTTAAATTTTGTTTTGGCATTTGTTCTGGCATATGTTTATGATTTAAAGAAGTTTTGCCAGTATAATGACCTGGTTGAGCTATGTAAAATAGCTTAAAAGCAACCCAATAAGCCTGCGTCTATTTTGCTCGATTCGGAAAAATAATTTTATTCATTTGCTGAACTCTTTAATGTAATAAAATTTTTATTAATTCCAATTAAATGCGATTGCATTACCCCTATCAAGGTGACCTAGCTAGCGGTTTTACGATAGTAGGTCTTTAATGCTTGTTGGGCTGCAGTAGTTAATGCTTCTGCTATTTCAGGACCCAAATACTTATTTGCCAGCTTAACATCCACAATAAGGGTTTCCTGAGCCATATACTTTACTTCTTCCAGCATAATATAGCCTTCTGCGTGACGTAAGTCATAGAGCCGTTCGGCCAATTTGATAAAAAGAACAGAAAGCTGTATATGGTCTTTTTTAATAGCTTCTTTTAAGCGATTCTGAACATAAAGCAACGAAGGATGGTCTAAATCTTGCCGTTTATCTACCCCTAGTACATTTAATACAAAAGCATAAACACCCAAGTTATAATGATCCTTGATATAAGAAAGCGGTATACAGGTATGACGCACCAATTCATATAATAAAGAAGCATAAATCACTTTAGGTGAATGGAAGACCCATTCTACTACCAATTTGGCAATACCTACTACACGTACATAAAACAATTGACCTGAGAAATGGCGTTTAAAGCCAAAAGACTTTCTGAGTAATAGAAGTAGATTTGAAATCGTTCTAGGATCAATAGGATCGACTTCATGGGTAGATTTGCAAACATAGTCATGGAACTGCATTAATACCATCATAGAATCAGCCTGCTCTTTAGAGGTAACAGGCGTCTCTGATGTGAGGCAATCTATAGGCAGCTTGACCATCATCTTATCACGAATTGCTGTCCCATCAATAGGAAGTACCAATAGCATAGCTTGTTGTTTGGCATCAAAAGGATATTCTAAATAGCCATAATGGGCACGAATCATACTGTATATGGTTTCTTGTTGTAGATCTATAGATAGTGGTACTTCTTGCTGATTTTCAGAGCCCATTATACTCATTCTATCATCGTATAAAGGCTTGATCTTGAGAAGTATCTCAGAAGTGATTGCACCACTATGAACGACTAGTCCAATAGCCTGAAAAAGCATAGAGGTAGGATGGCCATCGCCTATAGGATCTGATTGCTTAAACTGCAAAGCAGTCGGATGCAATTGTATGCCAACCATGGGTGCACTGACACCATCTAACTTGCTGCTCACCCGTAAAACAGCCTGCACCAATGAGTAAATAACTTGATGAATGTCACATATAATATAAGGAAATGGTAGGCCACTGCCCCCTTTTATTTGCTCTACAAACATCGTAGGTGGATCATCAACTTCTTGGCACAATACAAACTCTACTTTATCGATCAGTTTATCTAAGCTAATTTTAGTAAGCTTCAAAAGTGCATGGTCCTTAGCCTTCTCTCTTTTATTGAAATAAGCCACCCAGTCGTAAAGCTTATTTATAATACTCTGAAAATCTTGCTTATAAAGAGGCATATTGCTGTCTAAAAAGGAAATAGACTCCTCCATTTTACCCACTGCTTTTCCTAAAATAGAACCATAGCCTTTAGGCGCACTACAACTTGTAAAGGGAACCATAGCTGCGTCATAAAGTGCTTCCTTAAGTTTTTGAGCGGTTCGCATCTTTTCTCTATCCTTGAGATAGTTTACCTGTTGAAAGCAGGTATGCATTTTAACTTTAAGGTTAATAAAAATGGCGAAAATCAGTAATCCCAATCCCAACCAGAGCAGTAGTAGCCACGCAACGGCTAATGGAGATAGGACCATGACCAATGGCTGGGTGGAATAGAAAATACTCAAGTAGATGGCTATGCATAACGTCACGGTTAAAATACTTAGACCGAGATATAGTGGAAGAACGAATAAGGTTACCACCAAATGGGCCAAAAATAAACCTAAGTTTAAGGGCAAAGTGGTTTTATGCCACCAATGCCAAAGCACATTGATAGGCAAACAAAAAAATAAACCGATTAGCCAAAATAGTCCAACTAGCCAACGTGGAATAGGCATTACCTTTTTAGGGAGAAATGTGCTATACCCTAAAAAGCAAGCACCTACTAAGAGTTGTGGTATGAGCCAACAGCTATAGTCAGTAATAGAGGCTATAAAGTAAGCCAGCAAATTAGTGATGACCACATAAAGCCCCATCCATCTTAGGGTTGCATGGCTAGGTTGAAGCTTGGCCAAAGTATCCTTAATATGCATCAACCCATTTTTAATCGCTTCTTTTCGTGCTGCTTTTTTACGCATATGCACTTGTTGCATTTGCTTAGATGCATCATCCGTCAGTGGCTGAACCCATCCTGCACCATCTGGTTGTTTGAATAGATAGTGCGCAGCCATCATAGCTATACCATTGGCTAACATGCAAATAAAAGAACCATTGATACCCGTTGTGGGTTCAATCCATTTGTTCCAAGCTAAAATAGATACTATACCTGTTACCATACCGATCAAAGCCGTACGAGAGCTCCCGCGAAATCCCAAAACAGCTAAGACAAAAGGCGCGGTTGCTATAGGAAGCGAGAAATCTAAACTTAATTTCAGCAAATTCAATAGATCATTACAGTAAAAAGTCAATAGCATGGCCAATAGACCAATGATTGCACTGGTCCATGTAGCCAATCGGAGCTGGTGCACATAAGGTGCTTGCTTTGGGCCCCGTATACTTTGCAGCATATCATGGCTAATCATAATGGCACAGGCATTGAGTTTAGAATCAGCTGTAGACATAGCCATGGCTAGTAAACTGATGCAAACCATTCCTTTAAAAATAGGTGGTACATTGGCCATGATATGTCCCCAAATGGCTGGCACTGGTAATGCTGGTGCACTTACAAAGACAAATAGACCAATTAGAATGATAAAAATGGTAATGACAAAACTGAAAAGAGTAGAATAGCAAAAAACTTTTCTAGCTTGAATTGAGTTAGCAGACATATAGATGCGTTGCATAGTTGGAGGTTCTATATAACCCATTAAAAACTCAGCAAAAGACATCCCATAGCTACTAAATTCGTATCAAAATGAAATACACTACTAAATTGAAATTTTTCCTGGTTTTGTAAAAAAGAAATGATTTCTAGAATTGATTTACCTGTGCTTTTAAAGATAAACCATGCTAAAATAGGAATAATGAGGGTAAAAGTTATGAATTGCAATAAATCTGTAAAAACAACTGCGCGAATACCCCCAAAACTAGAATAAAAGATAAGGATTAGGGAAACTACAATGGTAATCGCTTTAGGAGATACTCCATCTAAACACATATTGATAGCCAAAGACATGGCACTGATTTGCGCAGCAATCATAGCAATGGCATCGCAAATGCCAGATAATGCCGCAATCATGCGTGCATATTTGCTATATACGCTACCCATCGTTTCTGGCATAGAAAGGTGATACATAAATGGACCCATATATAAGGCCAACCTACTGATAATATAAAGATCAAATCCAGCCAAAAGAGTCAAGATGATCCAGTAAAGGCCAAGATTATGCACTTGCTGTACGGAACGTATCAAACCGCCCCCTCCATAAGCAGTAGCTAATACAGTAGCCACTAAAGTAGCGGTGGCAAATTGTTTATCACCTATAGCATATTGCCGAAAAGAAGTAATTTTTCGACTGAAATACATACCTACTACTAAGGTGAATGCAAGAAAAGAAACCACCATGTAAAGTGGTATGTTGAAAAATGATGCCATAGCTCAATTGGTTACAAATTAGTACTATAAAATATATTTTGTATGAATAATAAGGACTAATTTGTATATATACAATACATTGTTCACTTTTGATAAAAAATAGACCTAAATAAGACATTTTTGTTATTATTTTTTCTATCTCTAGAGATAGAATTATTTTTCATAGGCCAATATTTCGTCAGCCTTAAAATAACATATAATTGTTTGTTTTTTAGTAAAAAATGATCCAACTTGTATTGGTTAATCAGCAAGTTTTGAGTTGTTTTGTATAAAAACCTTGCAAATTGTAAAATAATGCAGCCAATAAACCGCTGAATAGAACTGTTTTATTTTTCTGAGATAGAAAAAAACTTTATTTTTATAAAAAGCGTTATTGGAGTGGTGGCCGAGTGGCTTAAGGTGCCCGCCTGGAAAGTGGGTGTACCCCTAAAAGGGTACCGGGGGTTCGAATCCCCCCTGCTCCACCCTTCCGTTACAAATGTATGTATGGATCAATAGCTATTTTGCCTTATCCTATTCATTGAAACAGGTAAGGTCGTGTGTGGTACTGCTATAATCTAACAGTTGGTACTACTTTTGCCGCTATTGAGCCAGTTATATAGATAGCAAAAGACCCAAATACTACTAAAAAAAACGGTTGCTTACGTTCTATTTTTTTTTGACTGTATATATTGTTTTGTTCTATATTTTTGCTAGTTTCCCTGGCCGACGCCCTAGATCAGCTATATATGCCATTCATCTTTTCAATCTAAATAACCTTTATCAGCCCCTATGAAAATAATCGAACAAAATTTTTCTACCTATACCAATTACATAAATGACACTACCCATTTTTCACAAAAAGGACACGAACAAGTCGTCTATTTTCAAGATCAAGCAACCGGTTTGCAAGCAATTGTTGCCATACATGATACTACATTAGGACCTGCTGTTGGAGGGGTACGTTTTTTTGAATACCAGGATGAAAGGGAGGCCCTGAAGGATGTACTCCGTCTTTCCCGGGGCATGACCTACAAAGCATCTATAGCTGGGTTAGACGTCGGTGGTGGTAAAGCAGTACTGATCAAACAAAAAGGGACTGAATTGACCGAACCATTGCTCCGTAAATATGGCGATTTTATAGATCGGCTAGGTGGCCATTACATTACTGCACCTGACTACAATACCACCATGGAGCATATGGTATATATTGCCAAAGCAACCCGCCACGTTGTAGGCCTTCCGCTCGCATTAGGTGGTAGTGGTGATCCTTCAGAACATACCGCCTATGGGGTCTACGTTGCCATGAAAGCAGCGGCAAAAAAAACTTTTGGTACAGATAGCTTAGCGGGGAAAAAAATTGGTATAGCTGGGATAGGTAAGGTTGGCTATTGTTTGGCACAATTGTTATGCCAAGCGCAAGCGATTGTCTATGTGGCCGATATCTGCTCCAATCGGCTTCAAGCCATAGCAGCAGCCTGTAAGGTAGAAGTAGTAGCTATAGAACGGTTGCACAGCTGGCCTTTAGACATATATGCCCCATGTGCTTTAGGTGCAGTTTTAAATAGTGAAACCATTCCGATGCTGAATTGTGCCCTTGTGGTGGGTGCAGCCAATAATCAACTAGCTAATCAAGAAGGAGATGGGAAACGGTTGCTTGAAAGAGGTATTGTATATGTACCAGACTTTTTAGCCAATGCAGGTGGGTTAATTAATGCTGTTACGGAATTAAAAACAACTTCTCCAGATTTGGTCAAACAACGTATAGAACAACTGTATAGCATCTGCCTTGATGTATTAAATCAAGCTGAAGAAACCATACGCCCTACACAAGAAGTCGCACAAGAGATGGCTATAACACGCATCAAAAAGATAAAGAACGCCCAACTGTGCCGATAAAGCAGTTGCATTATAATGAAAAATTTTATTATTCCTAGACGCTTTGTTCGTATAAAAGCACTACAAAATCTTTATGCGTATACTATTGCAAAACAAGTCCATGAAAAAGAGGCTATAGAACAGATAAAAAAAGATTTTGTATGGGATTGCTTTTTAGATGAGCCTATTCAAAAGGAACAGTTGACCAAAGCACAAACCAGGGCGGTTGGCCTTTTTCAGGCAGCAATAGCCACTACGTTGCCTACCCATACTTTTGTTTATGAAGAGAATAAAAAAATTGCGCAATCGGTAGATAAGCACCTTGCTTACTATGTAGAAGCATTAAAAAAAGACCAAACTTTTTTACAGTATGGATTTAACCAGGCAAAGGAATACATCTATATAACCCTTCTTTATGTTTTGTTATTACTGGTAGAATGGTGCAAGTTGGGAAAAGTCATGCATCCTTCATCCAAAGAAACCGATCATCTGCTTAAAAAGCAGCTGGCACAAAATCCTTTGTTGGAAGAGTTGTATCACAACAGCAAATGGGTCAAAATGATTTATAAAAATGGCATCAGCTGGGCTAAAGATCAAGATCAAGTACAAAATTGGTATAGACAATTTATTCAATCCGTAGAAGCGCCAAAAACCTATCTATTAGATCCAAATAATAGTATAAAAATTTTGGAGTACGTTGTCCAGCATACTATATTTAAGGAGGGGCCAATAAACGATTTTTTGGCTATGAAAGACCTCTACTGGGATGAGCATAAGCGGATGGTAAAGAAAATTTTAATCCATATCTTTAAAATGCTCTCTACAAAAGACTTTGCTGCGTTTACGCTGTTTTGGGATAATTTAGAAGAAAAATGGGCCACAGAATCAAAGTTTTACAGTCGTATTTTGACCATCGTCATAGAGAACTACATCCGTTATGAGGAGATGATTGGTGCACAAACTGAAAAGTGGGATAAGAACCGTATCCTATTAACAGATAAGTTGATACTCAAATTGGCCTTAGCAGAACTGATTGAGTGTAAAGAAATACCTTTTAAAGTATCTATAAATGAGTATGTTGAGATAGCTAAATGGTACGGCAGTGCTAAAAGTGGCGCTTTTATAAATGGTGTATTAGAAGGTATTTTAAAAAGAACCCATAAAGAAAATTAAAAATAAAGTATCCAACCATTTAAATGATCCAATCATGGTAAAAAAAACTGAAAATTTAGTCATCCTTGGCTTAGGTTTTTGCTTAGGTGCTTTTGTAGGCATCCTTTCTGCACCTACAAAAGGGTCAGTAGCTAGGGATGGTGTGATGTACAACTTAAAATCATGCAAAAGAAAGTTACAAGCTTTTATTCTAAAGGTTGTAGGGCATAAAAATGATATAGCCAACGAAGCTAAAACCAGTAGTAAAGAGGTGATTACGGATGTGGTCGCTGCTGCCCAACAGATTCTAAAAGAATTGGACTTGCTTGCAACGGAATTAGAACAAAAAACCCAGTAGCAACCAGGTAGGATTACGATTGGTCTGTAGGGACCATTTGGAAAGAAAAAGTGCTTCTATTGGGTAAGTCAAGGAAATGTATTACTTCCAGTTTCGCCACCCCTCCCAAGGTAGGGCCATATCTGTTGTGATCCACTATGAATTTTTAGACCAGGTTAAAGCTTTTTTGCTACCTGGCTTTAGCCAAATAAATGGTATGCCTAATTTTTTGATCTTTGGGTAGTAACGCAATGGATGGGGTTCTTTGGTATAGATAACCAAATTTTTAACACGCCATACTTTAAGTATAATGGCCATATTATAGAGTAGACTTTCATCTATTAGTAGGTAGTCTACGTCTAGCTTAGCTCCACGCCATCCTTGCCAATCAGCCGGAATGGTATGAAGGGTAAGAATTATCTTTTTGTACCAGGTAGCTATGATTCCCCCAGTATAATGTCGTAATATACTGCTGTTGGATGGTGGCTCATCGTAGCGTAACGATCTGATCCCATCCTTTAAAGTAAAAGATAGTTGATGATTGTTATAGCAAATTATCTTGCATTTTTTTTGGGTTGCTATAATTGTTTTGATATGGTATACACTATATAATGTTGTGCAGAGGCTGGTTATAATAAAATATATAAGATTTTTATTTTGAAAGAAAAGCCAAATCGAAAGCAGCATAATATAGAGTAGGCAGACCGTGCGCCTATGTATAAAGCAGAATGAAAGGGTACCCATGGGCCATTTTGCCAACCAATAGACCAGTGTATTGGTGACAAAAATCAATTTTTCAAGGATAAAACCAAGTAATGTGTTAATGATGGGACAATGACTGCTTACTAAAAATACCAAACTAAGCATTAGGATGGCAAAAATAGCAGGTACGACCAGCCAATTGGCAATAATAAAATAGAGCGGAAACTGTTTAAAGTAATATAGAATCAGTGGTAATGTACTCACTTGTGCCGCAATAGATAAGGTAGTAGCCGTCCATATTTTTCGTAGGCAATAATGTTCAGGTGTTATAAGACGGTGGATCGGAGGCTGGAGATAGAGTATGCCTATCGTTGCCAGATAGGAAAGTTGAAATGCACAGTTGAATAATAAAGATGTATCCCATAATAATAAGACAAAAGCAGAAGCAAATAATCCATTGTAACGATTGGACCCTCTACCGATTAGTAAGCCTATTCTAGCCATAGTAATCATAATGGTTGCACGCAGTATGGGTGGTGCAAAATGACAAAGCCAACTATATAGCCAAAGCAAAAGAAGTGTACAAAAATCTGGTAAGATAAAAAATCCTACGTACCTACATATATATTTAAAAATAGCCTTTAGCAGCATATACAACATACCTACGTGCAACCCAGAAATGGCCAATACATGAATGGTACCTGTATCGGCATAGGCTTTTTGTAATCCTGGATCTAAAGTTTCTTTTGCACCCCATAGAAGCGCCGAGATGAGTGCAATAGCTTGATCGTCTTGTAGTTGCTTGTGGAGTCTTTCGCTACACCATTGTGTGATCATGGCCCTCCAGTTACTATTTTGTACCTCGGTAGTTAGTAAATTAAAATCTCGATCGATTTGTTTTAAAATATGACGATGTGTAGAAGGATGATAGAAGGCGCTGTCGTCATTTGCTAGTTGGATGCGGTCAGGTAATAGAATCCGATCGGGTTTCCCACGTATCAGTAGTTTATCTCCTTTTTTAGGCTTATAATCAGATTTTTTAGAAAAATATAATTGTATAAATCCCCTACTATTGTGCCAGCCGGAGTGGTCTTTTATATGGGTCATCAACCCTTTACAGCTAAGTGGAGGATACACTTTTTCGATGTAAACGGTATACCCTTCTATCGCTTGGTGAACCTCCATCCACTGCGTTGCTTTTTTTTGTTGTGCGGTTTGTAACAATAGGTTGCCATAGCCTACTAAAAAAATAAGCAGTAGTCCTATAGGGTTTAACCAGGTAGTGACACTAGCATGTAGTGCAGCCATCCAATATAGTACACCTAGTGTCAGCAAAAGTAAAAGTGTAGTAAATAAGTCTGTTGGGTAATAGATGGCCAATAGAATGCCACTTATATAAAAACATATGAAGCGGAAGAGTAGTAGAGCGGTTAACATGTATGGGTTAATATAAGGCCGTTCGAATAGAAAATTAAATTTTTCCAAACAGAAATATTCATTTACAAGTTTTTTATATCTCTTTAACCAGACATAAGAATGACTTTTTGATGTTAAAAATTTATAAAAACCTTTGCAAAAAGGCCAATTATTTGTAATAAAGCTGTTGAAATTTTCTATAACAATGGCCTTAGCCTATTGTACATGCCCTACAATCTGTTCTAAGGTGGCAGCTATGACTGAAACTGATGCTCCTATATCTCCAGCACCAATGGTAAGGATGATTTGATGTTTTCTAATAGTGAAAGCAGCTAGTTTGGTAAGTAAGTCATCCATGGTCACTAAAGCTTTTCTTGTACAGGTTAGTTCGTCAAATATAAGTTGTGCGGTTACACCTGGCATAGGTGCCTCTCTAGCCGGATAGATGGGTAATATAAAAACTTCATCTGCCAGACTTAAACTGGTAGCAAATGTTTTATAAAAAGCCTTGGTACGTGAGAATAGATGGGGTTGAAAAATAGCTGTTATAGTACTGTTGGGATAGATCTTTTTCACTGAATGAAGCAAAGCACTAATTTCTACAGGATGGTGCGCATAGTCATCTATAAGTAGATAGGATGGATGGTTGCAAACAAGAGAAAAACGCCTTTTTATGCCAGGAAAACAGGCAATAGCGGTATGAATTTGGGCTGCTGTTATACCAAGTTCTAAACAGATTGTAATGGCTGCCAATGCATTTTCAATGTTATGCCATCCGGACATAGGCAAAACTACATTGGAAATATTGATACCTTGTCCTAAGTAATCGAAAACACTTTGATGAGATGTCATAGTTGCCTTACTAGCCACAATAGTGCCTTTATCTAATCCATAGGTTAGAAAGGGTTTTGTACAATGTTTCCAGATTTTTAACTGATCTGCAGCCCTATTTTGTATAATCAGACTTTTCTGGTTTTGTTGAACAAATTTTATAAAATTAGCTTCCATAGCTGCCGGTGTAGCATAGGTTTCTGGGTGATCTGCGTCTGCAGCAGTAACAATACTAAAAGTGGGTTTGAGATGGAGAAAAGATTGGTTAAATTCATCAGCTTCTATTACCATTAGCTTGACTGCATCTAATGAACTATTATGTAATAAGTTGGTATCATATTGCTCCATGATACCCCCCACAAATCCAAGTATAGGTATACCGCTTTGGTAGAGTATATGGGCGATCATAGCTGAAGTAGTTGTTTTACCGTGTGTACCAGCTACTGCTATTGTGGTAAATCGTTTGGAAATAAGTCCAACCACTTCTGCACGTGATTGCAATTTATAACCAGTGGCTTTAAAATAGTTTAAAATAGGGCTATCAATCGGTATAGCAGGTGTATAAATAACTAGGGTTTGGTTGGGGTGGTGGCAAACAACTTCAGGAATAGCAGCGAGCGTATCCTCACAGTGGATCGTTATACCTTCCTTGCTGAGTTGTAAGACCATTTCAGATGGGTGCTGATCATATCCAAAAACTTGATAACCTTGCTTAAGTAATAACCGTGCCAAGGCACTCATGCCTATGCCACCTATCCCTATAAAGTATATAAAAGTGTAGTCGTTCAATGGTATCATAATGGTAAACTAGAAAGATAAATGGAAGTTAAAAATATTTAAAAACTGTTTACAATCTTGTATATTCGATTAAAAACAGTCAATCGTATGGCACAGTTGGTGTAGATCAGGGGTGTTAGCTAAGCCCAAATATCCTATGTAAACTGATCAGGGGTAATTTCAGAAAAGCGTTTCTTTTTTTTGGTAAAAAAATCAATAACCATACTTCTTTTATATATATTGGCCAAGTAAGGTACAAGAAATTTTGGTTTAATTTTCTTTTTAAGTTTAAAAAAATCTATTTGTGCTTGCACAATAGCCCAGCTATGTGCGAACTTTCCCAGATACCACATCCTAAAAATGGCCAATAGATTGAAAGCTATATTTTTTATTGTGTCCATTAAATGAGCTGGATGATACTTGTACAACATCAATAACCTATTTCTAAAATTTAAGTAGGTTTTGCGGGGACTCTGATAAGCTAGTGTAGCCCCCCCTAAATGATAAACGGTACTGGTACCACAGTAATAGACCTTCCAACCAGCAATATGTGCACGCCAGCAAAGATCAATTTCCTCAAAGTGCGCAAAAAATAGCTCATCAAATCCCCCTAATGTATGGAAAGCTTTGGCCCGTACCAATACACATGCGCCACTGGTCCAAAAAATGGCCCTTGTATCATCGTATTGTCCACTATCTTTTTCAATATGATTGAAAATCCTTCCTCGACAAAAAGGATAACCATACATATCTATAAAGCCACCTGCTGCACCCGCATAATCAAATTCATCTGGTCTTTGAAGCGACAATATTTTAGGTTGACAAAACCCAATTGAAGGATCATGCTCCATAAGGGCCAACATCTCTGTTAACCAGTTTGCTGTAACCAGTAAGTCATTATTTAACAGTACATAGTAGGTGGCTTTAATCTGCTTTAGTGCCACATTATACCCTTTTGCTACGCCATAATTTCCATCATGCACCATACATGTTACGGTCGGAAAATGGTTGCGTAGGTAATCTACCGAGCCATCTGTAGAGCCATTATCTATTATTATAATCCCATAGCCATGGCTATATAACAATAGGGTAGGCAAATATGCTTTTAGCAATGATAGCCCATTGTAATTTAAAACTACAATCGCAACAGTTGGCAAGTGGGGTATTTTATTGCGTTTATAGCATGGCTGCATGTTCTTGTATGACTGCTTGGATTTTATCGTCTACTTCTTCCAACGCTAAGTTGACCGCACCTACTATAAGGTCTTGGACCATTTGCCGATCTTTTTTATTAAATAAGTTTTCATCTATTGAAATAGCGCATAGCTTTTTAGTCCCACTCACCGTTACGCGAACCAGTCCAGCGCCTGTTTCTTTGGTTACAGTAAGTTGGTCCATCTGTTTTTTAACCGCTTCCATTTTTGTCTGAACCTGGTTCATTGCACCAAATAAATTCTTTATATCCATTGTAATAAGTTAAAGCCTAATGATAAGATTATATGGGTTATTTGCTTTCCTTTCTACATACTACTCTTTATTTTTATAGCCTTTTATCATATGGCTCATCCAAGATCTGATAGGCGCTAAACTATGCACTATCACAAGCCATAAGGCAAGTATTAGAATCGAACCATCACGTTCTATCAATAGTGCACTAAAAAGCCAAATTATAATAGAAATATCCATCAAGAGCATATACAAGGCTGCTACTAGATAAAAACCATAATGTATCCTACCATCCCACCACATTTTTATCCAATAAATTTTGTCATGGCTTAGTAAACTATCTACCAACCAGGCTAATCCTAAAAAGATAAAAAGTTGTTGAATACCTAGTTTGAATCGATGGCTTTGTAAAATTTTAGCAGGCTTTATTTTAAACCATAACATAGCTACAGCTGCCGTTGAAAGCATTACCAAAGCAAAAAATATAGGAAATTTAACTGGAAAAATCTTTTGAATGCTATTTAACTGGGTGGATCCATTCGGTTTAGGTTCTATACCTAGAAATAGTAGTTCGGCTACTACTAAAAGGCAAGGGAGCAGTTCTATTTTATTTTTTGGTTGCGCTACAACTTCATCTTTAGCAAGATCATTGAACGATGCATATAGCTTGCTAAGCCATCTATCGGGTATAAGGTAAGCAAACCAACTGCTGGCTGCTGTTATGCCAATTGTTAGGGTGGCAGTCGTTCCTACTAAATTTAGTATAGGTAATCCATTGTTCCCTGCGACCACTATAAGGAGTATGCCTGATATCGATAAAGGACTGGCCAATACGGCCATATGTCCAGCAACTGCAATGGGAAAAAGTAGCCGGGACTTGCCCTTATGTAGGGGATTTGGCTCGCATGCCAATCTATATAACCATGCTTTATCTCCTGTTAGGAAAACCAATCCATAGCAAAATAGTACTATTGAAATACCATTATGGTTCTTGACCTGTCCTGCAAAAATCTTGCATTTGTTTGCCATTAAGTAAAAAAATCCAGTTGCTTCCAGTGTAGCCATCAGCAGCAACCAAGTCGCCTGTAAGAGCATTAAGTCATTAGGAGGGGGAGTAGGTTGTACCGAACAAGTCAAGAGACCCAAGACCAATCCACTCAGTAAGCCAAGGGAAATCCCACCTAAGTACAGACTTGCGATCAGCACTATAAGGAGCATACCCCATCCAATTGTAGACATCATAAATGCAATAAATATGGTTAGATTACAGGCCAGCTAGCCCAATATAGACCATTAAGAATCCAATGCCAATTGCACCAGCAATCGAGACCAAACCTGGTAACATAAAGCTGTGATTAAAAAGGAACTTGCCCACCCGGGTGGTACCTGTAGTATCTAAATGCATAGCGGCCAGCATCGTTGGGTAAATTGGAATGATAAATACACCGTTTGCCGCTGCAGCAGAGGCCAATAATATCTTAGGAGGAATCCCCAATGCGATACCTAGTGGAAATACAGCTTTAATTGTGGCGGCAGAGCTACCCATGATAGCAGCCATAAAGAGTAGAATAATAAAAAACTTCCAAGGTTCAGCAAAATAACTCGAGATAAGCTGAAGTAATATAGGTTTATTATTCTCTACAAATGTACTACTTAACCAAGCAATCCCTAGAAGGGATAACATCCCTTGTATACCAGCAGAAAATGCCTTTCCCTCCGTAATAGATTTAGGTGAAACCCGGCACAATAACATAATACATGCAGCAGTAGATAACATCACCAGTGGCATAATATAAGCAGATGGGAATACCACCTTTATACCATTTACTTCCCAAGAAGGGCGCAAGAATTGTAGAGCATCTAGCAACACAATTGCTAAGCTCGCGAGTAAGAAGCAACCAATTGAAAGCTTTGCCCGGTTGCCACTTCGAGCCACAACAGTAGGAGAGAAGGAGGGGACTGTTTCCTTTGTGCCAACTATTGAGGAGGCTGGCATGGCTTTGCTTAGTAGATTGGTAACCCATGTGGCCATCAGCGTGCCACCCATTGTGGAAGGTATTATAACCTTTAAGATCGTGACTAGGTCGATCCCAGACGCACTTAAAAATCCGCTTAAAATAACCATTATAGAAGAAATAGGGCTGGCCAGTGCACCATGCAAAGCCGCAACAACAGAAAGTGATAAAGGACGCTCTGGACGAATACCTATTTCTTTAGAAACTTCTGCAATAACAGGAAGAATAGAATAAGCGATGTGGTTGGTCCCTCCAAAAAAAGTAATCGCATAAGTGACTATAGGGCTAATATATATGATGCTACGTGGATGTTTTCTGATACAGGACTCTGCCAGTTGCACCAGGTAGCTCAACCCACCAGCAGCTTCTATAGTACCTACTGCAGCCACTACTGAAGCAATACAGAGTGTGATTTGAAAAGGAGGATCTGCTGGTGTTGCATTTGCAACCACCATAAACAACCATATACCCAATCCGCCCAGCATACTCAAACTTAAACCTTGTAATCGAGCGCCTAGAAAAGAAGCTGTTAAAAGTATACTTAAACCTATTAAAAGCATTTCCGCAAGTTTATTTAGATTATATCTTCAACAAAATAAGAAAGTAGCTTGCCATTGTACTTTAGTTTATACCATATAACCTTGTTAATCAAATCTACATAAAAAATTACAAACGGTACAATATTTAATTGGATGCTATATGTACTTCATGTAAGCTTTTTTAAAGCAAATGCGCCAAAACCGATTTTTTCGGGCTACTATAGCTACGCAGCAGTTCTATTTCTTTTGTCCACATCGTTGCACCATTAGGTGTTTCCAAATACTTGGGAATCGTCTGAAGTTTTGGATGACACATCATGGCTTTGAAACTATCCATGCCTATTTCCCCATTTCCTAAGTTAGCGTGCCGATCCTTTCTTGAACCAAGTGGCGTCATGGAGTCATTCACATGTAGCGCATAGAGGTGGTTTAGACCAACGATTGATTCAAATTTGGCCAATGTATTTGCCCATCCATCTACTGTACGGATGTCATAGCCTGCTGCAAAAATATGGCAAGTATCTATACAAACCCCAATCGGCACTACTGTTTTGACTCGATCAATTATATAGGCTAACGCTTCAAAAGAATGGCCCACCGTAGAGCCTTGACCTGCAGTAGTTTCTATAAGCAAACGTAAGGTGGTTTCTGGTTGAAAGAGTCGCTCAATGGTCGATAAGCTTTGCACAATTCGGTCTAAACACGCTAGCGTGCTGTCTCCCGTTGCAGCGCCTGGATGAAAATTTAAATAGCTGATTTTTAAAGCCAAACAACGTTCTATTTCTTCCAAAAAAGCCTCACGACTTTTGGCCAATAAGTCTGCTTTATTGGAGCCGAGGTTGATCAAATAACTAGCATGACTCATCACTTGTTTTATAGCAGTAACTTCTAACGTATGGTGCCATTTATCCAGTTGTGCTTGCTGCAGTTTGGTACTTCCCCATTGACGTTGGTTACTGGTAAAAAGTTGTATGGTAGTTGCACCTATTGCTGCACCATCTAATAACGCATTATGGAGCCCTCCTTGCGTAGAGGTATGCGCACCAATCAGTGGGAGAGAGCTTTCTATTTTTGGTGGTGTTGCTATCTGTACCATATCATGCCCATAGATTACTAAAATTTAAAATCCAAGCCATAAGTATACAAAATTATATGCAAATTATTTGTTGGTTTATACAATATACAATAGTTTGCTGCCAGCAAACACCCCGTTATATTAACTACACTACAGATAGTGTAGCGCTCTAAAAATTAGTCTTAAAAATCATTTCACTATGCCATACATATGGCATATATATAAAACGTTCAGCTATTTTATTTTTCTTTTTGGGTCGACTATGACCTATGCGCAACTAGCCGCCAGTTACATAAACTACCCATCAGCTGCCTTGCCCTTTACCACGCATAGTACTTCAACCGATCTAGTATCAGGAAGCATAGATCTAGTTTTTTCCTATTGTAACAACCATTTTAAATGTATAGATCCACTGGTTAAGTCTGCCATGAATTTAAAAAAACTACAAATCCTGTAACAAATTTTTCTAATCAAACCCATCTGGTAATTTTTCTTCATGGTCTTAATAAAACTTCTTCAAGTTTAAAAGGACTAGAAAAATTTATAAAAAGTCAAGGATTCTCAACATTGAATGTGAATTATCTTTCAACCAAGTATACAATAGAAGAATTAATAGAATTAATACATACTAAAATTAGTAATCATTTCAATGAATATAAAATTATCTCATTCGTAATAATGGTAGTGAAGTTGCTGATTTTTTTAAAATAACAAGTTATATAGAGGATTTTTCGGACCTGCAGCTGGCCAATTAGTAACCAAGCAAAAAAAATTAACCCATCTTTATGGAAAACCTTATTATGAATATGGTATTATTGCTGGTAATCTACCCTTAGATTTTTATTACTTTTTATTTAAAGGCAAGTCAAATGATGGAAAACTAACTGTTTATAGTACTAATGAAAAGTATGAAAGATCATACTGTTATCAGGGTACCCGATTGGTATCTATCTAAGAGTAAAGCAGCATGGAGATTAACACTAAGTTTTTTGTTACATTCCAAGTTTGGTTAGGTATATGAAGTAAATATTTGCTCAAGATTTGGATGGATCGACAATTACTGATATAATCATTAAGGTTATAAGCTACCATAAAACCATTGATGTAGTTTTTCCTATTTGCTTAGGAAGCCTGTTTTTTTTACTTTTGTAGGGGAAATTTTGGTTAACTTCCTTTTATTTCTTGCGGGTGTGGCGGAACTGGTAGACGCGCTAGACTTAGGATCTAGTACTGAAAAGTGTGGGGGTTCGAGTCCCTCCATCCGCACCATTGCGGTGTATGTTTTAGTATTAAAAATCCGTTTTTATCTTATCTTTTAAATCTGTTTTACTTTGGATATTCAGTTTAATAAAATTAACCCCAACCATGGGGTTATCTCCATTACGTTACATGAATTTGACTATAAGTCAGCTGTTGCAAAGCAGTTCAAGCATTACGCCCAAACGGTTCGTTTAAAGGGTTTTAGATTGGGATCTGTTCCTGAAGATCTTATTAAAAAGATGTATGGTTCTTCTATCCTTGCTGAAGAACTACATAAAATAGCTGTAGCCTCTTTAAAAAATTATATTCTACAAGAGCATATTTCTATTTTTATGGATCCAATTTTGGTTACCCCTTTACAAGAGATACATCTTAAAAATCAAGATACTTTTACCTTCTCTTATGAAGTTGGCTTAATCGAAAAACGGCCTATTGTATTTGAACCAAATATTTCTATTACTGAATTTGAAATAGATCATGTTGAATCTAAATTAGTAGATGAATTTTTGGAAGGGTTGCAAATGGTGCATGGTCAAGTTGCACATCTTGAAGAAAGTGCAATGGACACTATGTTGTATGGTACATTGGTAGATAGTACGGGTGCAATTGGTATAGATATTCGTATTTCTATCATGCACATTCCTGAACATTTAAGGGAGGAATTGGTAGGTCGTCGTGTTGGTCAAAAAGTGATGCTTACAGAAGAGAGTCTCAAACACCATTTCCCCGCCCTTTTAGGTGTCAGTTTTAGTGACTTTATTGCTTTTAAGAAGTATGAATCTGCTTGGCCTGCTACTTTTACAATTGATAAAATTGTTCAAGTTGTACCGATGGCTATTGAACCTGCCCTTTTTGATCTTGTGTTAGGAAAAGGAGTCGCCCATTCCGAAAATGAGTTCCGAGAGGCTATTGCTAAAATTATTTTATTTGATAAGCGTGCAGAAGCACGTCATGCATTCTATCAAGATTTGCAAGAAGCCCTTTTGAAGGATAATAAAGTTGATTTACCAGAAGCCTTTCTTAAACGATGGCTTATGGTTAATAATCCAGAGGCAACATTAGAGGCAATAGAAGAATACTATGATGCACATAAAGAAGATTTAAGGTGGGAGCTTTTATTGAGTAATATCGTCCGTCAAAATAACTTAGCAGTTACTACTTCAGATGTAGTGGATGAAACGAAACGTGCATATGTTGATTATGCTGCTCATAAGGGTTTGCAGCTAGAAGAAAATGATGCGGCTATTCATACAGGTGCAATTTCTTTTCTACAGGGTAGTGAGGGAAGTAAGTATTATTCCAAATTGCATAATCAGTTAAGTAGGGATAGGGCAATAAATTTTATAAAAAAACAAATAACTATAGTAACTGAAACAGTTTCAGCTGGAACCTTTGATGCAAAAAAGTAGTTGGTTGTCCTAAAATTTACTACCCTATTGCAACGGTCTCCTATTGTAGGTATTTTATAACGAAGCGCACGTATGAAAACTTCTTTTTCATCTAAAAAACAGGGAGAGCTTAGTTCCGCTCTAGGTGCTATTCGGGACTGGATAGCTTCTATTTTTTTTGCTGCTATGGCAGCTGCCTTTATCCGTTGGATGGTTATTGGCCTTTATGTTATACCTTCCGCTTCTATGGAGCCCACACTTTTAACGGGCGATTTTGTTTTGGTTAGTAAGCTTCACTATGGAGCCCGTACACCTGCTACTCCGTTGCAGATCCCTATTACCCATCAAACCATTCCATTTACAAAAATTCCTTCATACCTTGACTGGATTCAATTGCCACAATATCGATTGCCTGGATTGAGCAAAATAAAACGCAATGATATTATTGTTTTTAATACACCAATAGGTCATGCACCACCGGATTTAACAGACTATTGGATCAAGCGTTGTATCGCACTTCCTGGTGATTTGTTGCAGATAAAACAGAAGCAACTTTATGTAAATGGTGCATTAGCCGATCCAGCAGATAGACCTCAGTATCGTTATTTTATGAAAACCAAGCGCCATTTAACAGCTGCTTTTTTTGAAAAAAATGGTATTAGAAACCCTCTGCCATCTACTGTGCCAGGTTGTGAAGGCTATATCATTTATACGACCCCAGAAAAGGTGCAGCAGCTCAATACTATACTACCTGCCTATATACAGTCACTAGCTCCAATAGAAGATAAAGTAGGCAACCTTGCCTCTAGTCTCTATCCTTGTCATCCTACTTTGGGGTGGACCAAAGATAATTTTGGCCCGCTTCAGGTGCCTACAAAGGGAGCAGTTGTTCCAATCAACCGACAGAATATTCTATTGTATCGTCCTATCATCGAAAGATTTGAAGGGAAAAAAAATATTCGATTTACCCAAACTGAATGTTGGATAGATGGTCAGCAAATAGCCTCTTATACTTTCTGTAAAAATTATTATTTTGCGATGGGAGACAATCGAGATCAATCTCATGACTCTAGATTCATTGGTTTTATTCCAGAAGACTATATTGTGGGTAAAGCGGTTATGGTCTTGTTGTCTTCAAATAGAAGCCACTCTTTTTTCAGTGGCATCCGTTGGAATAGGTTATTCCACTTTGTAAATTAGTAAGTAGTACTAGGAAAACAAGCTGGCTTGTCGCTTTGGTAATTAAATACCAAAGAGGAAAGTCCGGGCAATACAGAGCACCCTACTTCCTAACAGGAAGGCATATGGAAGCAAATCTATGTGACAGAAAGTGCCACAGAAAACAGACCGCTAGCGTTAATAGAGCGAGTAAGGGTGAAAAGGTGAGGTAAGGGCTCACCGCTCTATTGGTGACAGTAGAGGCAGGGTAAACCTTAGGGATTGCAAGGCCAAATAAACATGTCCACACTATAGCGTGACGGGCTGCTCGTTCGTTTCTAAGGCATGCGGGTAGGCCGCTAGAAGCCATAAGTGATTATGGCTCCAGATAAATGACAAGCAGTGCCCTCTAAGGCATTACAGAACCCGGCTTATAGGCTTGTTTTTCTTTATCCACCTGCCGAAATTCAATAAGCGTATGTCCTACTTACTATCCATATATTAAATACTTTTCTCATCCATTGCGTATGACCCCTTTACCGACTCGAGCATCCAATTTTTCCGCTTGGTATAATGAATTAGTAGTCCGTGCAGGATTAGCAGAAAATGCTTCTGTGCGCGGCTGTATGATTATTAAACCTTACGGTTATGCCATTTGGGAAAGGTTACAAAGTATTTTTGATGCAGCCTTTAAAGCAACCGGTCATGTCAATGGCTACTTTCCGTTACTTATTCCAAAGTCTTATTTGAGTAAAGAAGCGGGACACATAGAAGGCTTTGCCAAAGAATGTGCCGTTGTAACCCACTATCGTTTAAAAATGGCTGAAGATGGTTGTAGTGTAGAGGTTGATCCTACTGCTAGGTTAGAAGAAGAACTTGTTGTGCGTCCTACCTCAGAAACCATTATATGGAGAACCTATAAAAACTGGATTCAATCCTACAGAGATCTTCCAATTTTACTAAATCAATGGTGTAATGTAGTCCGTTGGGAAATGCGTACCAGACTCTTTTTGCGTACTACAGAGTTTTTATGGCAAGAAGGCCATACGGCTCATGCTACGCAAGAAGAAGCCCAAGCAGAGGCTTTGCAAATGTTGGATTTGTATGAACGCATTATTAGGGACTATATGGCGATACCTTTGATAAAAGGTATTAAAACTGTACATGAGCGTTTTGCTGGTGCAGAAACTACCTACACCATTGAAGTCTTGCTTCAGGATGGCAAAGCGTTACAAGCCGGTACAGCCCATTACCTGGGCCAACGATTTTCCCAAGCTTTTGACGTAATTTTTACCAATCAAGCGGGTCTACGGGACTATGTATGGGGTACTTCTTGGGGTATTACGACCCGTTTAATGGGCGCATTGATTATGATCCATTCGGATGATGATGGATTGATATTGCCACCTAAAATTGCTCCTATACAGGTCATAATGATACCTATTTACAAAACAGAAGTCCAACGTAGTGCAATAGTGGCCCAATTGGCTAGCTTGCAAGCTGTACTGACTGCGCAAAATATTAGGGTACAGTTAGATGATAGCGATGTCCACAAACCAGGTTATAAATTTGCTGAATATGAACAAAAGGGTGTCCCTATTCGTATAGCGGTAGGGCCTAATGATTTGCAAAATAAAACAGTTGAATTGGCCCGTAGGGATACAAAAGAAAAAATAACCATTCCTATGGACCATTGTTTTCAACAAGTTATTGATTGGTTGGAAACGATCCAGACCCATATCTATGAGCGGGCACTTAGGCTAAACCAACAGCGTACCTTATTAGTGGATGACTATACAACCTTTAAAAAGCTTATTTCTTCCAGAGCGGGCTTTTTGTTAGCCCATTGGGATGGTACTACCGAAACAGAAGAAAAAATTAAAGCTGAAACAAAAGCCACCATTCGTTGTATACCATTGGACGGACAAGAAGAGCTGGGCGTTTGTATCTATTCCGGAAAACCCTCTACAAGACGGGTGGTTTTTGCCCAGGCTTATTAACCCTGTTTATCTTGCTTTTTCAGACCATTTCTTGGATTGTCTTTGTGGCAAACCGCGTCAGACAACGCAGCAGTGGTGTTTTTTCTGCTACCATATCTAAAATCGTTACCTTAAGCATTGCCATAGGTACAGCAGCTATATTAATCGCTTCAATGGTACTTATTGGATTTCAAAAAGAAATTACAAAAAAAATAACGACTTTTGCAGGCGATTTTGAAATTGCCAAATATAGTGGTTTGGTAGCCCCTTATACGCCCACATCTGTTCAAGTTGGACAAGTCAATCGATTGATGGCTGATTTACCAAGTGCTATTGAAAAAGTAACTGCATTTACCCAAACGCTTATGCTGATCCATACAAAGGAAGGGGTAGAGGGCATATGCTGCAAGGGAGTCGATCCTATGGTGGCCCATACGGCATTGGAAGACTATCTCATCGCAGGTAGGCTGCCCGATTTAACCAAAGCTACCTATCAAAATGAATGCTGTATTAGCCATCATCTTGCGCAAAGACTATCCATTGCGTTAGGCGATTCCGTACTGGTCCATACGCTGCATGCTACAGTACGTTATCGAAAATTAAAAATTGTGGGCATCTATTGCACGTATTTAAGTGACATAGATGAAAATCTAGCTTTTTGTGATATGCGTCTTATCCAGCGGTTAAATAACTACTCTCCAGAAACTGTAAACGGATATACTATTTTTTTAAAAGACCACGTAAAGCCAACCAAAGCATTACGGGATACGATTTTAGGACTTATAGACTACGATTTACGTCTTATATCCACCCAACGTAAGTACGTTAATTTTTATGATTGGCTGGCTATTATTCAAAAGAATACCACTATTTTTATGTTCTTTGTATTATTGGTAGCAGGTTGCACTATGCTGGCGACCCTTATGGTTCAACTTATGGAGCGTAGTTATATGGTAGGTATATTAAAAGTTTTGGGGGGGTGTGATGGGCAGATATATGCCATCTTGCTCTATAATAGTCTACGTACCCTATGTATAGGCATGCTATATGGAAACCTCTTAGGTTTAGGGTTGTGTTTTTTACAAGCACACTATAAATGTATTACACTTGAACCTGCTCTCTACTATATGCGTTACGTACCCATTTATACCCATTGGAAAGCTATTTTATTTCCTAATCTATTGATATTTACGACACTTTTTATTGCGTTATATTTTTCGCTCAAATGGTTAAGACAAAAAAAGATTATAGAAACACTACAGGAAGGGTAAAGCCATCTTTTTTCTGGATCAAAGGTACAATCCTGTCCATATTAAACATATGTTTAAGTAGCTTTACTTAAAAAGTAGTTGCCCTGTTTGGTATTACACCCAATTTTTGCTACTTTGTCAAAGTTTTTTATCAGCAGTAAGCGTGTGATTGGTATAGATCAAATACTGTTTTTCGTTACATCCTATAAATATTTGAAATCTATCATATATATCAAGCAGCAGTTGATCAGTCTCCCTTACCAGGATTATAAGGGCAAACCATTGGCGCTAAAAAAAGATGGTTGCATTTGATTATTTAACCAATGGTGGTATGGTATCCAAAGTTTGACCTAAAGGAACAGGCTATGCAAAAACAATTAACCATTCTAGGCATTGAATCTTCTTGTGACGAAACAGCTGCTTCTGTAAGCCATAATGGCAAAATAGTCAGTAATGTAGTCATGAGTCAATTGATTCATCAAAAATATGGTGGTGTTGTTCCAGAACTTGCTGCCCGCGCACATGAAATCAATATGATTCCTGTTGTAACCGCTGCACTCGAACAAGCTAACCTTGAAAAATCTGTATTACATGCTATTGGATTCACACAAGGTCCAGGCTTACTAGGCCCCCTTTTAGTTGGAAGTTGTTTTGCCAAATCTTTGGCTTTTTCTCTTGGCATTCCTTTAATAGGTGTCCATCATATCCAAGCCCATGTATTGGCTAATTTTATTGATGATCCTAAGCCTACTTTCCCTTTTCTCTGTTTGGCTGTTAGTGGAGGGCACACCCAGATTATATTGGTAAAAGATTATTGTGCTATGGAGGTGTTAGGTGCAACCCAAGATGATGCGGTAGGAGAAGCCTTTGATAAAATAGCTCATTTAATGGGATTACCTTACCCAGGTGGAGCTTTAATAGATCGCTATGCCCAAGAAGGTGACCCGAACGCTTTTACCTTTCCATCTACCCATATGCCCAATTTTGATTTTTCATTTAGCGGTATAAAAACAGCTTTTGCACTTTTTATTCGAAACAAAACCCCTGAATTTGTATTAGCCAATCGGGCTGATATCTGTGCCAGTATTCAAGCAGTATTGGTACGTATGTTATTGGCTAAATTGACCCAAGTTGTTCAAAAAAGCGGTATTACCACGATTGCATTGGCAGGAGGTGTCGCTGCGAATAGCCATTTGCGCGAGCAGCTCAAGCAGTTGGCTATACAACGTCATTGGACAGTTTTTATACCCGCTATGGCCTATTGTACAGATAATGCAGCGATGGTAGCCATTACAGCTTACTATAAGTATCAGTTAAAAGACTTTGCGAATTTAAACACAAAATCTTTACCAAGATATCCAATATAGTATGATTATAAGAAAGAATATTATAGGTATAATATTTAAGAATCAATGGGGAAGGGGCCCCTATAGCTTTTATCAAAAAAAACAAAAAACAAAAAAAAATGATACTGCAAAAGAGTTTTTAGCAACAATTTCCCTTTCACACGCTATTAAGAAGCCCCCAAGATCAGAATAGTCCCTAAGCAGGAACTACGTTAAAAGTTAATGTATAGGAAACCGTTTCGTGCAAAATTAAAACGGCTTGATAATTTCCTATTTGTTTAATAGGGTGTTCAATATTTATCTTAGTATGGTCTACACCAATATTTTTTGCTTTAAGTGCCTTAGCAATTTGCAAAGGGGTAATAGAGCCGAATATTTTGCCACCTTCACCTACTTTTGCAGCTATTACCACCTTAACGGATGTGAGCAATGGTAAAAGTGCCTCCGCATCGGCTTTTAGTTTTAGTCCTTTATGTGCTGCTTGCTTTGCATTTTCAAATGCAATTTTTTTATTTGTAGCATTGGCCACAACAGCAATCCCTTCCGGAATAAGATAGTTTCTACCATAACCAGCTCTAACCGAAACAACATCTCCTTTGTTTCCTAAAGTTTTATATGCAGTTTTTAATATTACTTCCATTTTTTGGTTACTTTAAATTGTCTGCTACATAAGGAAGCAAAGCAAGTTGCCTGGCACGCTTTACTGCACGAGCTACTTTTTTTTGATATTTTAAACTATTCCCACTAATGCGTCTAGGTAATATTTTGCCTTGTTCATTGAGAAACTTCATTAAAAACTCAACGCATTTATAATCTACATACTTGATACCGTACCGTTTGAATCGACAAAATTTCTTAGTGATTGTTTTTTTTTGTATTGATTCGTTTACTAAAGTCATAGGGCTATAGTTCTTTCTTAAATTCTTTTTTCCCATTTGATCTTCTTTCCATGTTATGCGCTAATGCATGCTTGTCTAAAACAAATGTTAAAAAACGTAATATGGTCTCATCTCGTGCATAGGTAACTTCTAACTCCTTAATTAGGCTAGGCTCACTTACAAATTCTATCAAATGATATACCCCATTTTTTTTATGCTTGATTTGGTAAGCCAAAGGTTTTAAACCTATCTCTTCTTCATGTGCTATTGTTGCATTACGCTTCACTAAAAAAGACCTATATCTAGCTATAGATGCTTTTATTTCGTCGCTAGAAAGTACAGGTGATAGTATAAATACTGTTTCGTAATGTCTCATGTTATATTAAATAATTTCCAACCCTAAAGTAGCGGATAACACAAACAAATTTCTAAAAAAAAAATGATAAAATCAAGTTTATATTTAGAATAAATTGTATTTTGTAGCCTATGCTAGGCATGTTAAAGCTTTTACAAGTTTATCTTTTTCACTTAAGACTTGCAAGTATGAATATACGAATAGAATCATCCTGGAAAAGTGAACTTACTACAGAGTTTGCAAAACCCTATTTTAAAACATTAACCGATTATGTGCGGGCGGCTTATCAAAATGGTATCATCTATCCAGCAGCTAAAAACCTATTTAGGGCTTTTGAGCTCTCACCTTTTACCCATACCAAAGTGGTCCTTTTAGGCCAAGATCCTTATCATGGTCCAGGACAAGCAGATGGATTGTCTTTTTCCGTTCCTTCAGCTATCTCTTTTCCTCCGTCACTACAGAATATTTTTACAGAACTTCAAGCAGATATGGGCACCCCAAAGCGAACATCTGGCTCATTGGATGATTGGGCCAAACAAGGCGTATTGTTATTAAATGCAATTTTAACCGTGGAAGCACATAAGGCAGGTTCTCATCAAAAAAAAGGTTGGGAGCTTTTTACCGATGCAGTGATAAAATCTATTTCAGAACATAAGAAACATGTAGTTTTTATATTATGGGGAAACTATGCCCAACAAAAGGGCAGCTTGATTGATGATCAGCAACACTTAGTACTAAAATCGGCGCACCCTTCTCCACTGTCTGCCCATAGAGGATTTTTTCAAAATAGACATTTTAGTAAGACAAATGCCTATCTATTAGCCACAGGACAAACCCCTATTGTCTGGTAATACATTCGCTTGCATACATACTTTTTTATTTATATACTTTTTTATTTTAATGTTGCTTTGATCTTATTTTCAAGTGATCCATACACCTGGGCATATTGCGGATCTTTATCCAATAGGTCATCTATAACTTCTACAGCATGTATCACCGTTGTATGATCCCTTCCACCAAAGTAGGCGCCTATAGTTTTTAAAGAGTGCGTTGTATATTTTTTGATTAGATGCATGGCCGTTTGTCGAGCCATTACAAGCTCTTTTTTACGAGATTTACCCTTCAGTGCATCTAAAGAAATGGTATAGTGGGCTACTACTTGCTCTTGTATGACTTCAATAGTCGTTTCAGCAGTGGGCTGTTGTGCTACAATATCTTTTAAAACCTGTTGTGCCAAAGCTAAGTTGATATCGCGTTTGGTCAATGAAGCATGTGCAATAAGCGAAATAAGTACGCCTTCTAATTCTCGTACATTGGTATCCACATGCTTGGCAATGTAATCGATTAGATCTGAGGAAAGCGTAATGCCATCAGCTGCCATCTTACTATGTATAATCGCCACGCGGGTTTCAAAATCAGGACACTGTAAATCTGCCGTTAAGCCCCATTTGAATCGGGAAAGCAGCCGTTCTTGTAATCCCTTTAAATCACGCGGTGCGCAGTCACTTGTAATGATAATCTGTTTTTTTAGTTGATGTAGATGATTAAAAATATGAAAAAAGATTTCTTGTGTTTTTTCTTTACCAGCTAAAAACTGTATATCATCTAAAATAAGTAAATCTACTGTTAGATATTGCCCTGTAAAAACTTGAACATGGTTGTTACGCAGCGCTTCTATAAACTGTGTCGTAAATTTTTCCGAGGAAACATAGGCTACTTTTTTATCTGGAAAAAATGTTTTGACTTCGTTTCCAATGGCTTGAGAAATATGCGTTTTCCCTAATCCTATACCTCCGTACAGCGTCAGTGGATTAAAAGCCGTTCCTCCTGGTTGCTTTGCGACTGCTTGTGCAGCAGATTTGGCTAGCTGGTTACAACTTCCTTCTATGAGGTTATTAAAAATATAATTGGGATTTAATCTAAAAATTTCATTTTCTGAAATAGTAGGTAGTTTTGTAATGGTCCCTTTTGGTGTGGGCCCTGGATAGGTAGGCAAGTGGACCATCAACGGCTTCTGTTTTTTATTGCCTTTGTCGATCACAACTGCATAGGCTAGTTTGCCATGTGGACCTATTTCTTGGCGTACTGCTTGCTTGAGCAATGGTAAATGGTGTTCTTCTAACCATTCATAAAAAAATTGACTAGGTACTTGAATGGTCAAGATACCATCTTTGAAATCTTTGGCTATAATAGGACTAAACCAAGTTTTATAGGTTTGTGCACTGATCTGACCTTGAATATATAGAAGGCATTTATCCCAAATAATCTTGCTATCGGTATGCATGAATGACTTCTTTTTCAGCTATTTAAAAAACCTATTGTGATGCTTTGCACATTATATATGCGTGTCAAGGTTGTGATACGCTTTATGAGTGGACAGTATTTTACTTGGTATAAAACCAATGTTCCGTAAATCAGAGTCTACCCATTAGACATCCGATCGATATAGATGCCTTGGCTGGAAAAAGGCAGGAGGCAACTTATGAAAATGGTTTCAGAAGGGGCTACTAATAAGATATACACTAACATAGTTAGCTATGTTAATGTATATCCCTATTGTAGGCACTGATATCCATTGTACCATGCCGATATAAGGGTTGGACTACACTTGGATAGTAGTGTATATATCGTAGCTATGATGGAGCTTTGTAATCCACTGGTGTTGTTGTCTATTTCTTTGATGGTTAATCCCTTCTTTTTTGTTGCCCTAAAAAACGCAATAAGTATAAAAAAAGATTTATAAAATCAAGATAGAGTTGGAATGCACCGATTACCGCAACTCTTTCTGCCAAGGCTGTGTCTTGTACCTCATAGTATAGTTTTTTTAATTTTTGGGTGTCATATCCTACAAAACCAATAAAAACCACTACTCCTATAAAACTGCTTACAAAGTCAACTGCATCACTGTGGAAAAAGAAATTTACTACTCCACTTATAATAAGCCCCCAAAGCGCCATCATACAAAAAGAGCCCAAAGCAGTTAAATCACGTTTGGTGGTGTAGCCATAGATACTCATCGCACTAAAGGTGCAGGCCGTTACTAAAAAAACTTTATGTAAAGAATCAATTGTGAAAAAAAACGGTAGTACAGAGCATGAAACCCCAGTAAGTGCAGCATAGCATCCTAAAAGGAATCTAGAATGGGCAAATGTTGCCTTGGTAAAGTTGCATGATAGATATATTGAAATGCAAAATGGCGCAAATAGTACCACATAACCCCCTAAGGTACGATCTATAATATTTCCGCACTGATCAAAGACAAAAAATAAGCGCATTAAAGATGGGAAAGTATAGGTTGCAGCTGCTGTAATGGCGGTAATCAACAGCCCAAAAGCCATATGCGCATATACTTTAACCATATAGCGCTGTAATCCATGATCTATGGCACGCCTGTTGCTTGTATAATCGTTTATATAATTATTCATTTTGCTTAAAATTTTAATAGTTAGCTACTAAACCACTAATGTAAATTTAGAAAATAATAGCATACGATCCAATGCTGCCTTTCATGGTCTAGGTTAAGCGGAACGTCTCCTCAGATAATGCATGATTGGCTTAATCCAATGCATAGAGCAAATTTAAATTGTAATGATGCATCTATTTTTAGATTCATAGTGGTTATTTTAATCCAAAAACGCATAAAGAATGGTCTTATAACTATTCATCTTATAAACAGCAACCCAAATGACCTTATCACATCCATCTTTATATTTTTTACATATCTATGCAAGGCCTAAAAGTCATCAGGATAAAATTGAAGGTTGGATAGGTGAAGGCGAAAAATATATATTACACCTTCGGGTTATGGCTCCTCCTGAAGGGGGTAAAGCCAATAAAGCCATTATTGCACTATTGGCGCAAATGTTTGGTATCGCCAAAAGCCATATTACCTTAGTACGTGGCGCTACTGCACGCCGTAAAATCTTTAAGATTGCATCATGGTCTGCGCTATTGGCTGAGAAGCTACCACCATTACCTCCTTCATGCGGTAAGTTGTTTTAGTCGCATTCGTTCTTGTTAAGTCTTGTGGCCACCTCATCAAAAAAAATGCAAAAAGCTTTAAATTATTGACAAACTAGTTGATTTTTAAATTCTAAATTTACAAGATGGTATGCATTCCACCCTTTATAAGGCATAACTTGGCTATAGAAAAGCCACAGTTTCTGAAACTTTTCCTCTATGTTTTCTGCTTTCCCAAATTCTATTTGATGTCCACCTATTTGAGTGCCAAGTATGATTTTACCATTATCTTCTACCTGTAAGCTTGTTATCTGTCTTTGCCAAAAAGGATCCCTATGCATGTAGTGTAATAGTTCCAGTAATCCCTTATCGGCGCGTTTTCTTTTTTCTGTAGTTATGTTTTTACCAGTTATAACAAGCAGTCGAAGACGCGGTAGACCTTTTAGTGCTATCAAGCTACCCTTTTCATCTAGATAGGCCTCTGTACCATTTGGCTCCATGAGGCTAATGGTACGCGCAATAAAATATTTGGTTTCTAAGGAGATTGTTAAAACACCGTTCCAAGTTTTATAGACCAATACACTTTTTATAAGCGGATGTCTACTCAATTGATCTTGTATGGCATAAGTGTCGATCGTTTTTAGGCGTGTCTTTTGTAAAGAGATTGGATAGGTTGCTTGTAAAAGATCAAGGATCCCTTGGACCGTTATAAGCGATTGGTTTGGATAAGCCTTGATGGATATTGCTATATCCTTGCATACCAAACTAGTATGCTTTTCTTGCGCAAATAGTAGAGATAAGCATAGGCTAACCGTCAGAAACAAAGCAACTACTCTGTTTAGTATTTGATTCATTTAGATAATATACAGCTATGTGCTTAGATCCATCCCTATCCCTTTACGGTGTCAAGAAAAGTAGCCAAATTATAAAAAGTACAGGCAGTAAAATAGGCATAGAAAATCGAAAAATATAGTGGCCAAAAGCAGGCATAGAGATACCTGCTTGTTCAGCAATAGATTTAACCATAAAGTTGGGGCCGTTTCCAATATAAGTCATGGCGCCAAAAAAAACGGAAGCTAAAGAAATTGCTTTCAATCCAATGACTGAATCGGGGTAGATGCCACCTGCCGCATATGCTTGTACATTAGCTATAAGTTCAATATTAGCACCTTGTGCTGCCATGCTCGCGGCTACAAAATTTAAGTAAGTAGGCGCGTTATCCAATATGGAAGAAAAAAGCCCTGTCCCCCAATATAAAGTATTGGGTGTAATCAATGACTTACCCATTTCAGATGCAGCAAACTTACCAATTAATTCAAGTGCTGGAATCATGGTACCAAAGATACCTATAAAAATTAAGCAGACCTCATTTAAAGGGGCAAAACTAAATCCATTCGATTGCAATATTTGTCTATTTGCAGTGTGGTATGCAAGTGTGGCTATGGTCAGCATGATCAACTCACGTACAAATGAAATAGAATGGCCATGGTAGTCAATAGTAGGCAACCAAGCAAAAATGGTTGGATCTAAAAATACCGCACCAATAGCCATCGTCAACCAAATTAGATTTTTACTGCCTGTAATAGAGAAACTTGCAGGATATACGCTACAATCCACTGCCACTTTATTGTTTTTATCAAAAAAGTAAAAAATAGACAATAGCATAAACAAAGCTGATAACCAAGGTAAACTATGATGTATTACAGTCCATTTGAAAGGCACCCCTTTTAAAAACCCTAGAAATAAAGGAGGATCCCCAATAGGCGTTAATGCGCCCCCTATGTTACTAACTATAAAGATAAAAAAGATAATATGATAGGCCTTAATCCGTGCTTTATTTAATCCTAGATAAGGACGTATAAAAAGCATAGAGGCTCCTGTTGTACCGATTAAATTAGCGAATAATGCGCCCATAAAGAGTAACCCTATATTGGCCAGTGGGGTAGCACGGGTATTTACTTGAATGGCAATGCCGCCAGTTGCAACATATAAAGCAGTAATCAGTGCCATAAATTGTATATATTCCGCTGCTGCTTCTATAGGTTTAATTTTGTTTTCTAGTACTATACAGTAGTAAGCCATCACAAGCGTAGCCAACAATATAGCTACCTTTGGGTAGTGTTTATGCCAAAAATTGGCAAAAAAAACCGGTCCTGTAGCAATCATCAATAATAGAACGATAAAAGGTATAGCCAACCAAAATGGAGGTATTGTTAGGTTACCCCCTGCACCACTACTCTGGTCGATGGCTAAAGTAGTGATGCAAATGTTATAGTCTGATAATGATAATGTGGCAAACATATATTTTAAATTTTATCGTCACGCTACTGTAGCAACTAAGCTCAGGCAATATACTTAAGTTATAGCTAAAATCATTATATTCACCACATATTTTAAATCGTTTAGCTACATAGGCTATGCAACCTGTTGGGTAGTAGTTTTTATTTGAAATTTATGATTGTCAAGACAAAAAAATATAAAATACCTAGTAACCTTTATATAAAATTAGGGATGCAAAATATTTTACGCATGCAATGGTGGATTTTTCCGCTGCTTGTGCTTTTTATGAGTAGTACCTTTTTTATAAAGACGATCTGGTTTGTGTTGGTTGGACTGCTATTTTTTATTGGGTATTTAATATTTTGGGTGATTCAATTTTATGGACTTACACACCTAGATGCCAATCGTGCTATGTTTGAACGCATAGCTTATGAAATCAATAGCCAATATTTGATGATGCAGATTAATTCAAAACAAGCAATGCCTATAGCATGGATGGACATTACAAAGGCCTATAAAAAAAAAGGATATTTTCTATTGGTATTATCTAAGGTTCAGTTTTTTTATCTTCCATTTAAAATTTTTCATGGAGATAATGATATCAAATTTTTGACCATTTTATTGCAACGCAAAGGGCTATTAAGGTAACTTACTGATGAATAATGAAATGTTCTATAATGCTCTATTTTGATCCTATTTTATTAGGCGGTAAATTTGCATGGTCCTTAGCTATAGTTTGTGCAGAAAAGCATTTAAATTAAATCGTTTGTATAGATGGCAATTCTTAAAAAAATTAGAAAGACGGGCAATCGTTTTGTCGTTATAGTTGTCCTCTTTTTCTTGATTATGTTTTTGGGTAGTGAGCTCGCCCGTATTATTCCCCATTTTTTCAGTGGTAAAGATCAAATAGGTACCCTATTCGGTAAAAAAATCAGCTATATGGATTACTGTAAGGTTTATGAAGAGGCTTATCATAATGTTGTCAGTCCAGGTAAGCGGCCCACGCAAGAAGCGCAAATGCGTTTAAAGAATGCTGCATGGCATCAATTGGTTCAAGATATGCTCTATACAAAGGAACTAAACCAAGCTGGGATTGTGGTAGGTGACTGTGAACTGGTCGATTTGGTACAAGGAGACCATATTCATCCATGGCTTATAGCATCTTTTAAAGATCCGAAAACAGCTGCATTCGATAAACAAAAATTATTAACCGCTCTTAACGAATTATCCAAATCTGAAGGTGGACAAGAACGGTGGTGTGCTTATGAAAAAAAAATCGCTCTGGAAAGAGCCAAACATAAGTTACACCAACTTATGGTACAGAGTTGTTTTGTTACTGGATTAGAAGAAGCGCAAGCTGCAGAGCGTGCTGGCCTATTTTGTGATGTAGATTATCTGCACATTCCTTTTACTTTAGTGGAAGATGATTTGATTCCAATTACCAATCAGCAATTACGGGACTATATGGCTGCCCATAAAAACGATTATACTGCTGCATCAGAAAGCAGAACCATTCAGTATATTACTCTTCCTATTCAGCCAAGTGAAAAAGATACTTCTGAATTTCAGAAAGAAATTAGTTCACTTATCGTCCAATTTTCCACTACGACGGATCCCTATATCTTTGCTAAGCAGCAAACAGATGGCCATGTTACAGATACTACTTTGAGCTGTACAGCTGATAGATTGCCAGATGCCTTTACAACCATAAGGCATACCCTAAAAGAGGGTATGGTAGTGGGACCCGTTGTGAATAATTCTATTCATACCTTGTATAAGTTGGTAAAAGAAGAAAAAGGGCGTTATGAAATAGCGGTCATTGAGAAAAAACCAATAATCAGTGACCATACCCGTAATATCCATTTAAAGCAAGTAACCCATCTCGCTGATCAGGTCAAAAGTTTAGTTGATTTGGAAAAATTGGCTGCTAATCGCCACTTAACCATTCAGAAAGAGACAGTAGTACCATCAGATTACACGATTGGTATCCATGCAGATGCCCGAAAGGTGGTTTGTTGGTTGTACAACAAGGCGGCTGTAGGAAAGGTTTCTCCCCTGCTTGATTTGGGAGATGCTTATCTATTGGGCGTGATGGTAGACCAGGTCAAGGTAGGGGACTTGCTTCCTTTAGACTCAGTCCGCCACAAAGTCTATCAAAAAGTGTTACATCAAGAAAAAGCCAAATTGATTTTGAATAAACTAAAGCAAGTGGATGGGCTTACGTTACAAGCTATAGCCGAAGCATATGGAGAGGGTATAGCCGTACAATCGGTAGATGGATTGCGCTTTTTGGACAATAATCTTCCTCATCTTAAGCAAGCCCAAACTTTTGTAGGAAAATGCTTTGGATTATCATTAAATCTGATCAGTGATCCGATTGTAGATGAGATAGGGATCTTTATTGCCTGTGTAAAGCGTAGAGATAAGGAAACAGCTACCCAAGAAAAGTATAATCAAAAAATGCACCAAATAGAGCAGTGTATGCAGCCTTATTATTTTCTTAAAGCTATGGAAGAATTGGCACAAGTTAAGGATGAAAGGTATAGAATAGAGTAATCTACTTACTTATACATTATTGAACCATATCTATCCTTTCTAAGGTAGCAGTAGATTCATCTTTTATCTATAGCTTTGATATGATAAACGAAGCAGTGTGTAGTGTGCCATCCATCACAGTTTCAATAATTATTTTTACAATCAAATTAGTTTTTCTATACCACAAATTTTTATTAGATTGCTTCTTATATGTACGATATATCTATTTTAAAGGAACAGTTGGCTAGTCCTAAGCAAGTTGCCGTACTGATGCATGCTAGGCCTGATGCAGATGCACTAGGTACCTCCTTGGCTTTGGCTTTATTTCTAAGGGACCAAGGCCATTCTGTTCATGTAATTGCCCCAACGGAATATCCTGCTTTTCTATCTTGGCTTCCCGGTGTAGATACCGTAATAGTAGCAGCCCATTATACGCAGCAGGCCTTATTGGCCCAAATGCAGGATATAGATCTACTATTTTGTGTAGATTTTTCTGCTGTTAGTCGTTTGGATGAATGGGCCTATCTATTGAAGCAATCTGATGTATTTAAGATTATTATTGACCACCATATAGAACCAGAAAATTTTGCAGATCTTTTATTATGGGATTCCCAAGCAGCGGCCAGTGCAGAGATCTTGTTTCAAATTTTTGAAGCATTGGGACAGAAAAAAAAGATAACCCCTGCTATTGCCACTTGTTTGTATGCTGGTCTGGTCACCGATACCAACTCCTTTAAAAATCCAAATACTAGGGCTATTACCCATCGTATTGCAGCAGATTTGATAGAATATGGTGTAGAAACTTTTAAGGTCCAACGGCTTATTTATGACAATAAGTCTCTGAATAGGTTGCATTTTTTTAGTTTTGCAATTAGTCAACGGTTGGTTGTGCTATGGCCGTTACATGTAGCTTATTTTGTTATTCAAAAAGAGGATTATAAAAGATACGACTTAAAGAGTGGTGATACGGAAGGATTGGTAGATTATGCGCTTTCTATAAAAGACATATCTTTGGCTGCTGTTTTAAAGGAAAAGGATGACACCGTATATCTTTCCCTGCGTTCTATTGGTGATTTGCCAGCTAACCTAATTGCTAAAAAATATTTTAATGGCGGCGGACATAAAAATGCTGCAGGAGGGGTTTCTCATTTGAGTTTAGTTGAAACGGTAGATCGGTTTGAAAAAATATTGCAAGAGTTTTTCCTTTAATTATTGATAAAATCATATGAAACGCAAGATAGTATGTACCGCATTGGTACTATTCTTAGGACTAGTCTGTTACAATCATCAATACCATTGCTATGGCTATCCTTTTGTAACCACGCCATCTGGTCTTTCTTATAAAACCATAGGGAAGAAAAGTAGTGGGAAAAAAGTACAAGATGGCCAATGGATTAAAGTCTTTATTACTATGAAAGTCATCCATAAAAAGGAAGCAAACAGGAAGGAAAGCATACGGATCAATCAAAAAGAATGTATATTTCTATTTGATAATAATTTTCAGTCAAAAGATAAGAGAATAGCTGAGATGATAGGTATGATGCAAGAAAAGCAGCGAGTGGTTTTTAAATGCACCCCTCAATACTATTTAGACGAAGAAAATCCAGCCCATTTGGCACAACTTTTAAAGCAGTGTGCGTTAAACCAAGAGGATACATTAATGTTTGATATTAAATTAGATAAAATTATGACCGATCAAGAGTATAGCCAAATGCTAGCCCAATCTCGTAGTGCCCAATTAGCCAAAGACAAACAGCTTATTATAGATTATTTAACTACCCATCATATTCAAGCTTCTTCAACCGATTCTGGTCTTTTTTATACAATTGATCAACCTTCTCAAGGTAGGCCTGTAGTAAAGGGGCAAACCATTAAAGTCCATTATACTGGTAGACTATTAGATGGTACTATTTTTGATACCAGTGTAGAAGAGGTTGCCAAAGCCAACAACCTTTATAATCCACATAAGGGCTATCAACCATTCGAATTTCGAGTAGGTGAACGTGGTGTGATTCAAGGATGGCAAGAAGGTTTATTATTGCTCAAAAAGCATGAAAAAGCACGTTTGTTTATACCATCTATTTTAGCCTATGGCCCTGACGGTATAAAAGGCGTTATTCCTGAAAATGCAATTCTATTATTTGAAGTAGAGGTCGTAGATCTTTGCTAGATTCATGCGTGGTCACTTATTCAGATCTTACATGGTAGCCGCGCGTTTGTTACGTTGCATGGATAATTGGCTAATAGATCTGGCTTATGTTCCACTTTCGGGTCTGTGTTGGGCATTTTTATTTGCCTGTGTACGCAATTTATCCAGTAGATCTATAAGTCGATCTATTGGATTATCTTTCGTTTGCTAATCCATTTGCTGTTAGTGTACTATATGCAATATCTAGCTTTATTTGTTATAACTTGCGGATTCTTGATAGCCAGCAACTGCCACCAAAAAGCTGATGCATCATCGAAGCGAATGCCTTTAATCGTAGCCATCAAAAAAGGTGAATTTGAAAAAGTGCGTGCCTATTTGCATACGGGTGCAGATCCTAATATGAGAGATTCATATGGCAATACCCCGTTACATTGGGCTGGCTATTGTGATAATGATGGTCGTATTACCAAACAGTTGCTTGAGAAAGGGGCAAAGGTAGATGCCTTAGATAAAAATAATTTTACCTCTTTATATTGGTCAGTCGAGAAGAGACATGTACGTACTATGCAAGCATTGATTGAACAAGCAATAGCTCTGAAAATAAAACCCATTTCATGCGAGTGTGAAAATTTGTTGTCTTGGGCTGCTGATTGTAAAGATGGTGAAAGTAGTAATAAAATGGTTGCTGACTTATTGAGATTCGGACTTGATCCCAATCAACCAGATAACAATCGCTGTACGCCATTGCATTACGCAGTACAGCATGGAAATATAAAAGTAGTGCAAACCCTTTTAGGCGCAGGTGCACGTACCGATCTACAAGATAAATCTGGTAAGGTCCCATTAGACGTTGCTAAACAGAATGATGTGGTGGTTCAATTGTTATTACACGGATAAACTGCAATATAGTTCCCCATATAACATCGTATGGCTATTTTGTTTTATTTGATTTATAAACGAACTTTATTACTTGTTAAACTTTTTTATGTAAAGTACATATGATCATTGATGACGACCTTTTAAATAAATTGGCCTACCTTTGTCGTCTTGAATTGCCGCCACATGAGCGGGAGAAGATGCTCCATGACTTAAATGCAATGGTAGATTGGGTAGAACAATTAGATGAACTAGATGTAGACAATAATGTTATGCTAGCAGAAAAGCCTTCTAAACTAGAATCTAGTAGCCTTCGTACAGATGTGGTGTCGAATTCACTTTCCCATGAACAAGCCTTATCACTTGCGCCCAGTAGTGATTCAAATTATTTCAGGGTGCCCTCTGTAAAAGGCATAACGGCTTCTGTAGAATTATCTGAATCAACTTAAATGAACAATCAGACCCAGATGGATGCGCAAGATCCTCCTAAAACATTAAATGTTAAAAAAGTATGGCTGCCTATATTGGGTGGACTAGCTATTACAGTATTTCTATTTTATAGATCTGGTAAAATTTCGAGTGAAATAGTTAGATTATTGTATCACCCTAATTGGAATTATCTATATATGGCTTGCTTGGCTATTCTGCTGCGAGAAGTTGGTCATATATATAGGTTACGCGTCTTAAGCAATCATAGCTTGCGTTGGACTAGTTGTTTGTATGTAGCTATTCTTTGGGAGTTTGGGACTGCTGTAACCCCATCTGTAGTAGGAGGAGGGTTAGTGGCTATTTTTCTTCTATCTAAAGAAGGATTATCACTGGGTAGATCTATGGCCTATATTGTAGTGCTGGGGATGATGGATAATTTTTTCTTTCTTTTAGCAGGTTCATTTGGTTTAGGCGGAGTATATGATCCTATTTTTGCTATGGCAGGCCCATTCTGTAGTAGCATCAAGCGCTTTTTTATTATTATTTATATTTTGTTCTTCTTGTATAATTTGGTAATGGCCATTGGTGTCTTTATAAACCCCAAGTTCTTAAAGTGGATTTTAATCTATGTGACCAGTATCGCTTTCCTAAAGCGATGGCGTCGATCGGCCTATCAGCTTAGTAAAGATATTATAGTTACTTCAGATGAATTTAGAGGGAGAGGGCTTCTTTTTTGGTGTAAAATGTTGCTTTGTACCTTTTTAATTTGGACGGTTCGATATATCTTAATGAATTGTTTAATTGCTACCTATTGTCCTACTTCCTTTGGTGAACATTTGGTTATTTTGGGCAAACAAGTAGTCATGTGGACATTGATGTTGGTGCCTGCTTTGCCAGGTGGAACTGGTATCGCTGAACTTTTGTTTCAGCAATTTTTTGAACCTATGTTAGGGGACTATACCTTGCTAATTGTACTGCTATGGCGTATGGCTACTTTTTATCTTTACCTGATTTTAGGAGCTATTTTGTTACCTAAATGGCTTCAAAAAAGGTTTAAAATGAAAGTATTTTAGTGATTTTAATTTATTCGTTCTGTTGCGTTTGTACGCAACAGAACCATATTTAGTGTAACGTTCTCTATGAATTGTATATTAAATCGGATCTATATCCAATACTATTTTGATTTTGCTATAGGGTTCTTTACTTAGCATATATTTGCAACCATTTCTTACATCCTCTTTTATACGCTGCAATCTACTTAAATTTTTACTCGGTATTTTTAATAATAGATCTAATAAAAAATAATTTCTGATTTTACCCACTAATGGTTGTTGAGGTCCTAGTGCTATACCTTCAAAATTTTTTTCTAATATTTTTTTTAATTTGATGGCCCCTGATTGTAAGGTAGATCCATCCATACCACTTAAACGTAGTTTAATGAGTCTAACATAGGGAGGATATAGAAACCGCTTTCTTTCTGCTAATTCACTATGATACATCCCTTCATAATCACCATTAGATAAGTATTGAAACAAAGGATGATCGCTCTGTCTGGTTTGAATAAATACACTGCCTTCTTTGTCGCGTCTACCTGCTCTTCCCGCCAACTGGGTAATCAGTTGAAAACATTTTTCATTGGATCTAAAGTCAGGAAAGTAAAGTAATCCATCTATATCAGGTATACCTATAAGGCGCATATTCGCAAAATCTAATCCTTTGGCCATCATCTGTGTACCCACTAAAATATCTATTGATCCATCGTTTATCTTTTTCAATAAAGATTGGTAACTATTTTTCCCTTTTGTGCTATCTAAATCCATCCGACCCATCTTTTGTTTTGGGAATATAAGTTGCAAGCTTTCTTCTAGTTTTTCTGTACCAAAGCCTATATTGTGTAGCTGTTTTGATCCACAATGGTCGCACGTCGAAAAAGTAAGCCTAGTATAGTCACAATAATGGCAGCGGAGATGATTCGATGCTTGGTGATAGGTAAGACTTACCGAGCAAGTAAGACAACGTGGGATCCATCCACAAGCTGCACATAAAAAGTATGATGCATATCCTCTTCTGTTTTGAAAAATCATTGCTTGACCACCTTCTATATGGTTCTTTTCAAGCTTAGATAGTAGCGTCAGAGAAAAATTTTCTCGCATAGCTTTACGCTTTTTTTCTATGTTCAGGTCAATAAAAAATAACTTAGGTTGCCCTGCTGTCCCAAATCTATGGCTTAATCTTACCAAGCCATATTTACCAGTTTGGCTATTGTAATAGCTTTCTATAGAAGGTGTGGCTGAACCCAGTAAAACTTTTGCTTGATGTTGTTGTGCCAATAGAATGCTACTCTCTCGTGCATGGTAGGTAGGCATTCTATCGATCTGTTTATAGGCCTGATCGTGTTCTTCGTCTATAATAATCAGTTGTAGCGCTTTAAAAGGCAGCAAAAGGGCAGATCGTGTGCCTATGACCAATAATGCAGCTGGGTTTAGCAAGCGTGCCCATGTTTTTAAACCTTCTTTATTCGATTGTTTTGAGTGGTGTACCATTAACCATTCTCCCCAAAAAGGTCTGATACGTTCTACCATATGCGTTATTAAACCTATTTCTGGTACTAAAAACAATACTTGTTTTTGTTGACAGAGTGCAGATGCAATTAGATGCATATATAACGCTGTTTTACCGCTTCCTATAGTACCATATAATAGTACCGCTGTTTTTTGAGTAAATTGCCTTTCAATTTCTATAAGCGCTTTTTTTTGATAGGTTGTTAAAGTAGATAATGGTGTACAGGGTGCTGTAAAAGTTACCAGCTGAGGTGAATCTGTCTTTATCAAAATCCCTTTCTTGTATAATGCATGAAAAGCTGATTGAGAATAGCCTAAAAGTACTTCTTTAGAAATATATAGAGGAAAATTTTCTTTATTGGGTAAAAAATGGGCTAAAAGTGCTTGTTGTTTCGGTGATCGTGGTGCTAGTTTGGTTATGGTAAATGGATCTAAATGGATAGTTGGAGAAAGGGTAATGTAGCGGTTGTCACGCTCTGCTGGATCAATCACAGTTTCGACAGTTGCCTCTACCAATCTTTTAGACAGCAGTGCTATAAGTGCTTTATTAGTATCTTTTTGTCCTATTAATGACACAATAGATCTATAAGATAAAGATTGGTGTTGTAGTGCAGTTATAATAATTTGTTCGATTGCAGATAGTGTATAGTTGCCCATAGACTCCTTGTATTGAAAACCTATGTTGTTATTAAGTATTTTAGGCCATGCCATCGATAGCGTTTCACCAAGATTAGATAGGTAATAATTAGCCATCCATTCTAAGAATGCCAATTGCTGAGTTGTAAATAAAGGGGTTGCGTAAGAGATAGCTAATACATCCTTAGTAGGATAGGAGGGAGGGATATTATGGCAGCGGATTACAATCCCAAGCAAGAGTTTGCTGCTACGCAATGGTACAAGTACACTACTACCTATTTCTAATCTATCTTGGTACTGAAAAGGAATAGAGTAGGTTAAAGCTTTAATAGGTAGCGGAAATATAATATCTACAAATTTTTTCAAGTGCCATACATTTTAAAAGTGTAAAAATGCTTATGCTATAACTCGAGTCATGTTATAAGTGATTGGTTAAGTCGTCCCGTAGGACTATTCAATAGACCTATAGATGTAAAACCTTGACTGCTTCAATCAATAAATTAAGTACTTTTAATCTATTATACCCATTTTAATTTGGGTTAATTTACGCTTGGTATCCAAAGGAAAATCACCTTGTATCATCCATTTATAATAAGAAGGTTCCAATTTGAGCACCTCTGATACACTTTTCCCTTTGTGTTTGCCAAAGTTAAAGATGGGTATATGTTGCGCGTTGTAGACTATTCTACCTGCAAAATCCACCATGTTGGTATTGGTTAGATGATGTAGGGTAGCCACATCATTTTTTATGATACCCAATGCATTGCCTAATGAATCTACTACTGGCTGATTTTCATATCTTTTTATTTGTTCCATAAGTACCTCTAAAGTAGCCTCTATGTCTACCATAGCGTTATGAGCGCCATCTAGTTCCTTTTGACAATAAAATTGATAAGCTGCCTTTAAAGTTCTTTTTTCCATTAAGTGAAAAAGCTTTTGAACATCTACGATTTTACGGGTTTCTACTTTAAACTCTAATTCTGCCCGTAAAAAGCTTTCTACTAATATAGGTATATCAAAACGCAGCAGATTAAAACCAGCTAAGTCAGCGCCTTTTAAAAAGGCAATTAATTCTTTTCCTATTTGTTTAAACGTTGGTTTGTCTTTTAGATCTTCCGTATAAATACCATGGATTAAACTAGATTCAATAGGAATAGTTTGTTCTGGATTAATTCTTTTGTAAAAGGTCAAGCGGTTGCCGTTGGGCATAAGTTTAATCATTGCAATTTCTATGATGCGATCATGTACTACATTGGTACCTGTAGTTTCTAAGTCTAAAAAAACAAGTGAATTGGTTAATTGTAAAGGCATAGTATCTTTTTCTTTGCTGAAGCTTGTCGTTGCAAGGATATTATTTATACACATAAAAAATGGTTTGTCCCCGCTTAAATTTGTCTATGCTTGCCTATATTGCGCAATGGTTATCGATTATTCAGTCTACAGTAGTACTTCTTGCCAAATATAATAAAATATGCACTACACTTTCCATTATCGTATCCTCTATATTAATGAATACCATTAGCCATCTTATTTTTCGTAGGTTATTGCTTTCTTGGTACAAGTTACATCAGCGTTGTTTGCCTTGGCGTACCACTAAAGATCCATATAAGATATGGTTATCAGAAATTATTTTGCAACAAACAAGAGTTGTGCAAGGGCTTCCCTATTATGAGCGTTTTATTGCCCAATATCCTTCTGTAGTCGCATTATCCCGTGCTACAGAACAGGATGTGCTCCGTTTATGGCAGGGATTGGGTTACTATAGCAGAGCCCGTAACCTACATCATTGTGCGCAAACTATTGTTGAAAAATATAATGGCGTTTTTCCTACTAGTTACCGATCACTCCTTACATTGAAGGGTGTAGGCCCTTATACAGCCGCAGCGATTGCTGCCGTTTCTTTTAAAGAAGTAGTAGCTGCTGTAGATGGAAATGTCTACCGTGTATTGGCACGTATTTTTGGGTTAACCTATGATATAGGTACATCCCAAGGTAGAAAACAAATGCATCAGTTTGCTACCCTATTAGTAGATCCTATACAACCTGATACATATAGTCAAGCAATTATGGATTTTGGTGCACTCCAATGTACGCCAGTAGCTCATTTTTGTACTACCTGTATTTTCAACAGCTATTGCGTGGCTTTCTATACCGACAGACAAAAAGTATTGCCTGTTAAAACCAATAGACTACATAAACGAGTCCGTTATTTTGACTATTTTATTTTGCAGTATAAGGAAGCCATATATATGAAAAAGCGTATAAAAAGAGATATTTGGCAAGGGATGTATGATTTTTATTTGTTAGAAAATAAACAGCGCTTGGTGGTAGATCAGATGGAAGATCCTTTGTGTAGGTTAGCTAAAAGCCATCAGTTATCCATTACTACCTTTGAAAAAGAAGCATCCCATTTGCTCACCCATCAGAAGTTGTTGGTGAAATTTCACAAGATCGAGGTTACTTTAGCTTTCTTGCAAGCAACCAACGATCTATTTAATCAATTTTCCTTAGTATCATTTAATCGTTCACAGATTCAAACTTTGCCTAAACCTATATTGATTCAAAATTTTTTAAAAAGACTAAATTTTGTTTAGTTAAAAAGTTTGAATAGCTGTTTTTTATCCATACTACTATAGCCTCTACTTACTTAAGTCTACCATTTTGGCAATAAAAATTTTCTTTTGTGAATAAAAATATTTACCTTGCAACACGCGTTTTTTCTAACCTTAAGTCAAGGTGCCTATAGGTTGCTCATTTAACAATTTTATAAGTAAAAGGTAAGTTAAGGCGCTTCGCGTTTAATTTTTAATAATAGTTTTTTTTGTTTTCCATGATGGAAGGAGTAGTAAAATGGTTTGATCCAGCCAAAGGTTATGGATTTATAAAACCGGTAAATGGAGGTAAAGATGTTTTTGTTCATATAAGTGCGCTTGTAGCGTCTAGAGTAAGCATGATAGACCAAGGTCAATCAGTAGGTTTTGAAATAACCAGCGATAGAGGCAAAGAAGTAGCTAGTAACATTAAGGTACTTGATGTGTAAGGAACAGAAGAAGAATGATTTAAATTTTAATATTATACTTTAATATACATTGAGTAATACTTTTCAAACATATAATTTGCCATCAGCTCTTTTGGGAGCGTTGGCCAAGATGCAGTATGATCATCCTACTGCTATTCAAGACCAAGTGATTCCAGTAGCTTTAACCGGCCAAGACATTTTAGGTTCTTCTAAAACAGGTAGTGGAAAAACAGCTGCTTTTTCTATACCTGTAGTTGCACAGCTTATGGATCGGCCTGAGGCGCGTGTACTCGTATTGGCCCCCACACGGGAGCTTGCTGAACAAGTGGCAGGTGTGATGTCGAGTATGATTCGTGGTTGTAGCCACTTGCGTACGGTATTGTTAATAGGAGGTGAGCCCATTGGCAAGCAGTTAATGCGTTTGCGCACGAACCCTAATATTATTGTAGGTACACCTGGTCGTGTAGAAGATCATTTATGTAGAGGCTCACTACATTTGCAACGTACTACCTTTTTGGTATTGGATGAAATCGACCGAATGTTAGATATGGGTTTTTCTATTCAAATAGATAAAATTATTAAGCGTTTGCCGATAGAACGACAAACATTGATGTTTTCGGCTACCTTGGATAGAAACATTGAGCGATTGGCTGGGTCTTATTTAAGGCAACCGGCACGTATTAATGTCGAAGTATCTGATGATGAGCCTAAAAACATAGAAGAAGAATCTCTTTATGTGCCAGAGGCTGCAAAATTCCAAGTTTTATTGGAGCAACTTAATCAACGGGAAGGGTCTATTATTGTTTTCGTAAGAACGCAAATAAAGGCAGATAGCATCAGTTATCAATTACAGCAAGCAAATTTTAAAGTTTGCGCCATTCATGGTGGATTAAAGCAACACCAACGGAAGCGTGTCATAAAGGACTTTAGAAATAAGCATTATACTATTATTGTAGCAACTGATGTCGCTGCAAGGGGATTAGATATTGATCATATCAAGCATGTAATCAATTATGATTTTCCCCAAGCTGCTGAAGATTATACCCATAGAATTGGTAGAACCGGTAGAGCGGGTGCTACAGGTTTTGCTTTGTCTATGATTTCTTCTCCCCAAGAAAGAAGGCTTTGGCGTATTATTCATAATGATCCAGTAGAAAAAGAAGTAAAAAGGCCATTTAGACAAAGCACAAATTTTAATCGGTTTAGATCTCGTTCTTTTGGACGTAGTGTTTCAGGTTAAGTATTTTACTTGTTTTGTTTGTTTCACTTAAGGGTTAGCTTTCATCTATTGTTAAAGGCTAGCCCTTTTTCTATAAATCTGGTAGTAAGCTTTAATCATTTTTTTCAGCGTAGCAATCACTCTATATTTAACCCTTCTATATTACAGTTGTATTGCTTGGAATTTTATATAAATAATCCTAGGATAAAAATCCATTCAGTTGCATAGAAAATTTTTGTAAGAGAAATTTGTTTTATACATTATCTATTTTGTTTTTAATAAAAAATGTTATGTACCGTTTTATCCAGCTTTTTAAACGATTAAGTTATGCTATAATAATAAGTCTAATTTTTACCCATCAAGCAGCAGCTTTTAGGATTAGATTAGGGACTCCGCATCAAGATCTAAAGCATTACTTTTATACAGGTATTAAGTCCCAATTAGGATATGCAAGTCTTAATGTCAACCACCCCAAAATAATTTGTCTGGGGGGTAGTTACTCCAGGGGTGCTGTTCTATTGGGGGCATTGGTAGGACGCCAGTGGATGCAATATTTTGCTACCGAGTTAGCTTTTGAATGGTTGCACAGCTATGCAGGAAGGAAAGAATATTTATTCAGGAGTGAGCCTATTAAAACTGACCTCAGTTTCTATACCCTTGGTTTTGGTTTAGACTGTATGCCTATGCTACCTGTATCAGATAATATAAGTCTATTGGGCGTATTCGGTATTGGGTATAAAAATGCTAATATAACAGAAAACAAACAAAAAATATTTGACTTGATGGGATGGAAGGTTATTCCTAGAATTGGGCTAGGAGTAGTTTTAGATAGAGTAGATGCACGTCTTTCACTAAAACTTTTAACGGAGCTTAATAATTTATTTAAAGATGGTAATCAATCGGTATTTAAACCTTCTTTTCTGCTTGGTGTAAATCTCTCTTTAAGTTTTAAATAACCAGTGTTATCTACTTTGTCATCAGGTTATACCTTAACCTTATTGTATAAAGCTGTCTCTATCTATTTTCATGCTGCGTTTTAATTCAATAATAAATGATCTATAAGGTTATGGAACAACCATTATTCAAGCGGGGTATATTCTGCTACTTTAAAAGAATATTGTACTACTGTTTCTTGTGCTGCTGCAGTTTAGTCTCTATGCCCATACCATCTGTAGAAGCAAAGACAAAAAAAACAGCTGTTCAGGACGATCCAGAACAGCAAAAAAAGCATAAAAATAAAAAAAAGAAAAGCACTAAAGTTAAAGAACCCGCATATGATATCATTGCGTATACTTCTCTTTGTCTAGAAAATCCCAGAAAATTAGCCAAATACGCTACTTTTTACCATTCGGGTGACCATTGTATAGGACTGGATATCAATAGAATAGATATTACTAGCGATGCAGATATAATATGCAGTATCTATGCTGGAGAACGGCTTAAAAGTTTTACTGAGGACAGCGAAAAAGCTACTTGGAAGCTTATCCAACGATATTATACAGCTCAGTTGTTGGCAGAGCGTGATTATAATCACTACCAAAACTATAAAAAAAATCAAGGAAATTATCGAGATTATAGCAATGGTATTTTGACTGGCCTGCTTACAAATGCTATTGTAAGTTCTATTCAAGCAGCAAGATTTAAGGAAGAGGAAGCTATTTTTAAACGCATACTACCCTGTATGGCTAACCTATATAGTATAAAAAAGCAAGTGCAACTCAGTAAAATTAATGTAGTCATGCTGACTACTAGAGTCCCTATTTTATACGAGCCAGTTGTTTGGTAACTACCGGTAAGACTACAAAACCACGCTATATAAATTATATTATTATGAAAATCATTCAACGGTTGTTAACCTGTTTAGCCATCATTGTTCTTTGTATCCATCAGGTATTTGCTAAAGATTGGTTTATGGCCGTTAGAGCAGGTGATCTTAAAACGGTAGAAGCATTGATCCATACAAACAAAACTAACATAGATCAATCAACCAAAAATGGTACTACTGCCTTAATGATAGCAGCCAAGCGTGGTCATGGTAAGTTGGTAGCAAAGTTGCTTCATGCAGGGGCTAGATTAGATCTACAAGAAAACAAACAAGCTGCTACTGCCCTGATGCTAGCTGCTCAAAAAGGTTACGTAGAGGTGATGGACCAACTCATTCAAGCAGGTGCTCAGGTAGCATTAACCGCTAAAAAGAAAGGCGGTTATACTGCCTTAATGCTGGCCATACAACAGGGCCAAACGGCTGCAGCCACCCGTTTGATACAAGCCCATGCACCATTAGATGTTGCCGCTACCAATGGCGATACGCCGCTTATTTTAGCGGCTAAGCAGGGCTACCGGAGCATTCTCCAGAAGTTATTAACAGCTGGTGCGGATATAGACGGTCATACAGACCAGGGTACCCCCCTTATGGTGGCTATAAAAGCTGGCCATATAGATGTAGCCATGCAGTTGTTGGCCGCAGGGGCTAGATCTGATTTAATTTTAGTTAAAACTGGGGAAACAGCCCTTTCATTGGCAGTCGTATATGGCCATGAAACCATCGTAGATCAGCTACTTGAGCAAGGTATCATCGTCAATTACCAGCATACCCGTCGTCTTTCTCCATTAAGTGAAGCATTGAGACATAAAAATCTCTCTATTGCTAAAAGGTTAATTGGGGCGGGTGCACGCTTTCATTCGGATGAAGATATCCACAAATTATGTTTAGCTGTTTTTGAAGGTCAATCTGATCAATTAGATAAAAAAACAGTGCACCAGCTAAGTGATGATGGTTGTCCCCTTTTGTACTACGCAGCCTTAAGGGGTCATATTAAATGGGTGGATGCTTTGTTAAAGCAGGGGGCTAAAGTAGATGCCTGTACGAAATGTTACAAAGAGTCTCCATTAATGGCAGCTGTTATCCATGGCCACGATGCAGTTGTAGCTAGGTTAGTAGAGGCAAAAGCCAAATTAAATTTGCAAGATAATGGAGGCTATACCGCACTTATGTGCGCCATTGAACAAGGCTATGAGCCAATTGCCTTAAGGCTACTACGGGCAGGTGCCAACCCAAATATACAAACGGGTTTAAAGGATACGCCATTAACCATGGCTGTAGCAAGAGGGCAAAGCAAATTGGTCGATCAACTCCTACGCCATACCAAACCAAAAGTTAACCTTCGATCTTATCAAGGTACAGCTGCTTTAATAACGGCCGTCTTCCAAGGTCATACTACCATTGCCGGTCAGCTTATCAAAGCAGGGGCTAGTTTTGTAAATAATAAACCAGTTGATGCGCTGTTTAAGGCAGTCTACCAAAACGATCTAGCCCTTATAAATAAATTGATCCGTCCTAAAACCAATTTAAATATACAAACATCGAATGGTTATACCTTTTTAATGGTAGCTGCTGCTGCAGGGCATACCGAAGTGGTCTCTAGATTAATAGAAGCCGGGGCTCATTTAAATAGTCAAAATAATACAGCTGCTACGCCTTTAATCATAGCTATTAGAGCGAACCAGCAGGCAGTAGTAGATCAACTCATTGCTGCGGGAGCCGATCTTAATAAGAAAACAGCATCAGCTGTTACTGCTTTACTTCAGGCAACTGCTATGGGCTATACGGATATGGCCAAGCGGCTTATCAAAGCAGGAGCATCCATTCATATGGCCAATCAAAAGGGGGTTACCCCACTAATAGTTGCTGCATTGAACGGAGATCATGATCTGGTTGCACAATTGATCGAAGGAGGTGCGGAACTGAATGCCACTACCCATCTGGGTTATACTGCCCTTACCTATGCTGTTGCCAAAGGGCATAAAGCAGTGGTCCAGAAACTGCTTGCCTCAGCTGCGGATCCTAATGTACCAACTGCTGCAGGTGAGACACCCTTAGGTTATGCAGCTACGGATCTATCCCTAGTTGATCCATTGCTCCAGGCAGGTGCAAAATTAGACTCCCCTACAGCTGGTGATGAAACCCCGTTTATGCGGGCAGTAATAGGAGGTAATCTGGCCGTTGTAGAGCGATTTATTGCAGCTGGTGTACAAGTGGATCAAGCAAATGCGCATCAGGTAACGCCTCTTATGCAAGCGGCTTGGAAAGGGCATGTAGATATTTTTAAAGTACTTATTGCTGCAAAAGCCGATCTAAATATTCAAACCATAGAGGGTGATACAGCATTATTATGTGCCATTCAAAATGGCCATTTTGAAATAGTTCAAGTGTTATTGGCTGCTGGTGCTAGTCTAAGCTTAGCCAATCATCAAGGATTTACCCCTATTATACAAGCAGCTAAAATGGGTCATCTACCAATTGTTCAGGCATTAATAGCTGCAGGTGCATCGTTCAATCAATTGGGTAAAAGTAAACTAGCGGCTACTGTTAATCTTCAAATTCAAGGACAAAAGATCGTGCAAACCCTTTTTGGTGTAGATGCGATTGCGGAATTAACACCATTGATGTATGCAGCACAGTACAATTATCCTGCCATTGTTAATGCGTTGCTTCGCGCGGGCGCTGATCCAAATTTGTCCAGTAATGTAGGTAATACTGCGCTGATTTTGGCGGTCAAAAATGGTTCAAAAGAAAGTATACAGCTATTGTTAGAATCTGGTGCTCGTCTTGATATACAAACCCATTCAGGTAATACTGCGTTGATGTGGGCAGCTAAAAAAGGTCATAGTGCGATCCTAAAGCAACTGCTTGCAGCCGGTGCCAATCTTAATATAACCAACCAATGGCAAGAAACAGCGCTTACTTTGGCTACTCGAAAGGGACATCAATCTATTATAGAAGCACTCAATCACGTTAAAATATAAAAATAATACTTTAACACGTTGAAATTTTCTACTAGAGTGGTCTCAAATTGCCCAATCTATCCTTATAGAGTGGTTCCGGAAGGATTCGCACCTTCAAACCTACTGCTTAGAAGGCAGTTGCTCTATCCATTGAGCTACGGAACCTAAGATATATTTATTTAGTTTTAGTCACTTGGCAAGCTTGCACTACTAAAGAGATAGAACCTAAGTGAGAAAGAAGCCCCATGAAACTGGTTGACATTTGCTATCAACTTGTCAGTCGGGGCGGCAGGATTCGAACCTGCGACCTTCTGCTCCCAAAGCAGACGCGATAACCGAGCTACGCTACGTCCCGAATCTATAAGCAAAATAAAAAGCGGATAGGGGGGGATTCGAACCCCCGGTATAGAACAATCCATACCGCATATTTAGCAAACTGCTGGTTTGTTTAGTCCCGTATAATTGTGGTATATTATATGCTTCAACAAATAAATGGCAAGATGATTTATCGTACAAATATTACACTCAAATGCCAGAACAACGGAGGCAACCCGTAGAGCAATACGTTTATGTAAAAAGAGCATAAAAGAGACCTCTAAATTATTTAATGTTAATCCTAAAACAGTAGTTAAATGGCGTAAAAGAGCAAGTCCTAAAGACTTACCTATGGGTCCTAAAGAACGTAGATCTAAAGTATTAAGTAGTTCTCAGGAGGCAGCAGTCATAGCTTTTAGAAAGCTGACTCAACTGCCACTTGATGATGTATTATATAGTCTTCAAGAGACTATTCCTCATTTAACTAGATCTACCTTACATCGTTGCTTTAAACGTCATGGTTGTTCTGTTTTACCAAAAGATAAACCTTTTATTAATCAGAAAAAAAATTTAAATCTTATCCCATTGGTTATTTTCATATAGATATAGCAGAAGTAAGCACAGTAGAGGGTAAACTATATTTGTATGTAGCTATTGATCGGGTATCTAAGTTTGCATATGCTGAATTACATACAAAACAAACCAAGATGTTAGCAGTAGAGTTCTTAGGTAATTTAATTCAATCAGTACCTTATAGGATTCATAAGATATTAACCGATAATGGCATTCAGTTTACCCATTATCAACAACACAGGCATGCTTTTCCGAATATATTTGATAGGGTTTGCAAAGCACATGCTATTGAACATAGAAAAACTAAAGTGAAGCATCTATGGACCAAGGGTCAAGTAGAGCGCATGAATAGGACTTTAAAGGAAGCTACGGTGCATAATTTTATGTATGCTAATCATAATTCAATTAAAAACTCATTTACATGCTTACTTGATGGCTTACAATTTTGCTAAACGATTAAAAGCACTAAAAGGAAAAACTCCTTGGAAAGCTATTTTGGATACATGGGAAAAAATCCAGAATATTTTAATACTAATCCAAACCATTTCTTACTGGGACTAAACAGTTATGAAGTATTGTATAATTATTATACTATGGGTGCTGAGTAATTTCCCTCATGTTAAAAAGTATATTAACCCGTATCATGTTTCCCCTACAGTACATATAATAGAACCAGATCAATGGGCTACTTGCCATAAAAAAGGGAAACAAGTATAGTGGACCGAAAAAATCGGACAGAAAATTAGATACTTTGTTTCGTATTGTACTAGTTTTATTGTTTCACAAACGAGTTTATAAAATGGGAAGAAAAAAGGTTAGAAAGTTTAGTTCAGTAGAGAAGACTAAAATAGTCTTAGATTTATTAAAAGAAGAATTGACGTTAGTAGAGTTATCGTCCAAGTATGGAGTAACTAGCAAAACACTTCAAAATTGGAAACATCAGTTTATGGAGCATGCTTATTTAGCTTTTGATCCATCCAAAGTTGTTAGTGCATACAAAGATGAAATAGCTCATTTAAAGGATGAAAATGATTCCTTAGCCAAGACATTAGGTAAAACTACAGTTGAGCGGGACTGGGCAGTGGGAAAGCTAAAGAGCTTGGACTTATTAAGTAAAAAAGGTCTTGTCGAATCCAAGCTTACTCATTTACTTAAGGCAAGACAATGTAAATTATTATCGATTAATCGTTCTTTTTTATATTATAAATCTAGTATAGAAGATAGTTTTAATAAGGAGCTTATCAATAAAATAGCTGATATTTATATCGATCATCCAGAATACGGATACCGTTATATATATAACCAGTTATTAGAAGATGGTTTGTCTATAGGAAAAAATCGTGTGCTACATTATATGCGTAGAATGGGCTTATGTGCTGTTTATCCGCGTAAAAAAGTTTTTACTTCTTTTAAGTCTTCTAAATATAAAGCACATGGTTATTTACTAGATAAGTATTGGTTTTCCTCTGGTCAGACCAGGCGTCTTTATGTACCTAAATCAAATCAGGTTTGGAGCGGGGATATAACTTATATTAAAACTAATAATGGATTTATCTATTTTGCAGCTATAATAGACTGGCATAGTAAGGCTATATTGAGCTATAAAGTATCTAACAGTATGGATACAACACTTGTAACAGATATTTTAGAAGAAGCTCTTAGCAAATATCCTGCTCCAGAGTACTTTAATAGCGATCATGGAAGTCAATATACCAGTCATGGTCACATACAATTGTTAAAAAAGTATGGTATTAAAATATCAATGAATGGGCAAGGTAGAAGTATTGATAATGTAGTTATAGAGCGTTTTTTTAGAACAATAAAATATAACTGCTTGTTTATAAATGACTTTAAAAATATTAAAGAGATTAAACAGGGCATTAACGATTTGTAGAAGTCAAGATTTAATCTTACAGACAGTAAAAAGGCTCTGTCCATTTAACTGTGTAAAATATTTTTATGTGTTTTAAATTCTATTTTCGAATTTAATTAAAAAATGTGCCATAGCCTCATTCCAACTATGAATAGAGGCTCTGTCTGGGTCTATGGTTGATTTTGTATAGACTGCCCCCCCCTTATCCCAAATTTTGGGTATTACGCCAGGGAGAATAACCATAAAAAATGCATTCAACTTTTAGAAAAAGCACTTAAAAGTAGATAAATACTATTAAATAGGCTGAATATCAGACTTAGATAAGCCAGTAAATAACATTACTTTTTCTACTTGGAAGCCATCTTTAAGAATAACCCTAGCTATAGAAATAGCTTTCTCTTTTTCTCCCTCTAGCTTACCTTTTTCTTCGCCTATTCGGATGCCTTCTTGTCTACCTTCTTGTCTACCTTCTTGTCTACCTTCTTGTCTACCTTCTTGTCTACCTTCTTGTCTACCTTCTTGTCTACCTTCTTGTCTACCTTCTTGTCTACCTTCTTGTCTACCTTCTTGTCTACCTTCTTGTCTACCTTCTTGTCTACCTTCTTGTCTACCTTCTTGTCTACCTTCTTGTCTACCTTCTTGTCTACCTTCTTGTCTACCTTCTTGTCTACCTTTCTGTTCACCTTCTTGTCTAGCCTTTTCTTTTATATAGTCTTCTGCAGCCTGATTATCGATAATCCGCTTGATCTCTTGCTCATAGGTCCTTAATTCTTCTTCTGACCAATTGAAACGATTTAACGCTTCATACGCACGTTGGATCACTAAGTCTGAATCTATTATTTTACGTACCTCTTCTTCACTAGTAGAGGACGCATATTTAAAAAAGTAGCACCATTTCTCTATCATTGTAGAGAGCAATTCGATAGATTTGATCTTAAATTTGGGTAATTCTATAAAAGTGAACGAAAAATCTTTTAAATCTCTTGCATATGTTTTAGAGTCTACAATAACATGATTAGATAAATAATCTTTTTTTGTAGGGAAAACAATATAATCCGTAATAGCTATAAAGATTACTCCTTGGAGATCTTGGTATCTAGCACCTACTTCTTGACCTACGTTGAGTTGCCTGGAATAGGCTTTAGAGGCATAGTGCTGAGCTCTCTTTTCAAAACCTTCTTGAGGAGCTACCTGCATCTCTACTATTATTTGCTTCCCATATTGATCTGTACATAATACGTCTACTATACTCTCTTTTTTACAGGCAATATCTGGATCTTGAATAGTAGATAAGAATCTAACGTCTTGTACCTTATCTGAGCCTTTTAGATCTAGCACATCATTGATAAAATGAATAAGAATATCTTTATGTTTTTCACTACCAAATATTTTACGAAAGGCTACATCGTTTTTTGGATTTAGAAATTTTGAGGTCAACATAAACTTACAGTAAAGCTATTAATAATTAAGATTCAATACTGTCTCAAATATCCTAAAAATAATCAGGTTATAGTATTTTGTTTTTTGAAATCCCAATATAATAACTTGAATTATATACTTACCTACTTGATTTAAAGCTGTTTTAATACAGTATTTTATTCGTATTTTTACTAGAAAATTAGCTATTGTACTTTACAAAATCAAATAATTTTTAACACAAAAACTTAATAACCAAAATAATTTATATAAAAAATAAAAATTCTTTATACAACTGTTTATAAATAAACTTTTATAAATGATTATCAAATTAAAAATATTATAATCTAGAATTCACTTTCATAAATAAAATAGATAAATCTATTACAAGTCAATACTTAATCCTAAATTTTTAGTGTAACAACCCTCTACGAATCATACATTTAAGAGTAGACACCAACTGTATCTGTATAAATTATTTTTCAGTTTTTTACAAATTTAATGAAAAAAATATGGATAGTCTAACTCTAATTTTGCAGATGAAGATTTAGACTACACCCTCTATTAACGTCAGTTATGGATTAAATATATTATAAATTGGTATCTAAGACGCGCTATAAAGTAGAAAGAGTATTTGGTAGCATTAAGAGGTGGTTCCGTAGTGCAGGGACTAGGTATATAGGACTGGATAAAAGCCATACGCAACATGTTATGGGAGCTGTAGCCTATAATTTATATAGGGCGCCAAATATCATATTAAAAGGTATTTAGGGGGATGGTCTATCTAAAATGTATAAAATTAATGTGAAAACCAATAAATAATGAATTATATGCATCCCTAACCTAAAAAATTACAAAAAATAGAACTAAAAACTTAAAAAAATTACAATAACTATCTATAGAAACTGCCTCAATATTATTACGAATCACAGAGTTTATGCACACAAAAAATAAAATAGATTTATCTAGCTTAGATCAAGCAGCTAGTTTTGCCGTTTTGCTTTTACATGGTTTGTACGCACGGGCAGATGAGCTAAAACCCATTGCAGAAAAGTTGACTAAACAATTTGGGAAAGCGATTTTTATCATGCAACCAACTTGTAGAACAGGATTAAAATCTCTGCTACAATCTATAGATCAACAAGCAGCGGGTATGCTTCAGTGGCTAGAACTTGAACTGATCCGATATCACAAAGATCCTATTTCTTTTCCTCTCATTATCATTGGATATAGTCAAGGTGGTGTATTGGCTTGCACCTTAGGAAAATCGTATAAATTTCAGCTCAATATACTGGGGATCATTACCCTTAATGCGCCACTAATGGGCACACCGCTACTTGAGCTCACGCGTAAGGATATGCAGCGATTTATATCCGATGCAACAGCTGGATTAGCGTTTATAGATTATCCATTAGCTAGAATCAAATGGATCAACACGGTAGCAGGATGGGTATACACACTTGCTCGTCTAGACTGGGCACCGGTAAATGGGTTAAAAGATATAGCTCCGAATAGTAGATGTCTAAAAGGCATATATAAGTTTTTAAAAGATAACCTTGACATACCTTGTTTACTAATCGGTACCTATCACAATGATTTGCTATCCTTATTCAACACCCATATCAAAACAGCCAAGAATCAGGAGTCGATAGCCCAATTAAATGAAGCCTATGGACTATTTATTAGTGGTAAAAAAGGGGCAAAACATGATACTTTGATTCCACTAACCAGCCAATTATGTAAAGAAGAAAATGTACATAACCTAATGGCCTTAGATAGAAAAGATCTAGACCATAAATACCTACCTATGGTTCGGCCCAACCATCCCCCCATAAGGAGGAAAATCTATAAACGGCTACTTCATGCCAGAAACTTAATTGCTATAGATCCTAATTTATTTGTAAAACAAGGTGAAACAGTTCTATATGCCCATCTAGTATCAACCGATTTAATCCAATATATTGAAGGCTTAGTACAAAACGTTGGAAACGTCCTGAAGAAATGATCAGTCATATGGGGGTTGTATGTTTATAATGGATAAAATCGATCTATAGCTAAAATTTAAGAGAAGAAAAGAGCTTATCCAATATCAACCACAGAGCCAATAGAGCTAGCTTTTATATATTTTGTTGCTTGAATTTCCTCTATTTGTTTTGTGATCATTTCTTTTAAAAGATCTATATGTAGCTGTTTCGTGGCAGATATACAAACTGAAGGATAACCACTAACAGCATGACTATATAACCCTGTTCTGGAAGCAACTGGTGCATCTATTGCTTGTATAACCATAACTTTCTTACTTTGGTGCATCATATCAATTTTATTGAATACTAAAATTCTTGGTAGATTTGCTGCACCTATTTCTGTTAGCGTTTGATCAACTATATCTATTTGCTCTTGAAACCCATCATGTGATCCATCTACTATATGCAACAGCAAATCGGCTTCTTTAATTTCTTCTAATGTAGACTTAAAACACTCCACTAGCGTGTGGGGTAGTTTACGAATAAATCCGACCGTGTCAGTTAGTAAAAAAAAGTGCTGATTTAATACTACCTTACGTACAGTAGCATCCACTGTAGCAAATAATTTATCATCGGTCAAGACATCTGACTTAGATAGCAGTTTCATTAAAGTAGATTTTCCTACATTTGTATACCCTACCAATGCGACCCGAACTAAATCAATACGCGCCTTGCGTCTGGTAGTACATTGTTGTGCAATAGTGGCTAATTTTTTACGGAGTTGGGTGATTTTATATTGAATCATTCTTTTATCCGTCTCTAATTCTTTTTCGCCAGGACCACGCATACCTGCACTACCTCCTTTCTGATTCGTAAGATGGCTCCACATTCTGGTAAGCCTTGGTAATAAATATTGATGGTATGCCAATGCGACTTGTGTTCTAGCTTGTTTGGTTTGGGCACGCATGGAAAATATATTAAAGATCAATAAACTTCTATCTAATATCTGGCAAGATAGTAATCTTTCTAGATTACGCACTTGTGAGGGCGTAAGCTCATCATCAAAAATAGCAAATCTAATCTTTTCTGATTTTATAAAATCAGCTATCTCTTTTACCTTACCCTTACCTACAAAAGTAGCACCATTTGGACGCTCTAACCTTTGCATAAAATTTTTCACAATTTTTAATCCAGAAGTACCTGCCAAAAAGGCCAATTCTGTAAGGTATGATTCTGTTTTAGCCAGAGGCTGATGGAATGTAATGAGCGCTATTAAAATAGCTGTTTGGGCTTCTTGGTTGACTACTAAGTTGGATGGATTAGACCTATCTGTGTACATAAATGACTAGATGATTTATAAAAAAACAAAATATAGCATTATAGTAATGGTACTGCTGCATCTCTTTCACACAACCCATTGAAGTAAATTTTTTCCACTCATTTCTTTAGATGGTGATAGGCCTAATAAGGATAACAAGGTTGGCGCTACATCGGCTAATGTGCCAGCGCTAGCCAGCTTAGCTGGCTGACCAACGTAAATCAATGGAACAGGTGCGATGGTATGGGCAGTATGGGGCTGTTGTATTTTAGCATCATACATACATTCTGCATTACCATGATCAGCTGTAATAATCGCTTCACCTCCTTGCTGCTTTAATGCAGCAATAATTTTAGCAAGACATTGATCAACAACCGTAATAGCTGCTTCTGTAGCCAATTGATTACCTGTATGACCCAACATATCAGGACTTGCAAAGTTGCAAACAATGACATCATAAGCCTTTTGTTCAATGGCTCGAACCATTTGATGGGTAATTTCTACCATACGCATCTCAGGCGCTAGATCATAGGTAACTACTTTTTTAGAAGGAATCAGTAGACGGCTTTCATTGGGAAAAGGCTGTTCAACGCCTCCATTAAAAAAAAAAGTCACATGGGCATATTTTTCTGTTTCTGCTATACGCAGCTGCGTTAAACCAGCTTGGGACAAACAAGCCCCTAAGCCATTTTGTATATATAAAGGGGGAAAAGCTATGCGACTAGGAATATCAGCTGCGTATGATGTCAATGAAACAAAATCAGCTAAATGAGGATAAATTGTACGTTTAAAATTTGAAAAATTAGGATCGACTAAAGCACGACTAAGTTGCCTTACACGGTCCGATCGAAAATTCATAAAAAAAACAATATCTCCCGAATCAATCGTTATAGGTGACCTATCTAATGGACAAATACAAGTAGGCTGTACAAATTCATCTGTTTCACCCCGCGCATAAGCTGCTTCTAAACCGCTTAAAGGGGTTGAAGCATTATAGGCGGCTTGACCTGTTACTATACAATTATAAGCAGCTTCTGTACGCTCCCAACGATGGTCTCGATCCATTCCATAATATCGGCCAGTAAGCGAAGCAATTTGACCTATTCCTATTTGTTTGCATTGCATTTGCAAATGTTGGATGGAAGTTACACCACTAATAGGTGGTGTATCACGTCCATCCAACATAACATGAATATAGCAGTTTTGTACAGCCATTTTCCCACACAACGCTAACAAAGCGTATATATGTTTTTCATGGCTGTGGACCCCACCAGGTGATAAAAGTCCTACTATATGAACGGATGCGCCACTATTATTTGCCTTACTTAAGGCAGATAAAAATACTTTGTTGGTAAAAAAATCTCCTGTTTCAATCGCTTTATTCAAACGTGTCAAATCTTGGTCTAGGACACGACCTGTGCCAATTGTCAAATGACCTACTTCTGAATTACCTACTTGACCTTCTGGTAGTCCTACTGAAGCACCAGACGCATCCAATAATGTATGGGGATAGGTCTCCATTAAATAATCCCAATATGGCGTTTTTGCACCTGCAATAGCATTATAACGAACTTTTGTTGAATAGCCCCAACCATCAAGTATCAATAAAATAATGGGTTTGGGTGGTTTAAATGTGCGCATAGAACTAGAAAAAAACGAAAGATTTATATAAAGAAAGGCTTTCGTCTAGGTGAAAATATTTCTATTGAACCATACAGGATTAGAGATCATAGCACTGTACATTATGACAAAACAATAGCATACAACTAAGATGGCAACATGCAACTATTCTAACGCGCCTACATATAAAAAGGCTAAAAAGGACATCAATATTAGTGTATTTATTAGGTTTTAAAACAAGTCACTGTCTATACCAAATTTTTAAGTTTAAACACCTCTTTATCTTGCAAAAAGATCCATTTTCCGCGGGGTATATGTTGCTTAGTAAGATGGGCATAACCTACCCTATCTAATTGGTGGACTATATAACCTAAATGGCTAAAAATTCTTCTAATAATGCGATTTTTACCCATATGGATGGCTATACCTATTTGAGTTGGATCTGCTTTTACTATAGAGACTTGATCTACTTTGACTAGGCCATCTTCTAGTAAAAGACCTTGTTGAACCGCATGTAAATCTTCAATTTGTATCGCCCTATTCAATACTACATGATACAGTTTCTTAACTTTACTGGCAGGATGCGACAATTTACAGGCCAAATCTCCATCATTGGTTAGGAGTAGTAACCCTGTAGTATCATAATCTAGCCGACCAACGGGGTAGATACGTTGGGCACAATACCGTTTACTAATCAAATGTAAAACGGTCTTTCTACCTTCAGGATCTTGTAGTGTAGTCACATATCCCCTTGGTTTGTTCAAAAGTATATACTTTAGTTTTTCTGGACGCAAAGGAATACCCTTATAAGTAACTACTGCATCGATTGGTACTTTTATACCTAACTGTTGTACAACTGCACCATTGACCGTCACATGACCTGACTTAATGCGTTGATCTGCCTCCCTTCTTGCACAAAGACCAGCATTACTAATAAATTTGTTTAACCGTATTAAAGACACCGCAGAAGAGCTATATAGAAAAACTGCCCATAGAGCATGATAACACTTACAACCTAAGGATTATTTTTTTGCATTTAACTTTGCGTCCACTGCATACATGGTATGAGGGACTACCTTTAAACGTTCTTTATCTATAACTTTACCTGTTAAAACACAAATACCATAGGTGCCATTTTTAATGCGTTGAATAGCAAGTTCAATTTGTTTTATAAACTTTTGCTGACGCTCAGCTAATTGACCCACATTTTCTGTCTCTATCACCTCTGCATTTTCTTCAAATGGCTTACCAGCAACCTCTAGACCTGCTTCTTGTCGGCTCAAAACTTTTTCCAACACTTGCAGCTCATGGTTAGCTTTTTCTAATTTTTCTAAAAGAATCTTTTCAAAAAACCTTAGCTCCTGAGGTGAATATACTTGTTCTGCCATAACTTTTTGATCTTAATGGTACGCAACGTAAAAGCGTAACATGAATTATTTTTATTACATTACAGCACCTAAGTAACGTAGTATCTTCACTTATGCTTTAGCCAACGAATAGCAATGCATCAATAGGCTGCTCCAAAGCAATTAACATTCTACCACAATGTTCACAAAGTACTATTTTATTGCGTTCATAGACACCTATTTTTTGCTGAGGAGGAATGACTATACAACATCCCCCACAGGCCCCTTTTTTAATAGGAACTACTGCCAAATTATTAGGTACATTTTTTCTAATTCTTTCATAAGTAAGATACAAAGGCTCACCTAAAACAACTATAATCTCTTTTCTTGTTTGGAATAATGCTTGCTCTTCCCTTTCACTTGCTTTTAAAATTATTTCAAGTTCTTCTTTTTTTAAAACTAAATCATATTTTTTTGATTCTAAAAGTTTCGAAAAAGCTTCTAAATTAGCTTCGTCTTGCTCTATATTGCCATAGGCATTATGTAGAAATTTTTCTGCAAGTTGAATATCCAATCTATGGAGATCAAGTTCTTTGGTAATGGCGTCATATTCTCTATTATTTCGCACTTCCATTTGCTGCGCTTCATACTGCTGGAGTTTTTTTTCACCTTGCTTGATAAATGCTTTTTTATGTACTACCTCCTCTTTTAGTTTAGTCAATAGTAATGCACGCTCTTCTATAGTTGCAGACAATGCCTCTATCTGTGCCTCTAATTTAGATACCTCTTCTGGAAGGGTACCTCTAAGTTTCAAAATATTATTAAGATTTGTATCAACATCCTGAATATCAGACAGTTTTTTTAATTTAATTGCAATATTTTTATCCATTAGCTAATCGTTAATGTGGTGAATAGGGTTGGTAATAGTTTTACAGCGTAGTATTACAATATTATTAAATTCTTTTGATAATAATGCAAGTATTAATTTTTTAAGACCCAATCGAGTCGCATGATGGCCTATATCGATGAGTAATGTTTTACCATTCGCTTCTAAAAATTGTTCATATTGTAGGCCCGTTGTAATAAACGCATCTATTTTCTTGTCAAGTACTTCTTGTAACAATCCACTACCACTGCCCGCATAAATGGCCACTGTTTTAATAGGTCGGTCGAAATAATTTGTATGTTGAAGATAGGCTAAATTCAACTTTGTTTTAATGTATTTTAAAAAATATTTATCTGGCAACTCTATAGGCAAACTACCGAATACGCCACTTCCTCTATTGTTTATAATTACTTCTACCTGCTCTAAATAGTAGGTCACCTTTTCATAAGGATGTACATGGAGTAAAGTTTGCATGACTCTTTTCTTACAAAACATAGGTACCATAAACGTAAGCTGGCTTTCTTGTAAAAATTCTAATCCTAACCTAGCAGGAAAGTAGGATATCGCTTCTAATCCTATTCCAGGGTGGCCATTAACGGCAACAGTAGTTAGATGCTCAGTAGCCAATACAGCTCCTACTTGGCACAAAGATTGGATTAAATGTTTGGCTGCATGGGGCAGCAGAAAGGTCGTAAGCCTATACATACTTGCTTTCTGAGGAATGATGGGGTAGGTTTCTTGTAACTCAAGCAAATGAGCGATTCGATGGCTAGTTCCCTGACCGAGATAGTCTAAATTAGTACTAAAAATATAAATGGTAAGTTTATACTTTATGGCTTTAATGATACATCCCCCAGCATAACTTTCTGGAGTAATTTCAGTCAATGGTTGGGTAAAAAAAGACTGATTTACGATTATAAAATTACAGCTATTTTCAATAGCCTCATCCAATAACGCTTCCGTTATATCCAGGGCAATCAATATGCCCGTTACTATATTACTTATATCACCAACTACAACAGGAGATGTGGCCACACTATGCTGGCTTTGAAACTGGACATTTTGCTCTAGGTAATTTATCACATCAGATATGGTAACAGCAGTAGAACTATATCTCGGTGCTTTTGTGGTCATCAGGGTGTTTAGATATATAGTGCGAATGAATTAAAATTTAGTTGAAGAAGACTTTAATATAAGAAAAATACCGTTACTTGTGTAACAAGATCCGTTGTAGGATATTATAGTCGATCATTTTTATTAGTAATATATAAATTTTATGTTTCCACTATGGTTGCAGATAGTGCGTTGGGGGTATGGAGGAATGGTTGCATTACGTCATTTTCTGTACAATAAAAAAATAAAAAAAAAGTTTTTTTATAAAAAGCCCATATTGATCAGTATAGGCAATCTATCAGTAGGTGGTACCGGTAAAACACCTTTGACAATCTATTTGGTCAAATTGCTTGCTAAGTACCAAATCGTAGCCGTGCTAAGCAGAGGCTACAAGCGCAAATCGGTAGGCTTTAAAATAATCAATGGACTAGACTCTGCTTTAACAGCAGGTGATGAGCCTTATCTTATATATACATATTTTGTAGATAACCCTAATGTGCTTATTACAGTTTGCGAAAACAGAACTAAAGGAATAGATAAAATTATGGAATATAAGCCAGATGTCGAAGTAATTCTTTTAGATGATGGTTTTCAACAGCTTTGCCTAATGCCCCACCTAAATATTTTATTGACTACTTTTCATCAGCCTTTTTTTAGGGACCATCTACTACCATTGGGTCGATTGCGTGAGCCACGTAAAGGCGCATCACGTGCTGATATAATATTGGTAACCAAAAGCCCAACAAACCTTAGCCGATTAAAAATGGAAGCCATAAAAGCCTCTATACAACGATATTATACCAAAGCCATACCGATTTTTTTTACACATATCATCTACCACAATCCTATGACGATAGCCACTCGAAAAGCAGATAAATTGCCGATTGTGCTACTCCTAGTTACCGGTATTGCAATCCCCCTACCTTTACGAAATTATTTAGAAACCAATGGACATAAGATTACACATCTGATTTTTCCAGATCATCACTGGTTCAATTATGCTGATATATTAAAAATTATCAGTGTATTTCATGGATTAAGCGATACAGATAAAGCCATTGTTACAACAGAAAAAGATTATGTAAGATTAACAGCGCATGATTCGATCAAGCAATTGGTCCGATTACCTATATTTTATATTCCCATAGAGGTAGGATTTCTGCAAGAAACAGCGGAAAACTTTGAAAAAAGAATTATGCAAACTGTACTTTCTTAGTCTAATCATACGCCCACTTTTTACATAGCATGTATTAACGTGCGCCGTTTCGGATTAAAAATAATTTTATTACATCTGATTACTAGACAATTATATATAATCTTTTATGAATCTTAAATCCTTAAATCATGGTTTTATCAAAAAATATTTTTAAAAACTTTGATTATCAGAATTTGATTATATTTTTATAAACTGATTATTAGTATAAATTTATATAATCCAAAATTTACCTTAATATGATAGGACTATTTAATAGCCCAGATAGATCGGTTGTCTGCTTTAAACGGATTGGCATCGCTTGTAATTTTCTAGTTTATTTTACCATCGTAGCTCCATACAAGTCATTATATTTGTAACTTCAATATTAAAAATATTAATATGGCAAATCTTTGGATTGGGTGGTGGTATAATCTATTTCTTTTGGTTGTTATCCAATCATTTAATGCGTATGGAAACGAAAAAGCAGAAGAGATCTTTGAAAAAACACAAGAAGAAAAGGTGGACGCAACTACTACTTTTTTTATAACACCACGTGCCATAAAACAAAATTACAGAAGGTATCATCGCATCGACCGATCGGTAACGAAGATGGACCATTTTACAGTTGCAGAACGTCATCACTACAATTTTCAAGATCTGGGTAATCATTGGACAGCGGCTCAACATTTATTTTACAGGTTACCCCAACATATAGGTGCGACCTATGGCCTTTCCGCCTATGACTTTTACTTTCAACCACCTCAAGATATACGTTACTACTATACTGCCAAAGCATATGCCTATTTTAATATTGTACTGGCCAATTTAGGTAGTTTCTTCTTTGATGGCTGTTATACCCAACGGCTCCTTAAAAACTGGCACATAGGCATCCATTTGCATGGTGCTATGACAGAAAAAGAATGGCCACATAGCAAAGATGATAAAATCATTAATGGGTTCCCCCATTTTGATATTTTTACCCATATGAAAAGTTCAGATGAGTGCTATCATCTATTTATGAGTGGATCGAATATGCAGTATCTGACCAAAGAAACGGGTGGTGTACGTTCAAGCAAAAAAGAAAAAGATCAATTTAAGTTTGATGAAAAAAGTCCAAGTAAACGATATGCCTCTTCTTTCCCTTTGTTAGAAGAGGCATATATGCAAAACAAAATAGACAAAAAAGTAATGCATAAAGATCTTAGACGTAGTTTTTACCTCTACCATCATTACGAGTTCAGTAAACCACTACAATTATACCATGAGTTCAACTATAACCGTACCAACAATCTATGTACCATTAAAAATCTATACAAAACACTACTGGAGTGTATCTCTGAAGAAACGGATGAAGATGACAAAGAGGAAAACCGTGTGACCATGCAATCCTTTGGCCATGAAATAGGAATTAAAGGAGATATAGAACGCCATAATCTATTTTATGCAGTACATTATACAATCGAATCCATTGATCTAGAATATAATTTCTCTACGCCTAATCCCAAAACATACGACAGCCCTTTAAAGGACAAAAAATTAGCAAAAGAACACTATATAGGGGGTAATACGCGGTTGCACTTTACCAACCATCGTACGCTTTATGTAGATGGCGCTTATCTATTGGAAAAAGGAGGCTATCATAAATTAAACATAGCTTACCAAGATAAATTTTTTAAAGTTTCCTGTCATACCATTAAGCATAAAGTGCCTTACATAGTATCCTATGGTTATAGCAGACACAGGTTATGGAAGAAGGATTTTATAGCGCCATCTGCACAAGCAATAGATGCAGCAGTATGGTATAAATGGCTCCATACAACCATTCATCCGATTTTATCGTTTAAAAGGCTAAACAACTATATTGGCTACCAGAAGGCCATACTACCAGATAGAGCCGACCATTGTATATCGGAGCCTATACAGATCACTACCCCTATTTATCTTTTTTCTTTAGAGGGGAACTTAAATTTTTGCTTCTTTTCATACTTTCATTTTGACCACAATATTACCATACAATGGGACATCAGCAAGGGGGGAAAGCCTTTTAAAGGCTATACACCTCCTTATATGTACACAGGTCGTTATTACTATGCAAACCAGCCCTACGATAAAAAGATGGATATAGAAACAGGTATCAATGTACATTTTAAAGAGCTTTACTACGGAGATGGCTACGATGTAATCGCACAGCAATTTTACCGCCAAAACCAATTTGCTACACAAGGACGCCCAATCATAGACCTATTTTACAATATCCGTATTAACAACTTAAAACTTTCTTTGAAATACAGCTTTATCAACGATTTTATGCATAAGCCATCTGCCTATTTTGCCACACCATTTTATCCTGGACTTAAAAAGGCAGCAGACATTGGTATCCATTGGTCTTTTTTTGATTAGGCCTATATTTGTAGTAGTGTGTCAAAGCTAAATAGATCATCGTCTAACATTTTTTTGAAAAATTCCTTGTAACTGCGTACCTTAGCATAGATAAATATTTAGCCCCAATTGCTTATGTTACCCTATAGATTATTTAGCATATTTCATGCCATCCTAAAGGAGCAGATGGCATCAAAAAAAGTTGTTTGGGTAAAATACCTATTGGCTTTTATCCTATCTTGGCCATCTTTTAGTGGCCATCCCACATCGCCACAAGCTAAAAATCCAGTTATGGAGCATGTTGCAGATGCCCATAGTTGGCACTTTGCCACCATTGCTAGAAAACACATTGAACTATACCTACCCGTTATACTGTATTCTTCAGATAAAGGTATAGAGTGTTTCTCCTCTGCCCATTTTTATGATAAAAACCACCAGCCTACTCCATTTTGTGGCTACTTTCTTTCGAATCAAAAAATTCATCCGCTAGATCCAAGCCGATCTGTTTTAGATCTGTCTATTACAAAAAACATAGCAGCTATGTTTTTAAGTATGGTACTCCTAATAAGCGGACTGCTATGGATGGCAAACAGCTATAGGCGGGCCCCACTTGCTCCACCCAAAGGATGGTTGGCTTGTATAGATTTAATCATATCTTTTATAAAAAATGAAATAGCCCTGCCTAACATAGGCCCGCAACACTATAGAAGATTTTTACCTTATCTGTTAACCATTTTTTGCTTTATATGGCTTAATAATCTTTTGGGGCTATTGCCAGGTGGTGCCAATGTAACAGGGAGCATTTCAGTCACCTTGGTGCTGGCTGCTTTTACTATGCTGATCACTATTTTCAACGGTAATAAATCCTATTGGCGCCATATATTTAAGCCAGAAGGGGTACCAAATTGGCTGTTGCCTATTATGATGCCAATAGAAATTTTGGGGATTTTCACAAAGTTTTTTTCGCTTATGGTCCGGTTATTCACCAACATTACAGCCGGTCACATCATTTTATTAAGTATCATAGGACTTGTGTTTAGCATGAAAAGTATATGCATCGGCTTTATGGTCAGTCTACCTTTCGGAGTCTTTATGTTTTTGCTAAAATTGCTCGTTGCATTTTTACAAGCCTATGTTTTTACACTGCTTTCTGCCATTTACCTGGGACAAGCTGTTGATGAAGGCAACCATTAATAGGGTTGTATTGCTTAATATTTTATATATTTACCTATCCTCTTTATTTAACAATTAAACAAATTTTTTTATGTTGGTTCTATTAGATCTATTTAGTGCGGGAATTGGTGCAGGTATTATTGCCTTAGGCGCAGGCATTGGGATTGGTAAAATTGGAGCCGCTGCGATGGAAGCTATAAGCAGACAGCCAGAGATGAGCGGAAAGATTCAAACTGCCATGATTATTGCTTGTGCACTTATTGAAGGAGTTGCCCTATTTGGCGTACTAATTTGTCTTTTGATTGCTAACAAATAGTATGGGTTTAGTCAACTTGGCTAGTCTATTTTCTTACAACTATAGCTTTTATGACTTTAATAACGCCAGATTTTGGTATTATATTTTGGCAAACCATAACTTTTTTAGTCGTCCTTTTGGTATTATCTAAATTTGCCTGGAGGCCTATTTTAGAAATCCTAAAAGCACGAGAAGATGCAGTAGCCCATGCGGTATATAAAATCACTGAGGCAAAAGTATTAATCAAGCAACTAGAGGAGGACCGAGCCAAACTTATAGAAGAAGCCCATCTAGAACGTGCACGTATTGTTGGTGAAGCGCTGGTTACCCAACGGGCCATTATTGATCAAGCACATCAAGAAGCTTTAGTCCTAAAAGAACGTTTATTGGCAGAAGCTAAAGTAGCCATAACTAGAGAAGAAGAACGTGCCCTTGAAACAGTTAAAGCCAATGTTGGCTCACTAGTTGTTCAAATTACTGAAAAATTATTGGTCAAAGAATTAAGTCAAGATTCATCCCAATGGGCGCTAATAGAACGACTCATGGCAAATAAACTGCCTCATGCATACAAACCCTGATCTATGTTAAAAAAAAAGAAGATAGCAGCACGATATGCTAGCCTGTTTTTAGCCCAAGCCATTCAAGATAACATACTAACAAGTATACATAATGACCTTTCTTTTTTGCAAAACCAGTTTAGGGACTGTCCTCTACTAGATAGATTACTGAATAATCCTACTATACCCCGTTCTGGAAAACGAAAACTACTTGAAAAAATTTCTACACAGCCCCTTAGCCCTATGCTATGGAGGTTTCTTAAAATCATCATTGATCAAAATCAAATTGGTTTACTAAAGGAAATTTTAACTGCTTTTTGGGTAGCCTATCGTAGCTATATGGGCATTCAATCTGCCCTTTTAACAACTGCCACGGCTTTACCAGAAGCTTTGATCAAGCAATTAACAGAAGAGGTAAAAAAATGGGTGTCCTGTAAAGAAGTAGTAATGAAACAACAAATTGATCCCTGTATTATTGGAGGATACATTCTTCAAATGGGCACATTAAAATTAGACAGAAGCATACAGCACGCGCTACACACCCTACAAAACTGTTTGGGATAGCGTTAGTAATAGATAGAGAAGCCTAGTTAAATGCAACCATACGCTATGGAGCAGACAAAATTATATAATTGAACCAATGGCGCAAATAAATACAGATGCGGTTACTGCAATACTCAAAGCACAACTAGCCAATTTTAAAACAGAAGCTGAACTAGCAGAAACAGGTATAGTCGTTCAATCTGGTGATGGCGTAGTCCGCATCTACGGTCTTTTACATGCACAAGCAGGAGAGTTACTATCTTTTTCCAATGGATCAAAAGGATTAGCGTTAAACTTAGAAGAGCATATGGTAGGTGCCGTTATTTTAGGAGAGGCTAATTCCATCAAAGAGGGAGATGTAGTAACGCGAACCAAAAATGTCGCCTCCATTCGAGTAGGCGAAGGATTACTAGGTCGTGTGGTGGATACCCTTGGCTTACCGATAGATGGCAAAGGTCCTATTATTGGGGAAACTTTTGAAATGGCGCTAGAACGGAACGGTCCTGGTGTAATCTACCGTCAACCAGTAGATGCACCCCTCCAAACAGGACTAAAAGCCATTGATGCAATGATTCCAATTGGCAAAGGACAACGAGAGCTTATTATTGGAGATAGGCAATCTGGTAAAACCTCTATTGCCCTAGACACCATTATCCATCAACGTAAATTATTTGAGCAAGGGAAGCCTATTTATTGTATTTATGTAGCCATTGGTCAAAAAGCATCGGCTATAGCCAACGTAGTAGACATTTTAACCCGCCATGGTGCAATGGCCTATACCACGATCGTAGCAGCCCCTTCTTCTGCTTCCGCGCCCATGCAATCTTTTGCCCCCTTTGCAGGCGCAGCTATTGGTGAATTTTTTAGAGATACAGGCAGAGATGCACTGGTTATCTATGATGACCTTTCCAAACAGGCTGTTGCGTACAGAGAATTATCCTTACTATTAAGAAGGCCACCTGGCCGGGAAGCTTTTCCTGGTGATATTTTTTACCTACATGCCCGTTTACTAGAACGAGCAGCACGCATTATTGCCAACGATGCAATGGCTGCTTCTATGGAAGCGATTCCTTATGGCTTAGTTGGAAAAGTCAAAGGTGGCGGATCGCTTACCGCGTTGCCGATTATAGAGACCCAAATGGGTGACGTATCGGCTTATATTCCTACCAACGTTATTTCGATTACGGACGGGCAAATATTTTTAGAAATGAATTTATTCAACGCAGGCATCAAACCTGCCATTAACGTTGGCATTTCTGTATCCCGCATTGGCGGTGCTGCACAAATCAGGGCGATTAAAAAAGTGGCTGCTACCTTAAAATTGGACCAAGCACAATTTGCTGAGTTAGAAGCTTTTTCAAAATTTAGTGCTGATTTAGATGCCACTACCAAAAAAGCTATCGACAGAGGTCGTAAAAACCAAGAATTGCTTAAGCAAAATTTGCATACGCCTATGCCGATAGAAGAGCAAGTTGCCATTCTATATATAGCTATGAATGGGTACTTGGATACCGTTCCACTGGATCAGCTTAAACCATTTGAAAAAGAATTTTTAGCCCTATTGCGCGGCCAACACCCTACTATGCTTACCACTATTACAGCAGGAAAGTGGGAAACGCAAATGGCCGAAGTACTAGTAGCAGCAGCAGCGCCTCTTGTAACAAAATATAGTGCTAAAAAATAAAGAAAGAGGCGATGGCAGTACGCTTCGAGATTACAATAACAGTAAAGCAATCTGATTACTATGGCACATCTTAAAGAAGTAGTAGACCGCATCAATCTGATAGCCTTTACCCAACAAATCACCAAAGCCATGAAAATGGTATCTGCTTCGAAATTGCATAAGATCCAGCAGGTGCTATTTCCTTTAAAAACATATGCCACCCAACATAATGCATTGTTGCATGCTGCACTTCAAAATATAGATGAATCCCATCCAGTCCACCATTTAAGCCAAAAAAAGATAGAACAGCGGCTCTTATTGGTAGTGGTTGCCTCCAATCGAGGATTGTGTGGTGCATTTAATAAAAATGTACTCAGAGGCGCATATGAACATATTACAAGACGCCAACAAGCGTCATCTATCCCTGTAGAAGTGTTGACAATTGGTAAAAAAGCCCATCAGTTTTTTAAAAAGTCCAATATACCTATTATAGAAGCGTATGTTGATCTTTTATCAAAACCGAATGATCAATCCAGTGCTGAGCTGACTACCTATTGTATAGAAGCCTTTCAGCAAAACAGCTATAGTGAAATTGCATTGGTTTATACTGCTTTTAAAAATTCTGGCAAACAAGAAGTAACTGTGTTGCCTTTTTTACCTTTTTTACCTTTTTTACCTTTTTTGCCTGATATAGAAGCAACATATAAGCAAACCACCCGCCAACCACACCAGTATATCTACGAACCTTCCCAAGCGCTATTGATTGCACAGCTTATCCCCGAAGTACTCAACCATAAAATCATGCATATGCTGATTGAATCCAGTGCCAGTGAACATGCAGCAAGAATGGTTACGATGAGCCAAGCAACCGACAATGCAAACGACCTTTTAAAAGCACTTCGTATCAGCTACAATAGAACAAGGCAAGCATTGATCACAAGCGCACTAGCAGAAATCACAAGTGGTGCAGAAGCATTGGCAGAAGCTTAAAAAAAGTGATAAACTACTTTTGACCAAAAAGATGATAGCTTTTCTAGTTCATCAAAAAACAGGTGAAATTTTTTAGTTGATTGCTGTATCCCATAACTACAACTTCTAGCTACACCAAACAGATACACCACTTCCGCTATTTAAAATAAATAAAGCTAAGCATTTGGAATATATTAGAAATATACTTAGTATTGCTTTGGTAGGAAGATTAGTTGTAATCAGTTATAAAGTATAAAACTTAAAGCTTTATGTTTTTAACATTTTTTTATTATGCAGCTATATTTTCAAGTTAAGAAATAATCATCCAAGCATACACAGACTGATGAAAAATAACATAAAAAAATTCGTATACGGCTCCATAGTAGCGCTAAGCGCATATAGCTGTTTTGACAAACCGACCCCTCCAAATAACACTAACCATTCAGGTAATAAAAAATTGAAAGAAGGTGGATCGAAAAATCTAGATGCTTCAACAAAAATTGGCACAGCAACAAATGGAGCAGCAGCAACAAACGGAACAGTAACAGCAACAGAAAACGGAACAGAAACAAGACGATCTAAATAAACAAACAAAGAAATCAGGAAAGGAGGCATCTTAAATGAGAAAAATGCATCAAAGATAGTATAGTAGTAGAACTGACAGATAAAACTAGAAAAGTAAACGAACTACTAGATAAAGCTTTAACAAATAACACTATATAAGCTTATTGTTTTTTCCATTTCTTACTCTTTGGTGATTATAGTAAAAACCATCCCTAAAAGTTATCGGGAATTGAATTACCGATAACTTTTTAATTAGCAAATACAATATAGATATATTGTTTTATTATAAAATGCTGCAGATTATATAAGTATACCTTAAGAAGGGTGAGGGTATTGAATATTTTTTTATGATATTCCTAAAACTCACTAAATAAACACAAAATTTTAGCAAAAAAACTATAAATAAGTTAAAAAACTTACTAGTTTTCCAAAGTTAAGTGGAATTTTACCTGCTCTGCTATATCACCATAGCTACAACTTATAGCTACATAAACAGATAAAAATTTTTATCAATGTATCTATTTTGATAAAATTAAAAATATATTTAATTTTATTTAAACTTTTCTAAAAATAAAGAAATAAGTTTGAAGTATTTATACATTTATACTTAAAATAATACTTTAAGCTAAGTACAACAACGACTAAACATAGATTAAAACAATGAAAAACAACATAAAAACTTTCCTATATGGCTCTATGCTATCTTTAACTACATCTAGCTGTTTCGATAACGCGACCTCTCCAAATAGGGTTAAGGATTCAGGTAATGCCAAATCTCAAGGAAGCACCTTGCAGCAAAGCGCAAATGCTTCAAAAGGAATAAAAGAACTAGAACTAGAACTAGACGGAGCACCAGGACCGCAAGGAGCACCAGGACCGCAAGGAGAGAAAGGGCCACAAGGAGAACAAGGGCCACAAGGAGAGAAAGGACCGCAAGGAGAGAAAGGGCCACAAGGAGAACAAGGGCCACAAGGAGAGAAAGGGCCACAAGGAGAACAAGGGCCACAAGGAGAGAAAGGGCCACAAGGAGAACAAGGGCCACAAGGAGAGAAAGGGCCACAAGGAGAACAAGGGCCACAAGGAGAACAAGGGCCACAAGGAGAGAAAGGGCCACAAGGAGAACAAGGGCCACAAGGAGAGAAAGGGCCACAAGGAGAACAAGGGCCACAAGGAGAGAAAGGGCCACAAGGAGAACAAGGGCCACAAGGAGAACAAGGGCCACAAGGAGAGAAAGGGCCACAAGGAGAACAAGGGCCACAAGGAGAGAAAGGGCCACAAGGAGAGAAAGGGCCACAAGGAGAACAAGGGCCACAAGGAGAACAAGGGCCACAAGGAGAGAAAGGGCCACAAGGAGAGAAAGGGCCACAAGGAGAGAAAGGGCCACAAGGAGAGAAAGGGCCACAAGGAGAACAAGGGCCACAAGGAGAACAAGGGCCACAAGGAGAACAAGGGCCACAAGGAACCCAGGGCTACAAGGAGAGAAAGGGCCAGATAGACCGCAAGGACCACCAGGAGAACAAGGAGAAACAGGAAGCACCGATAGTAAAAACAACACCAACAACCGAAGCACAAATAGAAACAGAAGATAAAGTAACAAGCCCAACAGATATAGACAGCAAGCTCAATGGAAGTAACAGACAACAAAGAGGAAGAGGAAGAGGAAAAAGCTAACAATAAAAAGAAGAAGAATAAAAATCGGCTCTGTCCATTTAAGTGTGTAAAATATTTTTATGTGTTTTAAATTCTATGTTCGAATTTAATTAAAAAATGTGCTATAGCCTCACTCCAATTATGCATAGGCATGGTCCACTTTCTGGTTATGTAGTTAATAGTTAGATACAAGGTTTTAAAAACAGCTAAATCGTTAGGAAACACTCTTTTATTTTTAGTAACTCTACGGAATTGACTATTTACAGATTCAACAATATTTGTTGTNTAAATAACCNTACGTATTGCATTAGGGTATTGTAAAAATAGCATCAGATTATTCCAATTGGCATACNATAGAATCACTTAATAGTGCGATTAGAAAATCGATCAATAACCGTAAATTTTTTCCTAATGACCAATCTGCATTAAAAGTGGTATATTTAGCTATACAAAAAGCATCACAAAAGTGGACTATGGCTCTACATGATTGGAGAGCCGCTATCAATCGATTCGCTATAGAATTTGAAGGAAGATTTTCTTAAAAAATGGCACTTACACAAAATCGCTTACAGGCTCTCAGATTATTCCAATTGGCATACCAAGCCTTGGCTATTTGTGGGTACTGTTTATCCCATTTGTTGGCAAAAGTTTCTAATGCTATTAGTGCTTCTTCTTCATTTACTGATGTATAAATTGGCTTTAAATCAGCAGATAATGCTTTCCTATCTTTATAGGATACATACTTCAAGCTATTCCTAATTTGGTGAACGATACAGAGTTGGTGGTCTGTTTTAGGATATACAGCACNGATTGCCTCAGACATACCTGATAAATTATCTGTACAAGCAATCAGCATATCCTGCATACCACGATTTTTGAGCTCTGTCAAATTACCTAACCAAAACTTAGATCCTTCATTTTCACTCATCCATAGTCCTAAAACATCTTTTATCCCTAATCGATCTATACCTAACGCAACATAGACTGACTTATTCATGATGCGTTTGTCTTGTCTAACCTTAACTACAAAACAATCAAAAAAAACAATTGGATAGACTGTTTCTAATGGACGATTTTGCCATATCTTAACATCTTCAATAATAGAATCTGTGATCTTACTTATCAGGCTTTCACTAACTTCTGCTCCATATAATTCTTGTATTTGAAGTTGAATATCTGATAGGCTCATCCCTTTAGCATATAAAGATAAGATCTTATCATCTAAACCAGGGATTCTTCTTTGACGCTTAGGTAATAAAACAGGTTCAAAAGCCGATGATCTATCTCGGGGGACATCAACCGATATAACACCATTATCAGTTATAACTTGCTTACTAGATAAACCATTACGAGCATTTTCTGAATCACTACGACTATATTTGGTATAACCTAAATGGCTATCCATTTCTGATTNTAACGCTTTTTCTACAAGACGTTTGCTTAATTGTTTNAGTAAACCGCCTTGATCAAACAGAGTCGATAGGTCTACACCTGAGTCTATAAGGACTTCTATCGCCTTGCTTATTCCGTCTTTACATATATCTTTTTTTTTATCTATTTTAAGTGTTATCATTTAGGTAAATATAAACCCTAAAAAATATTTACACACTTATAAAGACAGACTCAAGATGGCACAAGATGGTCTTTTTTTAACTGAATCACAGCTATAAGCCTTAGAAAAACGTAAAAACGAACAAGAAGCATGCGGAGAAATAGATACCGAACAGGCTCTGTCGCGTCTGTGTAAAAAATTTGTTTCTGGAAGGATATGATATGTGCGTGTATTTTCTATTTAACATAATAGATATTATATAACTAGAAGTCTAAGTATCGATGATCTTTTCTGGTTCTGTCGCATCTGTGGTGACATTTAATCTTACAATTGTTAAATTGTGTTGATATAAATACGGCCTATTATTATTGTAGAAGTCAAGATTTGATCTTACAGACAGTAAAAGAATTATAGTATATAGTTGTGGTTTAAGTTTAGCGTGTCAGATGTTCCTTTAATATATGCGATTTGATTATTTTTTTCAAGTACTAATTTTTTACTATCCTCCCAAGTTTGTATAGGTGTTTTACCATAATAATATTTTCCAGAATGTGGTCGCTCATATCAAAAGCATGATGTTCTATTTTGCCTTTATACTCACCACGATCTGTTCGTATACGTAAGATAGATATGCTTTGAGCTTGACAATTTTAACAATTGTAAGATTAAATCTTGACTTCTACACTTGAAGATGTATTTTTAGGTTTTGTTATTTTTTTGTCTTCTTAAGAGATTTTTAAACCACACCTTTTTTTCTTGTTTCTTACTGCTATTTCTTTGAGTTATATTATCTGGGTTGCATACATCGTCATTCGTTGGTTCAGAACCAGCTTCTCTATTATTTGAATCTCTATATTGCTTATCTTCTTCTGTTTTAAATGCATGTTCTTCTTTCCAAGATTGATCTTTTTGAGTAGTTTTTATGTTTTTTGTTTCTTGTACACTTGGTGGAACAACTTTAACTTCCTTTATGACTTGATCTTTCTTGTCTTCTTTCTCTTTCTCTTTCTCTTGTCTATCTGGTTGTGCCTCAGTAGTTGCGAGGTCAGTTAAAGGAATTGCATCCGCAGCAGCTGCCATTTTGCTGGGAGCAATGGTAGAGGCGTCCCGTTTAAGGTTTCCGTTTTTAGAACCAGTACATTTTTCTGCTGTTAAGACAGGTAAAAATAATAAAATAATTAGTTTGCTTGTAGATGTGGACATAATAATGTAAATTTGATTCGGTGAAATAAAATTTTAAATACAATGGAATATGCCCTCGGCATGTCTCCATAATTAGTTTGGTATAGTGTGTTGTATACAGCATATTTTTTTGTTACGAGTAAAAAACAATAAATTAAAAATAGCTTATTAAGTACATGCACTTCCATATATGCCAATAGATAATTCATCTACTGGAATCCGCTATAGATATACACTTAAGAATCTTATCTACTTAAGCCACTTATATAGATATAAATTACGGATTAGCTTTTTTATTCGCATCGAAACAGTGGTTTGGATTATACATTGAGGTTATTTTTTTGTTTTTTTTATATATCTTAAGCTCTTTATCATGAAANCAATATCCGCCAAAAAGCAGGTGAAAGCGGTTATTTTGCTGGTTAAAAGGACTTCCTCGCTTTCCATTGGTTTATAGTTTATACTTAATGGTAATAAAAAATATATATTTTCCCAATTTTTTTGAAGGCAATAATCGTGCTTGTCTGTCTTTTTACACTTTGCTTTAAAGTCAATGTTCATGTAAGGGAGGGAAAACAGTACTGGCTCTTTTACCACATTGTTTACTTGTATAGTCCATCTTATCACAGGCTATGTCTGTTGTTTTAGTTACTGGTTCAGAAGGTCAGTTGGGCGTTGCTTTACAGGCTACTTTTAAAGCGGGTCCTTTGTTTGCGCCGCTTTTTTGCAGCAAATTCATGCTGGATATTACAGATGCTGGCCAAATAGAGGCTTGTATCAAAGCCCATGCCGTTCGATACATTATAAATTGTGCGGCTTATACAAATGTGCAATGGGCAGAACAAGAAGCAGCAACCTGTTTTAAGGTAAATAGCCTAGCTGCGGGCTACTTGGCGGCATTGGCAGCAAAATACGGTATTGTGCTCTTCCATATTTCAACAGACTATGTATTTGGCCTTACAAAAGGACGGCCATTCAACCCCAATGATCCCACCGATCCACTGAATCAATATGGTCAATCCAAACTAGTTGGAGAACAAATGGTGGCAGCACGGGCTACCCATTTTTATATCATTCGAACAGCATGGTTATATGGTGAAAAGGGGCGTAATTTTTTTACCAAGATGGTGGCATTGGCCCAGAAAGGGGATGTTATACAGATGGTCGATGACCAAATAGGAAGTCCTACCTATGTCTATGACCTGGCCACAGCCATTTGGGAGGTAGTTGAAAAAATAGCAAAAAATAATCTAACCGACTACCCCTCTGGAATCTATCACTATACCAATGAAGGCGTAGCCAGCTGGTATGATTTTGCGTATGCTATTGCTGCTGCTTTACCCAACCGTTGTGCCGTAATCCCCCGATCATCTGCTGCAGTAGGACTTAAAAGGCCTTACTATAGTGTATTAAACAAATCTTCTTTCCGAAGCGTATTTCAAATAAAGATTCCCCATTGGCAAGATAGCTTGGCCCTTTGTGTAAAAAGATGGCAACCCCAATAATGGATTGGTTCCATTTCCCATCCAGTGCTACCCTTTAATAAGTAAACTATAGCTATTTTTTCCCTTATAAGTAAGTTGCTTTTGGGTAGGATTTATACTAAATTTAAAGCTTTATTTTAATGATTGCTCGTACGTATACCCCCTTTACGATTGTGCTGTATCTGGTACATTATATTAAGGTGATCAGGTGATCACCAGAGGTATTGCGCTGTCGAGACATCACGGCCGCTTCAAATTTTTAATTTTACTTTAATCTATGGCAAATGTAGTGGCCATTGTAGGCAGATCTAATGTAGGTAAATCTACTTTTTTTAATAGATTAATCGAAGAAAGACGAGCCATTATGGACGGTTCTGTCCATACTACGCGTGACCGACACTATGGTTATGCACAGTGGAGCAATAGATTTTTTACTGTTATTGATACGGGGGGATATATATCTGGTACCGATCATACTTTTTCCCATGGTATTCGTGAACAAATTCAACTTGCATTAGATGAAGCCAATTTGGTACTCTTTATGGTAGATTGTATAGAAGGACCAACCGATCTAGATAAAGAATTTGCCCATGTATTGCGGAAAATCAATAAGCCTGTTTTTTTAGTAGCCAATAAATCAGAAGGTGTCATGGCTGAAATGGCTGCATCTAGTTTCTATGCTTTAGGGCTTGGTCCACCATTTCCTATAGCAGCGATAAATGGTTCTGGAACAGGTGATTTATTAGATGCCTTATTGCCCCACTTAAAAGAGCTACCCATTGCCCCATCAGATAAGCTCCCTAGGTTTACCATTTTAGGCCGCCCAAATGTAGGTAAATCTTCTTTTTTAAATGTATTATTAGATGAAAAAAGGAGTATGGTCAGTCCTGTCTCTGGTACTACCAGAGATGCAATAGATACCCCATATAACCGCTATAATAAAAAGTTCATCCTTACCGATACAGCAGGGATACGGAAAAAACCAAAGGTACGTGATGCCATCGAATTTTATTCCGTGTTGCGTGCGGTAAAAGCTATGCAAAACGCAGATGTTTGTTTGATCATCATAGATGCGCAATATGGCATAGAAGCACAGGATATTTCACTTATTTCACTAGCACACCGGTATAAAAAAGGTATGGTTTTAGTAGTAAATAAATGGGATTTGATCGATAAAGAGGCTACAACCGCTGATAGCTATAGAAAACATCTATTGCACAAACTAGCTCCTTTAGACTATTTGCCCATTTTATTTGTTTCAACTGTAAAAAGACAACGGGTCTATCAAACCATTGAGAAAGGGCTTGCCGTTTATCAAAATAAAGTAAAAAAAATTTCTACTTCTGAGTTAAACAAAGTTATCTTACCTATTATTGAAAAAAACCATCCGCCTGCTGTAAAAGGGAAGCACATCCAAATTAAGTATTGCACGCAAGTTAGTGGAAATGCCCCTATATTTGCTTTTTTTTGCAACCACCCAACCTATATTCAGCCTAATTATAAAAGCTATTTAGTCAATCAACTCAGGTCCCATTTTAACTTTGAGGGTGTGCCTGTTCAAGTGGTATTTAAGAAAAAGTAATCTTTTGCTATATATTTACTGTAGCCATTGGCTATTAAAGCCGTTGGTTGGCTGCAAATCATTGAGTTATTTTGTAAATTGTTTTACTATAAAATATTTTTTTACTGTATTTTGTTTCCTCTTACCCAAACATACAAAAGATACCAATATGAAAATAAATAAGAACTATACGATAGGCTTATTAGTGCTATCTTCTTTGGGCATTTTGTATTATGGTTTTTCATTTCTAAAAGGTTATAATATATTTTCTAAATATAATCATTACCAAGTTTCTTATCCTGTAAATAAGAACTTATGCGTTTCGGCGCCTGTCAAACTAAAAGGTCATGTAGTAGGCATGGTCACAAAAGTAGAAATTCAGCCTAAACAGAATTATAGCACACTAGTTACCATTCAAATAGACAAACAATTTCCTTTGACCCATACCAGTAAAGTTATGTTGAATAATGCCGGTATGATGGAATGTAATGCCTTAGAAATTGAGCTTCAAAAAGGACGTCCTATCGGTAGACAAGACATTATCATTGGACAGATCCATCCAGATTTTAATGATATTGATCTTAAGGCAATGACGGCACAGATAGCAACGGTTACCCAAAATCTGATCAAAACGACCGAAGGGGTCAATGCCATCCTAGTAAATTTTGAAAAAACAAGTGCGATCTTAAACAGCACTATGCATCAGCTTGAATCTAACATAAGTGCTATTGCAAAAAATATAGTTGCTATTTCTTCACCATTGGCAGATCCTGAAAAAGGTATACCGGCTATGTTTTCCACTATACATAGCCTAGTTATGGAAGTGCAATCTATTCCGTTTAAGGATATGTCTTTTAGAGTGAACCATATCTTACAAGATTTAGAAAAATTCATACAGAAGACCACTACTGGTCATGGCAGCTTGGGGCTGCTTATAAACGATCCAGCGCTTTATTATAAGTTTAATCATAGTGTAGAAAACTTGGATGCATTACTTTTTGACCTAAGAAAACGGCCTTCGCGTTATGTACACTTTTCTTTATTTGGTTTAAAAAAGCATAGATAAAAAGTATACTAGACTGGGTTACTAAGGCAAATTTTTATCCATTTTATTTCCTTCTTTGTTCTATTTACTAGCTATCTGATTTAGAACCATTTATGAAACAATCTACCATTCGAAAGTTGCTACGTATCCCCAATGTTTGGGTTAAGTTTTTAGGAACTGCGCTCATTGCTTTTAGTAGTTTATTGGTTAATTATACCGCTTGTAATACCTCCAATCGGTCTGATGACGACCTAGCGATACAAGTGTGGTTTACACCGCAAGATCCTTGCATGGATCTTATTGTAGCCAAGATCCTATCTGCCAAAGCATTAATTCTTGTGCAGGCCTATGTGATCACCTCTGGAAAGATTGCAAATGCACTGATACAAGCGCATCAAAATGGGGTAATGTTCGGTTATTAATAGATAAAGATGCACAAACTACAAAGGGGAGTAAAGTTAACAGCTTATTACAACATGGTATTCCTATTATAATTGATAAAATAGTTGGTTATGCACATAATAAAGTAATAATTATTGATGATACTTATGTTATCACAGGTTCTTTTAATTGGACAAATAGTGCGCAAGCTAGAAATGCAGAGAACTTAGTCATCATAGCAGGACAAGCCATCAATAAAAAATTTAAAGCTAATTGGTATATAAGGGCAGCAAATGGAAAACGATTAAGATCTATCTATACCCTATTCATCCCTAAGATAAAGGAAGCTTGCTCCTATTCATCCATTTGAAATCTTATTTTTAGTTGACGGAGACGCATACAAATTTATCTTTTTCAAATCGTAACACTGGAATATGCTGATTGGCATGATGCTTTCCATAGGATACACCCTGAAAAATAACGCCACTGTAGTGCATATTTTCCCATTTTTTTTGAAAATAAGTACCATAGTCGCCTAACATCCGACCAAAAAATAGCATCATTTCATAGCCAATGTAGCTTTTTTCATTGGGTTTTGTTGCATTTTTCTCAAAAAAATTTTTCCGAAATATGCTTAACGCAGGCCTATTATAGTCGATATAGTTTGGAGATAAGAATAAAATAGGCAACCTTTGTAGCTGGTAAATATTTAATATCTCTTTTTTTATCCACTGTTCATGGCCTATAATTTGTGGCTTAATACCAAGTTTTAAGCAAAGACTTATTACGCTAGAAACGACCAACTCATCTTGAGAGGGTACATAAATATGGGTTAGGTTGGTTAAATCTAAATGCGTTTGTTCTGTATTTTCAAGATTTTTTTCTTCTTCTTGGTTGGTATTTTCTTGCAAAAAATTTTTAATGGTTGTATCAGAAAGTTGTACAAATAGATCTATTGACTTACCTAGCTGCTCCTCAATCCTATGTTTATATAAAGTAGCTTGTAATATATCCTTCTGTTCCATACCATAAAATACCCCTATACAAGGTTCTGCTGTTGCTTTACCGTATATATCACTTAGTGTAAGCGCTGCTGCTCTTTGTGCACAAGTTTCTAAATCGGGCTGAAAAAGAAAAGCGAATGGGTTACTGTGGGTTATCGTAGAATTATCAGAGATAGGATTTATAAGGTTAATTTTGTGTTTTTTAGCAAATGCAGCAACCAACGGAATGGTATCGGGATAGAGTGGACCTATGATGAGATCCATATAGACCATAGCTTCTTGCGCCAGCAATGCTTTGGTAACTTCTACGCTTCTTTTCGTATCAAACGTAAAAAGATTAATCACAATACCATCTTGAGCAAGTCTTTCTATGGCCAACTGTATACCTTGGTATAGCTCAATAACAAATTGGTCTGTACATGCTTCATAGTCCAACTCGTTGACAAACAAAGGAAGTAAAACCGCTACATCATAAGCTGTTTTATGCTTAGACTTTACGTGTTTCAAGGGATCGTATGTATAGTCTGCAACATTATATTTCTGTTTTAACTGATTTATTAATGAAAAGTCTTGCGTAAGATAGGCCTCTCGTGCAACTTTTTTATGTAAAATAGTTTTAATAATAGCGTCATTTGGAAATTTTTCAATCAGCTCTTGTAGATATCCATGATCCTCTATTCTTTTTAAGAAAATTTTTTTTAGTTGCAGAACCGATCCAGCCATATGCTTATCTTTAATCAAGGCAAGCCCACCCAAAGCCTCTTCAACACGTCCCTCTTCAAAGCTACATTGCGCACACCAATAGTGGATTTCATTTTGCTTGTTCCAATCTGGAAATTTTGCTTGTATATCCAAAAACGTCTGATGAGCGATTGCTTTTTCTCCATTGTGATAGGCAGCTAATCCATAGTAAAAATGGATATAAGGAGAAAGAGAAGGAGGATGTTGTATTGTTCTCAGTTTATCAAATAATGATTTTGCCTCAGCATAAGCTTCTATCTTGTAAACTTTTTTGGCTGCTTCGTATTGGGCCAATAGAAGTTTTGCATGGCGATCTGGCATGCCTAGGTTAGGTCTGGCCACAGCAGTATGTTCTAAAGGGTATATAAGAAAGAATAAGATCAGACGTAGGTAAATGTTCATAGTGGTATACTTTAAATTATATTATAGGTAGGTCCAACTATTTTGTACATACAAGCCTATGCTAAGCAGCCATTGGCACTGACTAAATAGCTAGTTCTGTCGCATCTATATTTGACTTTATATAGTGCTTTCCTTTGTCGTCTTAAATTTTGGATATTATGCAACCGCTGGATTAACGAAATGATCGAAAAACGAACAAAAACAATCTAATATTTTCTGTAACATTGGGAAATTATAATCTTGTAACGTTACAATACAAAAATAGCATGCTACTGCTTTGTATTTATATTTGTATTGCTTTGTCTTTAATATTAATAACATTAATATAATATGAGGAGGGTGAGGGATTCGAACCCTCGGTACTTTTAACAGTACCACGGTTTTCAAGACCGTTGCATTAAACCACTCTGCCAACCCTCCGAACCCATATAGTATGGTACATTATGCTATATCAAGACCAATTTTTAGACATAAAATATAGATATATAACCTTTACAGATTGCACTATACCGTACCGTTGGAGACAATATTACAAAATAAAATGGAGCTTGTAAAAGTTTGTTTGAAAATAGCTTATTTCGCTTTATAGATCGTCTACTGCTATGCTGTTGCATCTAAATCTGGCGTATTTGCTTTGGTGCCTGTATTTTTTAGTGGTGTGAGTCCTCCAGAAAAATTGAATTTCATTACTTCAGAGCCAGGTAGGTCCAAAGGCCTAACCAATTCCGGAGGAACGATAACAAGCACGCCAGCTAAATCATAAGCATTTGGTAGGTAAACCGCTATATGGCTAGGCATAGAAAGCACGTCCAAAGCATCTTTTGTAATAAACCCTATTCTATAGACTTGGGTGGTTTTATTTAGTAAAATAATAACCGGTTTATTAAACTTTCCTTTGCTGCTTACAAAAGCTGAAGTAAAATCTTTTAGGTAAGAATAAAGCGCACGAATAAATGGAACCTTTTTGATCAGTGCTTCTGTAAAGCCAAATACTGACTTAACGAAAAGGGTAGTACCTATATATCCTAACAGGGTTATAGAAGCCACTACAATGCACATGCCCAAACCTGGGATACCCAGGCTAACAAATCCATCTATTTTCCGCAACACTACTGAAATTAAATAGAGTGTTCCACCTAATGGAATGATCAATAGTAACCCTCTAAAAAAGTAGCGCATCAGCCTATTAATAAGCGGTTGCTCAATGCTCATGGTGTCAATATTTGTAAATAATAAAAGCAGTTTAATCCTCAACTATACCAGCCTCAATTTAAATAAAAAAGATGATATAAAATAATGGTTGGTGCGCTCATAACGCTAAACTATATATTAAAGTAAAGCATTTAAAATTATATATATATAACTGATAATGATTTAATATAATTTTTCAACAATATTTTATTCGGCTAAATATCCAAATATATGCTTTGCTATCCTAGTTATAGCCATGTATTTTTTGAAGTTTATGTTTAATAAATATATATTTTATTTTGATTATAAAATATATTTATATTTATTCTGAATAATATTTATTTACATTGTATGCTTCTTTTAGACTATTCATTCGATCGTTTTGTTGATGGTTTATTCAATAGACTGATGAAACTATTTTTATTTTAATCTCTTTACAAGATTTGATTTAGTACATTGGCTATACCATTATGTATAAATACATTTTATTAATTTTATAATTGATTGTCAATTTTATAAAATACTATAATCCAACATTCATGTTTCATTTAGATTAATTTTTAGGTTTGTCTAAAAAATTATTTAAATTTGTCTAAATATAAGATATATGAAACGTACACATGCAGAAGAAAACTACTTAAAAGCCATTTACATGCTTTCAGAGGGGAAAGAAAGGTTGGTTGCAACTACTGCCATGGCGGAATTTTTACATACCCGTGCTGCCTCTATTACCGATATGATGCAAAAACTACATCATAAAGGCTTAGTGGTCTACCGCAAATACCAAGGCGTAACCTTGACAGAAACAGGAAAACAATCGGCTATAAAAATTTTGCGCAAACATTTACTTTGGGAAGTTTTCTTAGTAGAAAAATTAAAATTTGGATGGAATGAAATACATGAAGTAGCAGAGCAACTAGAACATATTGATTCTGATATACTCATAGATCGATTGGACCATTTTCTAGGCAGCCCATATTGTAATCCCCATGGTATAGTCATTCCAAATGCGGATGGAAAGATTGTAACCAAGCCTAGACTATTAATGACAGATGTAGCTGAAGGCACAAGTGGTATAGTAAGTGCCATTAAAGATGATTCCGTTGCCTTTTTACAATACCTCGGTAAAAGAAATATCTATTTAGGCGCTAAAATGACAGTTATTGAAAAAATTAAATTTGATGAATCAATGGATATAACTATTGATAACCAACATAAAATTAATATATCTCGTAAAATAACAGATAATATTTTAATCACTTTATAGTATTGTAATAAGATGGCTATTTGTATAAAACATCTCTACTTGAATAGATATAAGATTTTTTATTTGTTTTTTTGTTTAAGCCTATTTTCCTGTACCAATCATACAGACGAACCATTTACCATTTTAACCACCACAGGTATGCTGGGAGATGCGGTTAAAAACATTGTTAAAGACGACGCACGTGTAATAAGCTTAATGGGGCCTGGTATAGACCCTCATACCTATCAAACTACTCAGAAGGATGTACAACAGCTTAAGCATGCCCATATAATATTTTATAATGGTCTTGACTTAGAGGGGAAAATGTCTAATTTATTAAAACGAATGGCCCAACAAAGGCAAGTTTATGCCGTTGGTGACGCGCTCGATAAAACACAGCTACTATACGATGGTATGATTGGTGTAGATCCTCATATCTGGTTTGACGTAAGTATATGGCAAAAAGTGGTTGGTTTTATCAGTCAAAAACTCCAAGCAGCAAGACCTGAGTCAGCAGCCTATTATCAAGACAATACAATAGCCTATTTAGAGACTTTAGAGGCATTACATCAATCGGTTATGCGGGAAATTCAATCTATTCCAAAGCAACAACGGGTATTGATTACCGCACATGATGCTTTTGGTTACTTTGGAAAGGTTTATGATATAGAAGTAGTTGGCTTACAGGGAATTTCTACTGCATCCGAGTGTGGATTAAAAGACATTAAACGTATTGTATCGCTGATTATAAAGCGCAATATTAAAGCAATTTTTTTTGAAACTTCTGTTTCAGACAAGTCGATGCGAGCTGTATTAGAAGGTTGTGCCCATTATGGACATAAGGTAGCAATAGGAGGGTACCTCTATTCAGATGCACTTGGTGCACCTAGTACTGTAGAAGGAAGCTATTGTGGAATGATCCGTGCCAATACCATAACAATTGTTAATGCACTTAAAAAAGGTACGCTCTAAAGAGAACATAAAGTAGAGAACATAAAGTCAAAATAAATTACTTCTACAAATAGTAAAATTATAGGGAAAAAGTTAGCTTTGCATTGTCTCTCCTGTAAAATTACAAGAGGTGCAAAGTAGTATTGGGTCGGCTTATCTAAGCAGTACGAAAGATTTAGTAATCTATAACGATCATGGTTCAATCAATAAAGTCTTAAATATACTATTCTCTATGCTGCCCAATCTTACTAAGTCCATATCATCCAATATGTATGGCACTGTTTGTCTATTTTTTTCTTTGATTTTATCCTCTTGCGGCACTACTTCAGATGAACCATTTGTTATTTTAACCACTACAGGTATATTGGAAGATGCCGTTAAAAATATTGTAAAAGACGATGCTCAGGTAGTTAGCCTAATGGGCCCTGGTATAGATCCTCATATCTATCAAACTACTCAAAAAGATATTCAACAGCTTAGACATGCTCATATAATTTTTTATCATGGTCTTGATTTAGAAGGTAAAATGACTGACTTATTGCAAAAAATGGCCAAAGAGAAAAAAACGTATGCGGTTAGTGATGCCCTTATGCCAAAGCAGCTCTTATATGAGGATATGTGTGCTGTTGGTATAGATCCTCATATCTGGTTTGATGTAAAGTTATGGCAACAGGTAGTTGGTTTTATTAGCCAAAAGTTACAAGAAGCAAGACCTGAATCAGCGGCTTACTATCAAAAAAATACATTGGCTTATATCGAAACATTGGAGGCATTACATCAAGCCATAACTGTCCAAATGCAGTCTATTCCCTTTAAGCAACGAGTATTAATCACTGCACATGATGCTTTTGGTTATTTTGGTAAGGCTTATAATATAGAAGTAGTTGGCTTACAAGGAATTTCTACTATATCTGAGTGTGGCTTAAAAGATATTAAGCGTATTATAGCCCTTATTATAGCACGGAATGTTAAAGCGGTTTTTTTTGAAACTTCTGTTTCAGATAGATCGATACGAGCTGTATTAGAAGGTTGTTCCCATTATGGATACAAAGTAGAGATAGGAGGATGCCTTTACTCCGATGCACTTGGTGCGCCTGATACTTTAGCATCCACCTATTGTGGCATGATTAGCGCCAATACTACCACGATTGTAAATGCACTGAAATAAGGATGATACAAACAGATAAGCATATTGTACAGATAAAAGATCTATCTGTTTCTTACCCAAATAGCAAAGTTGTATTGGAAAAAGTTAGTTTTGATTTACCATCACGTAAAATCATTGGAATAATAGGTCCCAATGGGGCAGGTAAATCTACCCTATTAAAGGTTATTATGGGGCTTATTCCTTATCAACAGGGTGAAATAAAGTTGTTGGGATCATTTATCCATAAGGTAAGAAGACGGATCAGTTATGTCCCTCAAAAAGAATCAGTAGATTGGGACTTTCCTGCGTCTGTATTTGATATTGCGCTTTTGGGCAGGTATAATAGATTGCATTTTTTTGAGCGGCCTAATAAAAAAGATAAAACAATAGCTATGCAGTGCTTAGAAGAATTAGGTATCGCACATCTTGCCAAACAACAAATTGGCGAACTATCTGGAGGACAACAACAAAGGGTGTTTTTAGCTAGGGCTTTGGCCCAAGATGCAGCGTTATATTTTATGGATGAACCTTTTACAGGTATAGATATTACTACAGAAAAAATTGTTATTGGACTCTTAAAAAACATGGTGGAAGCAGGTAAAACCATTGTAGTCGTACACCATGATTTAGGGTCAGTAGATACTTATTTTGATTGGCTGGTCTTGCTCAACCATCAACTTATAGCTGCCGGTGATACAAAGAAGGTCTTTACAGCTGATTTTCTTGAAACAACTTATCATAGTAGATTGCCTTGCTTGAGGGACCCTTCCAATAAATGCTGGTAGTATTTCCACCGTTCAGGTTGCATAGATAGGGATAGAACCGTTATATTAATATAAATATTAGTAAGTTTATTGTATGTTCACGGTTGCATCCGCATAAGCTGCGCTTAATAGTTTTTTATGTAAGACAAATAAAATATATTGCCATCAAGCAATTTGTATAGACCCAACCAAATTATAAATAACTATGTCAACTGATCAGCAGGCCCTTACACCTCTAGAAATTGTACAAAAACTCGATAAATATATTATCGGCCAAGTAGAAGCCAAACGCAATGTGGCTGTTGCTTTGCGGAATAGATGGCGCAGAATGGAGGTTACGGGCATTTTAAAGGAAGATATTGTCCCAAATAATATCTTAATGATTGGACCGACTGGGGTAGGCAAAACAGAAATAGCTAGGCGATTGGCTAAAATTGCAAAAGTTCCTTTTGTAAAAGTAGAGGCCTCCAAATTTACAGAAGTAGGCTATGTTGGACGTGATGTAGAGAGTATGGTAAGGGACTTAGTGGAACGTGCTGTAGCGATGGTAAAGTCAGAAAAAATTGAAACAGTCCAGCATAAAGCAGTTGAACAAGTAGAAGAAATTATTTTAGATATATTACTTCCTCCGTTTCAATCAAAAACAAACGAAGAGACCTGTTTAGATAGTACACAAAGCAGCTATACTACGCGGGAACGATTTCGTGAAAAATTAAGAAGTGGTCAACTGGATCAACAGCAAATAGAAATTAAAATAACTAAGGCCGTTCCAGCTGGTAATGTCAATAGTCTAGGGTCAGGTCCTTCCATGGAAGAAGGATTGGTAATGAACTTTCAGGATATGCTGAGCAGTTTTTTACCCAAACAAACTAAAAAAATAAAAGTTAGTATTGCAGAGGCACGCACCTTACTATTGACAGAAGAAACAGCCAAGCTTATTGATATGAATGCCGTTAAGGAAGAAGCCTTAGCAAGAGCTAGCCATTCCGGTATTATTTTTATAGATGAAATAGATAAAATTGCCCACACTGGTCAAGGCAATGGTCCAGGTGTAAGTCGGGAAGGTGTTCAGCGCGATCTTTTACCCATTGTAGAAGGCAGTACAGTACAGACCAAACATGGTCCCATTCAGACAGATCATATTCTTTTTATTGGAGCAGGTGCTTTTCATATGGCCAAACCATCTGACCTCATTCCAGAGTTACAAGGTCGCTTTCCGATTCGTGTAACTTTAGAAAATCTTTCACAAAAGGATTTTTATAAGATTCTAGATGAACCTAAAAGTGCATTACCCATCCAGTATCAAGCATTGTTAGCTGTAGAAAACGTTAGGCTAGATTTTAGTCCAGAAGCCAAACAAGAAATTGCCGCCACTGCCTATCTCCTCAATGAAGAGATAGAAAATATTGGTGCGAGGCGGTTGCAAACTGTGATGAGTCATCTATTAACGCCTATTCTATTTGATGTTCCAGATACGATTAGGCCCAATACCGCCATTACCATCACCAAAACAATGGTCCAAGAATCGCTGGCTGACTTACTAAAACAGAAAGACCTTAGTGCGTACATTTTATAACGTATGCTACTTGCAAGCCACTTTTTTGTAGCCTCTATTGCCCAACATAGACCATCTATTGAAGATGTATATCCTATTTTTTGCTTATATTTAAGGGCTACTCCCTATAAGATTAACATAGTAATTGCTACACTATATGGCGTTTTTTATTAAGACCATCCAATTTTTAGCCGCTCTATTCATCATAGTTGGTATACATGAATTGGGCCATTTGCTTTTTGCTAAGCTATTTAAAATGCGCGTCAATAGCTATATGATTGGATTTCCTCCTAAACTATTTAAAGTCAAGTGGGGTGAAACAGAATATGCCTTAGGATCGATTCCCTTAGGTGGAGCCGTTCAGATTGCAGGTATGGTGGATGAATCGTTGGCCATTGATGATTTGGAAAATAGTCCACAACCTTGGGAATTTCGTTCAAAGCCAGCCTGGCAGCGCTGCCTCACTATATTGGGTGGTATTATCTTTAACCTACTCAGTGGCATATGCATATGGATTGGTTTAACTTATATAATGGGCAATACCTATTTACCTAAAGATGAAGTAAATAAATATGGCATCATACCAAGTGCACTAGCTAGAGAAATGGGCTTTAAAACAGGGGATAAAATTTTCAAAATCAATGGAAAAAATTTTGATGATTTTAATGATGTTGTATCACCCAGCTTTTTACTCCGTAGTAAAAGCTATTATACCATCAACAGAGATGGTCAGCTATTCACACTACCCATTCCAGAAAAGCTCCTAGAAAGCTTATCAGATATAAAAAAAGATTTTTTTATAAGGCCCATTTTTCCCTGCTTGATTCACTCCGTTCGCCCAAATAGTAGTGCTACCCTAGCAGGCCTAATGGCTGGAGATCAAATTATTGAGTTAGCAGGCCAATCTACCCTTGATCTATATAGCTTAATAAGGATAGTTAAAACTTGTTTGGATAAAACAGTTGAAGTAGTCTATTTGCGGAATGGCATAAAAATGGGTACCCAGGTCCAAATAGGCCAAGAAGGATTAGGTATTGAATTGGCTCAGCCTAAATATAGACAACTACATTATTCATTTGTAGCATCTATTCCCATTGGTCTAAAAAAAGCTTTAGAGTTGATGGAATGCCATTTTTTAACCATATGGAAATTAATCACAGGAAAACTTGCTTTAAAAAAATCGTTGGGTGGTCCGATTAGCATAGCCCAAAATTTTGACAACGAATTTATTGGATATAAATTCTGGACCCTGGTTGCCTTGTTATCCATCATGATTGGTTTAATCAACTTACTGCCTATTCCAGCATTAGATGGAGGACATGCTTTATGTATATTGTATGAAGTGCTATCTGGCAGAAAACTTTCTGATAAGTTTTTACAAAGCACTCAAAAACTCGGCATGATCCTTATGCTTTTACTTATGCTTTATGCATTGGGTAATGATATTCGTAAGCTATTATAAGTAGTTTTATAACCATATTATTTTTTACTTTTTGGCATAGTATTTAAGTATACAATCATATAAGTCATGCTAAAAAGGTAAATTAGGAATCATTTATAACCATATGTACTTCAATAAATCACTAGTAATGGATGGGGGGCTTGCTTCTGCATGGGGTGAGGACGGCATAGGCGGTATGGTAGAACTGATTGTCTCTGATGAAAAAGAACAGCTCTCTGATGACCACACCCAAGGTAGAATACCCTTGTTGGCACTTCGTAATATGGTTCTTTTTCCTAACGTTGTCGTCCCTATTTCCGTTAAAGAAAGGCAGGCGATGCATTTGATAGAAGTCATACATGAAAAAGATGGTCTATTGGGCATCATTGCACAGCGCAACCCAGAAAACTTTGAAGGTAAACAAACGGATGTATATCCAATAGGTACACTAGCTAAAATTATTAAAATCATTAATTTACCAAATGGTAAAACAATTGCTTTGGTACATGGCAAACAAAAATTTCAAACCATTCAACTCTTTACAGAGTCATTAGGATTAGAAGCTACTATTCAGCTATTAAAAGATCACCCTTATAAGGAAGACAAAAAAGTTCTTGCCCTTATGCAATCCTTAAAAGATGTAGCAATTAAGATTCTTAAATTTCGACCTGATGGTTCTGGTGAAGCACAGGCCATGCTAACCAATATTAAAAGTCTTGATTTTCTTACCTATTTTTTGGCTTCTAATTTAAATACAGATATCCACTACAAGCAAAAGTTACTAGAGTTAAGTAATAGCACCAAGCGAGCCAATTTGCTCTTAAAACATCTTTTAAGAGAATTAGAAATCTCAGAGCTTAAAAAAGAGATTCAAGATAAAGTACACTCTGATATTAGTCAGCAACAACGAGATTATTACTTAAGGCAACAGGTTAAAGTGCTACAGGATGAACTAGGCGAAAACGAGGGTTCAGACGAAATTGATAGATTACGTGAAAAAGGAAATAAAAAACAATGGCCTAAAGAGGTAGCCAATTATTTTAAAAAGGCATTGGAAAAAGCTGAACGGATGAGCCCACACAGTCCAGATTATTCCATTAGCATCAACCATGCAGAGCTGCTCGTAGAGTTGCCTTGGGAGCACTATACCAAAGACAATTTAGACCTAACCCGGGCCAAAAAGATTTTTGATGCAGACCACTATGGTATTGAAAAAGTCAAAGAGCGCCTTTTAGAATTTTTAGCAGTTGTACGGCTAAAAAAAAATATGAAGGGACCTATTTTATGTTTATGTGGTCCTCCTGGAGTAGGAAAAACTTCTTTAGGAAAGTCTATTGCTAAAGCAATGGGTAGGAAGTATGCACGTATTGCACTAGGTGGGCTAAATGATGAAGCAGAAATACGTGGACATAGAAAAACCTATATTGGTGCAATGGCTGGAAAAATTATCTATAACATTCAAAAAAGTGGTTCATCTAATCCGGTTATTGTACTAGATGAAGTAGATAAAATAGATGGCATGCGTGGAGATCCAGCATCTGCACTACTAGAAGTGCTAGATCCAGAACAAAACAATGCTTTTGTGGACCATTTTTTGGAAGTGCCATATGATCTTTCTAAAATTCTATTTGTAGCCACTGCCAATTCAATGGATCGTATTCCATCTGCTTTACAGGACAGAATGGAAGTCATTGAAGTAAGTGGCTATCTTCTAGAAGAAAAGATAGAAATTGCAAAAAAATATCTCTTCCCCAAACAAAGAAAAGAACATGGCCTTAAAGCTACTGATCTAGCCATACAAGATGATGCTTTGGCCACTATTATAGCAAGTTATACGCGTGAATCTGGCGTACGTGAACTATCTCGTCAAATAGCAAATATTTGCAGAAAGAGCGCAAAATCGATTGCTTTAGCGGAAACTTATACTAAAAAAATCAAACCAACTGATGTTATTGCTTTACTTGGCCCAGAGCCATTTGATCAAACACCTTATCAAACCACATCCTTACCTGGTGTTTCGATTGGGTTAGCCTGGACGGCTGCTGGTGGTGAAATTCTCTTTATAGAATCTGTCTTGAGTAAAGGAAAAGGAAGGATTAATTTGTCTGGTCATTTAGGAGAAGTTATGAAAGAATCTGCTATGACAGCGCTTTCTTACTTAAAAGCGAATGACCAGTACCTTGATGTATCACATGGTGTATTTGAAAATTATGATCTACACATTCATGTGCCTTCTGGGGCAGTCCCTAAGGATGGTCCCTCTGCAGGCATTACCCTTTTTACCTCATTGGCGTCTTTATATACGCAAAAAAAGGTAAAAGACTGTTTGGCTATGACAGGGGAAATTACCTTACGTGGCGAAGTACTACCAGTAGGTGGTATTAAAGAAAAAATTCTAGCTGCAAAACGTGTAGGTATGAAAGAGATTATACTCAGCAGCAAAAACAAAAAAGATGTACAAGAAATAAAAGCAATTTACCGTGAAAGTTTAATATTTCATTATGTAGATTCTGTAGATCAGGTCTATCGCTTGGCACTTCAAGAAAATAAAATAGCTAATCCCAAAGTTTGGGATGGCAGTTTAGCTGAACCCATAACGGAAAAAAAATAAACCATTTAAGCACATTTTTTTGATTAAAAAGTATCTCTATATCTTTGGATAGCAAGGCTACCATCTAAAATCCAAATACTTATGCGTTATTACGTTATTGCGGGTGAGCACTCTGGAGATATGCATGGAGCTGATTTGATTAGACACATCAAATCAATAGATCACTACGCCGATTTTTGGTGTTGTGGAGGAACTGCTATGTCTCAAGCTATGGGTAGGCCTTGCAGTGTAGACGGTTCAAAAATGGCCTATATGGGGATAGATTTTTTAAAAAGGTGGTATACCCTATGGCAGTTGCTAAAGTTTTGCCAAAAAAGTCTAAAGCACTACCAGCCAACTGTCGTTCTTTTAATTGACTACAGTGGCTTCAATATGAGGCTTGCTGCATTTGCTAAAAAAAATGGATTTCTAGTACACTACTATATACCGCCTAAAATCTGGGCACATGGTCAAAAAAGAATTGCAAAAATCAAGCAAAATGTAGACCACATATGGTCCATTCTACCTTTTGAAGTAGCCTATTATCATGCACAGGGCTACCATACAATTGACTATGTCGGCAATCCATTGATTCAAAAAGTTGCCGATCATGCCATCAATCCCTTTTTTAAGGCAGAAAATCGCCTCGACCATCGTCCGATTATAGCCCTATTACCCGGCAGTAGATTGGATGAAATTCATCGTTTATTGCCTCTAATGGTTGCGCAGGCAGCCCATTTTAAAGGCTATCAGTTTGTAGTAGCTGGATTAAGTATTATTCCAAACAGTTTGTATGAAGCACTATGCCCACCTACGGTTCAAGTTATTTATGACCAAAGCTATGACCTAATGGCCGTTGCAAAGGTGGCGGTGATTGCTGCTGGAACCGCTAGTTTAGAAGCTGCTTTATTTAATCTTGCACAAATAGTGGTCTATAAGTTCCATCCATTGGCCTATTGTTTTTATAAAACCATTATTACGGTAGATTACATCTCTTTGGTTAACCTTTTGATGGATCATCCGGTTGTTCCAGAACTCATTCAATATCAACTAACAGACAAAAAGCTCTATGCTACTTTAACCAACCTACTATCGGACAATGGTAGGACTAAACAACAAGCAGCCTATCCAGCAGTTCACCGATTGCTGAGTCCAAAAAATGGCGCTGCAATAGCTGCAAAGTCCATAGTAGCCCACGCCAAACAGTTCCTTCAAAACCAACAAAATAATGGAAAATAAATTGGGTAGGATTATCGCCATAGATTATGGGCTCAAACGGGTCGGTATTGCTGTAACAGATCCTTTACAAATAATTGCTACCCCTTTGACAACAATTGCTGCCCCTATTTTATTTCCTTTTTTAAAGGATTATCTCGAACAAGAAAATGTAGTCACCTTTGTGATGGGTATGCCCAACTATTTGAATGGCAAACCTTCTACAATGGGTAAGATCATAAAACAGATCGCCACGCAATTAAAAAAAGCTTTTCCAGCCCAAAGTTTTTATTACCAAGATGAACGATTTACTTCTAAGTTGGCTTTACAAGGACTCTACCAAGCTGGCTATTCTAAAAAGGATAGAGCAGATAAAAGCAATATAGATAAGGTAAGTGCTGCAATTCTCTTACAATCTTTTTTAAATCAACAGATAGTTGTATGATGCCAACCACAACTTTTTACAGGCAGCCTGTTTGGATGACTCGAATGGCATCTTTATAATACATATCCAATATGCTCTGCTGCGTGATCATTATCTTGTCCATGATGGTTTAGACAGACAGAGCCGTTGTGTACAATTTTTATTTTTTTTGCTTATATTTGACCCAATCAAGTTATCTATTGGCTCAATAGCTTGATAGATCTGGTTTTATGGTGAATGTAGCTCAGCTGGTTAGAGCATTGGTTTGTGGTACCAAGGGTCGCGGGTTCGAACCCCGTCTTTCACCCTTATATTTACCTCTTTTTCCTTTAAATCCACTTTTAATGCTTCTATAAACAGCCCTTAGAAGGGCATCTATACCATGTCATACCACCATGCCTAACTTTTGCCATTTACATTGTCATACAGAATATTCTTTATTGGATGGGGCCGCTAAGGTCACACGTTTAATAGCGGCGAATAAACAATTGGGGATGGATGCATTGGCCATTACCGACCATGGGAATATGTTTGGGGTCCCCCAATTTGTAGCTGCAGCTGCTAAGGAAGGAATAAAGCCCATTATAGGATGTGAGTTTTATATGGCACCTGATCGGCAGGATCATAAAGATAAAACCCGTTACCACCAGTTGTTGCTGGCTAAAAATAGCATAGGTTATCAAAATATTACCAAATTATGCTCCCTAGGTTTTTTAGAAGGCTATTACTATAAACCACGTATTGATAAAGCTTTACTCAAACAGTATAAAGAAGGTTTAATTGCCACTACCTGTTGTTTAAGTGCAGAGATTCCTAAAACCATTATACGCCATGGTGAAGCAGCAGCAGAAAAGCTTTTTTTAGAATGGGTTGCGCTATTTGGTGAAGATTACTACATAGAGCTACAAAGACATGGCATCAAGGAACAAGAAATTTGTAATCTCGTATTGCTCCGTTGGGCTGAAAAATATAATGTGAAAGTGATTGCCACCAACGATGTCCATTATGTTGCGCAACAGGACAGTCTTGCACAAGATGTATTGCTCTGCTTACAAACAGGAAAAGATTACAACGATCCCAATCGGATGCGTTTTAACAACGATCAATTTTTTTTAAAGCCACCAGAAGCCATGGCGCTGCTTTTTGCAGATCTACCAGAGGCGCTTACCAATACCCTAGCCTTGGTAGAAAAAGTAGAAACCGTTTCCTTAACACGTGATGTGCTGCTGCCTATTTTTAGCCTTCCGAGTGGATTTTCAGATACCAATCTCTATCTAAGCCATTTGGCTTTTTCTGGGGCACGTGCCAAGTATGGGACCATTCCTCTAGAGGTAGAGAACAGACTCAACTATGAATTGACCATTATTGCCCAGACCGGTTTTGCTGGCTATTTTCTAATTGTACAAGACTTTATTCAAGCAGCTGTGCAATTAGGTGTGGTTGTAGGGCCAGGTCGAGGATCGGTAGCAGGCTCTTTAGTGGCTTTTTGCATCGGCATTACCAAAATAGATCCCATACGCTATAATCTGCTTTTTGAACGTTTTTTGAATCCAGAACGGGTTTCTATGCCTGATATAGACGTAGATTTTGATGATGAAGGACGTAAAAAAGTAATTGATTACGTGATTCAAAAATATGGTAGAAACCAAGTAGCCTCGATTATCACCTTTGGTAGTATGGCCGCTAAATCTGCCATACGGGATGTAGCCCGTGTGTTGGGGGTACCTTTGGCACGGGCCAACTATATGACCAAGTTGATACCAGATAAACTAGGGATTACCTTATCAGAAGCTTTTGAAGAAGTAAAAGAACTGGCTGAGCTTAAAAAATCCCTTACCACACCAGAGGGTAAAGTATTGGATTTAGCAGAAAGATTAGAAGGGTTGGTCCGCCATACAGGTATTCATGCAGCAGGGATCATCATAGCACCCCATGATATTGTAGAATATATTCCAGTAAAAACAGATAAAAATTCTGATTTATTGGTTACCCAATATGATGGATCGGTACTTGAAGGAATCGGTATGCTAAAAATGGATTTTTTAGGCTTAAAGACGCTTAGTATTATTAAAGATGCCTTGCAATTGATCCAACAAAATAGAGCCATTTCTATAGATATAGATCTGATTCCTTTAGACGACCCGATTACTTTTAAACTATACCAATCCGGTAATACAAAAGGGACTTTTCAATTTGAGTCAGAAGGGATGCGTCAATGGTTGATCAAACTGCAACCCACTACGATGGAAGAGCTGATTGCGATGAATGCCCTTTATAGGCCAGGCCCTATGCAGTTTATTCCTAATTTTATTGCCCGCAAACATGGTAAAGAAACTATTGAATACCCTCATCCACTTTTAGAAACTATTTTAAAGCCCACTTACGGCATTATGATTTACCAAGAGCAAATCATACAAACCGCACAAGCAATGGCGGGTTATACGCTAGGAAGTGCAGATTTGCTGCGCAAAGCTATGGGGAAAAAAAATGCAACGGAAATGGCCAAACAGCGTGATATTTTCATAACTGGAGCGGCTCAAAAACATAGCATCCCTAAAGAAAAAGCATTGCATATTTTTGAGATTATGGAAAAGTTTGCACAATATGGTTTTAATCGTTCGCATGCAGCAGCCTATTCCCTAATTGCCTATCAAACGGCTTATCTAAAGGCCCACTACCCTACCGAATATATGGCGGCTGTATTAACCCATAACCAGGGTGATATTGAAAAAATTGCTTTTTTTATGGAAGAAAGTCGCCAGCAAGGACTATCGGTATTGGGCCCTGATATAAATGCCAGTCAAGTCAATTTCAGTGCAGGCCTCCATAAAGAAATAAGATTTGGGCTAGGCGCAATCAAAGGGGCAGGCGAGGCAGCAGTCACTGCTATTATAGCAGCAAGAAGGGAGAAAGGGGCTTTTAAAGATATTTTTGATTTTATCGAATCCATTCATCTTAAAAGCCTCAATAAAAAAACGATGGAATCACTTGCTTTATCAGGTGCTTTTGATAGCTTTAAAGCATTACATAGAAGACAGTATCTCTATGAAGCATCGGGTAGCAGTTTTATAGAAAAATTGATCCAATATCGCAATCGTATACAAAAAGAACAGATAGAAGCTGCGCAGTCGCTTTTTGCAGCTAGTGGCTATAGTCAAGTTAAAAGGCCAGAACCAGTTGACTGTACCCCTTATGATCCATTGGAACAACTGCGTATAGAGAAAGAACTAGTTGGTTTTTATATTTCTGGTCATCCACTAGATCCATTTAAAGTAGATATAAAAAGCTTTTGCAATGTAACTACACAAAATATACTAGCTGCTAGTCGAAAAACTGTCACCATAGCGGGTATACTTACTGCGTCTACTATTAAGCAAAATGGTAAAGGAAATACTTTTGCGTTACTCACATTAGATGATTACCATGGATCGTTACATTTTGCACTTTTTGGGGAAGACTATTTAAAATACAAGCATCTATTAGAAGTTGGGAAATTACTTTTCCTTACTGGACATGTAGCGATACGTTATGGCAACCAAGAGATGCAAAACTTTAAGCCCCGAACGATTAACCTATTAGAAGAGATGCGTGAAAAAATGGCGAAAGGCATTCATTTAAAGCTGATGGAAGAGCATATCAACCAACAGCTGGTGAACGAATTGGAAGCTTGTATCAAACGCTATCCAGGTAAATATTTTATAAAAATATCCATTATAGACCATAAATCCGAAATCACCATTCCAATGCTTTCTACTCTATATCGTATAGCACTCAGCAACGAACTATTTGGATTATTGCATAGCCTCTCTATAAATTTTTATTTATGTACTTAATCAGATATAGGTGATTGATCTATGTCTTGTCTTGCTATTTAAGCTTTAAAGCGTAAATACAAAATATAGATATTTAGAGACCCATTTTTTGTCATCTAATCCATCATTCAAATATATAAACTGCATTTTCGTACTAAAAAACAGCATTCTACTTTTTATTTTAATTAAATGTAGCTTACATTTGCTCGTTAAATGTTTTTTTCTTAATGAGAAATTAACCTGTTTCTTTAAACAGTTGCAAAAGTATGGATACACATACCAACCCTCATAAAGATTTTTCGTTTACCCTATTAGATGGCACTACGTTTCATCTTTGTAGTGGGCAGGTAGTTTTAGTAGTCAATACAGCTTCGCGCTGTGGATTTGCCCGTCAATTCGATGCCTTACAAAGGCTGCATGATCGCTACCATATGCATGGTTTTACAGTGCTTGGGGTATCTTCTCAAAGTTTTGGCAAGCAAGAATTTGAAAAGCCTTGTGATATAGCAACTGCTATACAAAACAAATCAAGTGGCCTTACTTTTCCGATTACGCAGTTAACAGCTGTGCGTGGAAAATCCATTCATCCATTTTATGCATGGGCTGCTACACAAGTTTCTTGGTGTGGACGCCCAAAATGGAACTTTCATAAATACTTGATAGGGAAAGAGGGTCAATGCATTACATGGTTTGCTTCTGCAACAGATCCTTTAGCCCCAAAGGTCATAGAAACGGTAGAGGCTGCACTAGGGAACCACTAGCTTCTAGTTTTTTGAGCCCATTTACCTGACTATTAACTTTCTAACTATTAGATATATCTCGTAATGGCCTTTTTGAACCCTATTTTTAAGTATACATACAAGCATGGGATTGTTTTAGCATAGCTAGAAAATTTGAAATTTTAAATTTTAAATAAAAAAACATATTGTTCTTTTACTAGATGTAGATAAAACAACCCTTAAAAAATTATTAAAAGTAAAAAGATATGACCAACGTACATATAAAAAGCGATAAGACTTGCTTAGGAAATGATAAAGCCACCTATATTCCTAATGATTTTACCTATTCTTTCGCTCAAAATATTTTTTCTCCTTCTTTTTTAATAAAACTGTCCAGAACGCTCCTACTGTGCAGCACAGCATGTAGTTCCAACAGCAAAATCAAACATGTACCTAGTATAGTAGAAACCTTTTCCAAATCCAATAAAAGCGATCTATTTTTCGACCTATTACCCTTAAGCAAGAAAGTAGACCCCCTATCCGCACGGCTATTTCCCCTACAAAGGGACAAGCCATTATATGTAACAAATACGCTTGCTAAGCAGCAACCTGATGGTACCCATCTTACTAATATAGGACTAGCGCAGCCAATCCTTTCGGGAAATGGGCTGAAAAACAAAACATTACCGTTCAAAGAAACTTCAAATAGCCTACCAGTACCTTCGTTATCCCTAGAGCAGAAGGATAACCTACTGATCCCCTTGCCCTTACAAGAAACGCCATCATCACCTGAGAGAAGTGTAGTTGCTAAGGATGATCCTAAAATTACTGACTCTACTAATAATATCGAATCAAAGAAGCTAAATTTATTAGCAGTATCACAACCCGAAGAGACTTGCTCTAGTATTGCTATTGAACCCTTGAATGATTATAATATATGTAATGTAAATGATAATGTAAAGATTCGTAAAAATATTCAATATTGTAATGCTTCTAATACATTTAATATAGATCATAATGTACAAACTGGCCGCGTTAAAACTTTGATAGCAGTTTTTGAACAAAAGCAAAATGAAGGACTTAAGAAAAGTGAATCCTTGAAGAGGCTTAGAAAACAAAAAGTGACAAGCTCCGAACAGACTTGTATTGAACCTTCATATGGTTATAATAGTAATGTTGAATGTCTTGATGAAGATGACAATATGGAATATACTATAAAAATAAAAGAAAAAATAAAAGAAAAAATAAAAAATATCAAAATACGTAGATTACTTAATATACTATTCGACGACATTGAGGAAAGGGTAAAATTGATAAGTGACCTACCAAGCAAATATAGTAAAGTACTGACATTGATAGAAGATATTAAGGGAAGATTAGAAAAAGAAAAAAATCACAACGTTGGCAACAGCCTTATAAAATTAATAGAAGAAGATACAGAAAGTTATGACAACTTTATAAAATTAATAGAAGAAGATACAGAAAGTTATAATAGCTTGATAACATCAATAGAACAAGATACAGAAAGTTATAATAACTTGATAAAATCAATGAAAGAGAAATTGGATAGCTTAGAAAAACTTGTACCTCACATATATTCATCTATTGATGATCAAAAAGCAAGCGTAAATAAAGAATTAGAAACTTTCCAGGAACAAATAAACGAAATAAAAGAATTTATCAAAAATTTATCCACAGATATCCATACTAATTATACGTATATGTTATATATACTAAGTGATTTCCCAGAGATGATTCAAAGTTTTCAACAAAACATAGAAACAATCTTCATCAGTATACCAAATATACCAAGAAATATAAAGAACCCAAACGTTAAAAAATTTCTGGAAGAAACAATAAAAAATAACGATAAGATAAAAAATATGATAACTAATTTAAGATCAGTAAACAGTAATGATGAGTCTGTAGAACTTCTGAAAGAAATAATAAAAGAAAAGTATCAAAGTAACGCTGAGATAGAAGATATGATAACTAATTTAGAATCAATAGAAACTGATATAACAAAACGAGTAAAAAAGAACAAAAAGAACGATATTATAAAACGTATAGAATCATTCATACAAGAGATCATGGAGAAAGAACAGAAAATAGAAGCAAAATTAAACGAAAAAATTGAAGGACTCTTTTCAAAAAAGCAGATCCTAAAGATCGTATAAACAAAAGGATAAATGTACTGGCAGCATCAAGAGTAGATTTCCCTCATGACCATACCATCTAGTCTTTTACGTCCATAAAACTTCCTGATCTGGTTGAAGCGCGATATTATGATAGACTTTTTGGACATCATCGTCATCTTTTAGCGCATCTATAAGCTTTATAAGCTTGGGCAATGTAGCATCACTTACTTGAACAAAAGTATGAGCGATATACTCTAAACCAGCAAAAGTTGGTGCAATAGACTGTGCTTCTAAGTGTTTTTGTATATTTCTAAAATTTTCTACTGCACAAATTACATGGGCAAATGCACCATCGCTTTCTAATGCTTCTGCGCCTGCATCTATTAACCCTAAGGTAAAATCATCATCATCTTTAATATCAACAGAAGGAATGGTAAAGAAGCCTTTGTAATCAAACAAGAAAGTAATGGCACCATTTTTTTCTAAACTGCCTCCATATTTCGCAAAAATAGCCCGCACATTGGCTACTGTTCTAATCACTTTATCGGTCATACAGACCACCATGATGGCCACTCCATCTGGCCCATATCCCTCATAGGTCACTTCATGATAAGTAGCTACATCATGGCTACTTGCCTTACTAATGGCACGTAGTATGGGATCTTTTGGCATGTTAGCCCCCTTGGCATTTTGAATGGCCAAACGCAATCGTGGGTTAAATTCTGGTTCAGCGCCGCCCGTTCTGGCGGCTACGGTTAGCTCTTTAACCAGCTTTGTAAAAATTTTACTTTTTTTTGCATCATTTATAGTCTTTTTACGTTTTATATTAGACCACTTACTATGTCCTGCCATTTTATTACTTGATTATAAATAAAATATCGGGAAAATATTGACCCTATAAATTATTGTACACAACTATCGTTATCCAACCAATCACCCTATACAAATATAGGTAGATCTTGCTACACAATAATGTGCTAAACAAAGGCAAAACGGGCGCTATTTGTCGAAAAGATCAGCGGTATAAGGGAATCCCAAATGCTTATAGGCGGCTTCTGTTGCGACCCTTCCACGTGGCGTGCGTTTGATATACCCTTCTTGAATAAGAAATGGTTCATATACTTCTTCTATGGTTTCTGCTTCCTCTAGACAAGCAGTTGCAATAGTGGTAAGCCCTACGGGACCACCTTTGAATTTTTGAATAATATTGATAAGAATCCGTTTGTCCATTTCATCAAGTCCATTCTCATCTACGTTCAAAGCAGTTAAACTTAATGCAACAATAGCTTGGGTAATGTGTCCATCCCCCTTAATCTGCGCAAAATCTCTGGTACGTTTCAGCAGATTATTGGCTATACGTGGGGTGCCTCTACTGCGTCTGGCAATTTCATAAGCAGCTTCTTGATCAATAGGGCTACCCCATATACTACTGGCGCGCTGAACGATTTTAGTCAGCAATGTGGTATGGTAGTAATCCAATCGCGCATTAATACCAAAACGGGCCCGTAGCGGTGCGGTTAGCAAACCTGAGCGGGTGGTCGCTCCAATTAATGTAAAAGGATTAAGTGCCAATTGTACACTACGTGCATTAGGACCTGCATCCAGCATAATATCTATTTTAAAATCCTCCATGGCAGTGTATAAATACTCTTCTACTATGGGATTTAGACGATGAATCTCATCTATAAAAAGTACATTAGAAGGTTCTAAACTGGTCAAAATGCCAGCTAAATCGCCTGGTTTATCCAATACAGGTCCAGAAGTAACTTTTATATTGGTATTCAGCTCATAGGAAATAATATAGGCCAGTGTTGTCTTACCTAAACCAGGAGGACCATGTAACAACACATGGTCTAAAGCTTCTTTTCTCTGTTTAGCAGCTGCTACAAATATCTGTAGATTTTGGACTAATTTTTCTTGCCCAAAAAAATCATTAAATTGAAGGGGCCGTAGGGCTTTATCAAGCTGCTCTTCTGGTTTTTTGAGCACGCTACAGGGGCCATTGATAAGATCATGCTCCATTTTTTAAACTTTAACTGAATGAAAATATACGTAAAAAATAGCAACAATGTGGTTAAAAATCAGATTACTCAAACGATTAACCCTATTTTGTATAGGACTTTATTTCCCTATTAAGTTTTTTATCCTATGGATTAAGTCAACGAATAAACCTTTATGCCACCATTACACACTTGAGCACTTTATATTCCGCATCATCATTTGTTGCCTTGCTTTTATTTATTATTTATACCTACAACAAAATAAGGGCATAAAAGATAGTATAGTACCCTCTCGCTACAAATTAATGATTGGTACGGTATTATTGCAACTCACAATGACATTTGGCTTACTCTTACTAAGCAGCATTCAAGAAGCATTATGGTATCCTAATGTACAGTCTATACGACATTTTAGTAGTAGCATCGATTTTTTATACCGTGGGATTATAGAAATAAGCTGCCTGGCTGCTATTTTAGAAGAACTACTCTTTCGAGGTATTTTAGAAAAACTACTCTACAAAATCATTTCTACCAGATTATGGATCACACTAACTAGTGCGTTAGCCTTTAGTCTGATGCACGGTAATATGCGCAATAACTTATTGTATTTTGTGATGGGATGCTTTCTGAGCCATCTATACTACCACACCCAAGACATTATTTATCCTATGATCGCCCATGGACTACACAATTTATGCGCAATATCTATCATGTATCTGAAATTAGATGAGCCACTAGATTTAGCCATAAATAGTCTAAGCATTATAACGCGTATCATACTAGCGATTGGCGCTCTCTTAGCAGTGTATCAATATGTAACCTATAGACTGACTCAGCCAAAAACAAAAAATACTATTTAAATCATACAAGTATGCGATTGGTTATACTAGGTGGAGGAGAAAGTGGTACAGGAGCAGCACTACTAGCCAAACAAAAAGGCATAGAGGTATTCGTTTCGGATATAGGTACAATAAAAGGTGAGTATAAAGATTTGCTGAAAATTTATGCCATTCCATTTGAAGAAGGCCACCATACGATAGAAAAAATAAAAGGGACTGATCAGGTAATCAAAAGCCCTGGTATACCCCATGAAACTGCAATCATTCAGCAGCTCCATGCATGCCGTATACCCATTATAGATGAAATAAGCTTTGCAGCACCCTATGCAAAAGGTAGGATCATAGCTATAACGGGTTCAAATGGAAAAAGTACTACAGCACACCTGATTTACCATTTGCTCTATGCGGCAGGATACGATGTAGCTTTGGCTGGGAATATGGGGTATAGTTTTGCAAGGTGTCTTGCAAAAGGTAGTTATGACTACTATGTATTAGAACTTTCCAGCTTTCAACTGGAAAGTCTTAAAAATTTTAAACCAAATATTGCCTGCCTATTAAATATTACACCTGATCACTTGAATAGATACAACTATTCTCTAGAAGTCTATGCGAAAGCTAAATTGAATATATTGCGCAATATGACTCCATTAGACCACTTTATTTACAACAAATCGGATCCAATCACTGCTGCATATCTTCAAGCACAAAATATTTTACCCGAACTGCACCCTATTCATCCATTCTCTATTTGGAATAGCGATGGGCTATGCCATTGTAATGTGGATGGTACCTCTTTTTGTATTAACAGGGAACAAATCGCTTTACCAGGTAGACACAATCAATACAATGCTATGGTTGCCATTACAGCAGCGGCATTAGCAGGGGTAGCACCTGCAAGCATTTATGCTGCTTTACCTAAGTTTCATGGGCTATCCCATCGATTAGAATGGTGTGGTGCCCCACAGGGGATAGACTGTTATAATGATTCAAAATCGACTAATGTAGCCTCTACAAGGGCTGCATTGCTTAGTTTTAACCAACCTATTATCTGGATAGCAGGAGGAGTAGATAAAGGAAACGACTATAGCCTACTATTGCCCATTCTACAAGAGCGGGTAAAAGCAATTATTTGTTTGGGAAAAGACAACCACTTCATTATAAAAGCTTTTGGTCCGCTAGGATTGCCCATACAAGAAACCGATAACCTAGATAACGCTATACATATGGCATTATCGATTGCATCACCTGGAGAAGTAATCCTTTTATCCCCAGCATGTGCTAGCTTTGACTTATTTAAAAATTTTGAAGATAGAGGCAACCAGTTTAAGAAAAAAATAAACAAATTAATTCAAAAGTATCCACCACCCAAAATTTAACAAAAGAGAGAACTATAGAAAATTAGCTACAGATGAAACAAAACCATAATTATTGGGGTAATACCAAACATAGCCACTAATTTGAGCCTGTAAACGATTTTGTGTAAGTACCATTTTTTAAGAAACTCTTCCTTCAAATTCTATAGCGAATCGATTGATAGCGGCTCTCCAATCATGTAGAGCCATAGTCCACTTTTGTGATGCTTTTTGTATAGCTAAATATACCACTTTTAATGCAGATTGGTCATTAGGAAAAAATTTACGGTTATTGATCGATTTTCTAATCACACTATTAAGTGATTCTATCGCATTAGTGGTATAAATAATTTTTCGTATTTCATCAGGATAGTCGAAAATAGTTATAATATTACTCCAATTTTTATGCCATGAACGACTAATGGCTGGATACTTTTTATCCCATTTTTCACTAAAAATAAGAAGCTCTTCTTCCTCTTGATCAATAGAAATAGCCCGATAAATAAGTTTAAGATCCGATGCGACGGACTTCATATCCTTATAGGATACATAACGTAAGGAATTACGAATAAGATGAACAATGCATAACTGGATTTTGGTTTTTGGAAATACTGTATTAATAGCATCTGGAAATCCAGTTAATCCATCAACACAATCAATAAAAATATCCTTAATGCCACGATTACTTAATTCAGTTAATACGGGATAGCCAAAATTTTGCTTCTTCAGTTTCTGCTATCCACAAACCAAGTAATTCTTTTTGGCCTTGACAATTAATGGCTAATGCCAAATAAATTGATTTATTTATTACGCGTTTATCTTCATGAGACTTGATAACGAACTATGTTAATAAGCAAATTTTTTGTTAGAAAAATATTTCGTTTTTAAGTTTTATTTTGATTATAATTATAATTTATATTGATAATCAAATAATAGATTTATAATCTGTTGATTTATGGACTATCATATTTTCTTTCTGACCACACTAAGGGTTAGCCTTGAGTTTAGATAGATGTCCATCTACATAAAAAGTATGGTCTCTCATAATAGCAAATACCTGTCTAATAAGTTTATTAGCTACAGCAATAAGAGCCACTTTACCAGGTTTCCCTCTTTCTTTTAACCTTTCATAAAAGTCTTTACAGGACTTATTAAAGCGTATAGCTGACCAAGAAGCTATATAGAGCAAAGAACGCAATTGCGGGTTCCCATGACGATTAATATGACCTTTTTTTCTTACCGATGAGCCTGAATGCTCATAAATAGGTGCCAAACCGACATATTTAGAGAACTGTTTAGCGCTTTCAAAATGATTACCTCCACCAGTGGAAACGATAAGTTCCATAGTGGTTCTATCGCCAATCCCTTTAATAGAGCTAATGCGTTTATAGAGATCCTGATAAGTTTCCTGTGTAATAGAAAGCATTTGTTGCTCTAATATAACTATTTGTTCTTCCAAATAGGATATAGTTTGTTTGACCATAGTCAAAGATACAGTGTCTGGTTTAGGCAACACACTAAAAGACTCTAGCAAGTTATAACACATTGTCAATTGTTTCTTCAACTGAGCAAAAAGTGTTTTTTGTTGCTTTAAGGCTTGTATACTGGCTAAAGGCATTTTGTAGGGTTTAGGCTCCATCTTTGATCCATACAGAGAAATAAGTTCCGCATCTACCTTGTCAGTTTTCGTTATATGGTTCACTACCTTAGTAAAGTGTTTGATCTGCTTAGGGTTAATAACTGAAACAGATAGGTCAGCTTCTAAAAGCATCTTTACTAATAAACAACCATAGTTGCCAGTCGCCTCTAAAACACAGTGATCTAAGCATTTATCAAGTTTAGACAAAAAGATTGCAATGCCATTTGGATCGTTCTTATACGTAGCCGTAGTATAGCCTTTACCTTTAGGGAAAGCAGCTACAAAACTACTTTTTGCTATATCGATGCCTATGTATTTCATATCATTAGATGTTTGTATTAAATTGATTCATCTCATGAACTATCGTCGCACACACGGGCTTTAATGGCCAGCGAACTATTCAGTTTTTAAGATGAAAAGAGCTGGGGGCTAAACGTTAAGCGCGGTATCTAATACCAGGTACAATGCGACCTTATTCCAGCTCTTTAATAAGATAGTCTTATTTAATACAAACGTACGACGATACAATCTAAATACAGTATGGGGGATATACGCTTTCTAATGGACGATTCTGCCAAATAGTAATCTCCTCAATAACAGATTCAGTTACTTTCGAAATTAAACTGTGTGATACCTCTCTACCATAGAGCTCTTTGAACGTATCTGAAATATCTCGGGTGGTCATCCCTCTGGCATAAAGTGACAGAATTTGTTCATCAAAATCAGTGAACCTAGTTTGACCTTTGCGAACAATTTGAGGATCGAACGTGCTGTTTCGATCTCGTGGCCTATTAATTTCCATTTCGCCAAAATCACCCTTCAAGCGCTTAAGAGAGTAACCATTACGACTATTTCCCGTGTTCCTACCTTCTATAGAATGCTTTGAATAGCCAAGATGATCGTCTAGCTCTGCATCCATAGCACGTTCTACCGTCAGTTTTAATAGTTGCTTGCTCAGAATAGCTAAATCTTTTTCACTCTTAATAGACTTCGATAATTCTTTTAGTAGATTTGGATCTATATTTATTTGTTGTGATTCCATTGATTATGACTTATTTATTACTACCGATTATTTATAACGATAGATTTCTTAATAACAAATAAGCATTTACACAATTTTATTTACAAACTCACTAATTTTTAAATGCAAATAGCAGGATAACATTTATTTAAAATAAAGACGACAGAATCAGCAGAACTTCCCCAATCATCTATATTGTTTACATAATTCTTTTTAGCGATATTTACTTGGTCTATTCAGATTAATAAAAAGTGTTAACGGCTGTTGTAATGCATAACTTATACAAAGTCTATATCAAATGCTATTCTTATCAAATATTATTCTAAAATAATGAGTTGAACTCATGCTATGGGCCAACTGATATAGGAAGACTAGGTCCTATATCTTTAACACACAACGTTCCTATTCTAAAACATTTTGATTACCCATTAACTAGATAACTACAATGCCTAAAGAAATGAATGCCTTACCCAGAAAGCTCTTTCCTTTTATTCTTTTTTTTGTAAAACGGCAATCGGTTCATTTCAGCTTTATGTTCTTTACCATGATATTTTGGCCACTGAATGAATCATTGTGCCCTTACTTTGTTAAAGTATTGATTAATAAGCTTCTATTACTTAGGCCAGCTATAGATGCACCCTTTAACTTACTAGCTTTTCCCCTAATGGGATTGTTTACCTCTTGGTTGCTCATGGAAATTGCCAACAGGTTCTATGGTATGGTATCTATGTATGTTTGGCCAAGGTTTCGAAAGGATATTCGAGAAAGCATCCTTACCTATACACAAGGCCACGCTCATGGCTATTTTTCTGAACATTTTACAGGTGGACTAGCCAATAAAATTGCAGAGTTGCCTCGTGCATGCGCGCACATTTTAGATATTTTTATATCTAACTTTTTCTCTACCATACTTACTTTTTGCATTTCATTGGGACTGGTTCTGCAGATACATGCTCTTTTTGGACTCATTTTATTGGTTTTTGTAGCCATTTTTGTCGCATTAACCATTTTAAACATGCAAGATATAAATTATACAGCTAAAACGCATGCAGAAGCTATCTCTGAACTAGATGGCCAAATCGTAGATAGCTTGGGCGCTATGTTGGCCGTACGTTTATTTGCACGCACGTCTTACGAACTAAAGTATCTGAATAAATATCAAACAGATGAAATAAAAAAATCTGAACAGGCTTCTTGGGCCATTGAAAAAGCTAATTTTTATAAAGGATGGCTTACTTTTATTTTTGTGGTAATTACATTTTCTACATTGGTATATGGATGGAACAACCACTGGATTACCATAGGGGATTGTTCATTGGTTACAATGACCTTCCTTAATCTAATGGGATTAATTTGGCATACTACTTTTCATATCACACAGATTGCGAAAGAAATTGGTATTTCTAATGCTGCACTTTCTATTTTAAGTGCGCCACACGAAATCAAAAATTACCCCAACGCACGTCCCCTACTTATTAACGAAGGAGCTATTTGTTTGAATAGGGTTACCTTTGCTTATAAAGAGAAAACGAATATGTTTAACGAAATTTCTGTTCAGATTAAAGGTGGCGAAAAAGTCGGTTTGGTGGGCCTATCTGGATCAGGAAAAACTACTTTCGTCCATCTAATATTGCGTTTGTATAACCTAAACAGTGGGAAGATATTAATAGATAATCAGGATATTTCAAAAGTATCCCCAGATTCCCTATACGCACAAATTGCCATGATTCCTCAAGATCCGATTCTTTTTCACCGCACGATCTTTGAAAATATCCAATATGGTCGTTTAGATGCCACAGAAAAAGAGGTACTGGAAGCAGCAAAATTAGCACATTGTATTGATTTTATAAAAAATATGAAAAAAGGATTTCAAACGATGGTTGGAGAACGTGGTGTAAAACTCTCTGGAGGTCAGCGCCAACGTATTGCCATTGCGCGTGCTATTTTAAAAAATGCACCCATACTCATTATGGATGAAGCTACTTCTGCATTAGATTCTATTACGGAAAAGTGGATCCAAGAAAATTTAAAAAAAGTAATCCAGCGTGCAACTGCCTTGATTGTTGCACATCGTTTGTCTACTATAAATGATATGGATCGGATTTTAGTTTTTGATAAGGGCATCATTGTTGAAGATGGAACCATACCAGCATTATTAGATAAAAATGGACATTTTGCAAAACTGTGGGAACGACAAGCAAATGGATTTATATCGGAATAAATATTTTTTTATGCTTTCTTAGGCGGCTAGTATAGAAGGTTTTTATAGCAAAGGCTTTTTTACCTAAACAGAGGACCACAGATCTACAAAAAACTATATTTGATTCCTTTTTAGGTTAAATCCACTGCTTCTTGAAATGCTTCATAGCTTCCAGGAAATACCTTGACTTTCTTGTTTTCGATATACCAAATTTTATTGGCTAACTGCTGGATAAAGTTACGGTCATGTGATACAAACAAACAAGTACCTTCATATTGGTGTAGAGCTTGTCCGAGTGTATCAATAGATTGCATATCTAAATGGTTGGTTGGCTCGTCGAGTACTAGAAAGTTTGCTTGAGAAAGCAGTACCGTTGCTAGGGCAATCCGTGCTTTTTCGCCACCAGAAAGGACTGCTATTTTTTTATATACATCATCTTTAGTAAAAAGAAACATACCGGCTATGGCACGTAGCTCTTGTTCAGTGCGTTCATTGCTATTATGGGCATGCAAAGCTTCTATAATGGTATGTTCTATATTCAACGCTTCTAACTGATGCTGCGCATAAAAAGCCATCTCTACATTATTACCAAAACTTCTTTGCTGTTGCTCGGCTAACGCATGACCAGCTATAATACGCAGCAATGTAGTTTTACCCCGTCCATTTGCACCAATTAAGGCGATTTTATCTCCTCTGTCAATTTGTACGGTCGCATCTTTTAGAATATTTACCGCACCATAAGACTTATTTATGTTTTCTATTACAGCAATAATTTTACTTGGATTTTGCTTGATCGTAAATTGGAACTTTATCGTTTTACGATGCATAGTGGGTACTTCTACCTTCTCTACCTTATCCAATGCTTTAATCCTAGACTGGACCAGTTTGGCTTTACTAGCCTTTGCTCTAAAACGGTCTATAAATTCTTGCGCGTGTTTCAGCTGTTTTTGTTGATTGGCATAGGCATTTTCTAGTAACGTACTCCTTTCTGCTTTTTGTATGGCGTAGTCACTGTAGTTGCCTACATAAATGGTAAATTTTTTATCAGAAATCTCTACAATTTTAGCAGTTGTACCATCCAAAAAGCTTCTATCATGCGAAACTACTATAAAAGCACTATCGTAATTCTTTAAATAGGCTTCTACCCACTTAATCGAAACCAAATCTAGATGGTTGGTTGGTTCATCTAATATCAACAAAGAAGGTTCTTGTAAAAGCAATTTGGCAAACATAACCCGCATGCGCCATCCACCTGAAAACTCAGAAAGCGAACGGTCTAAATCCTTGGTCGCAAAACCCATACCCTCTAACATGGCATCTGTTCTTGACTGCATATCATATCCTCCTATTCTTTCAAAGCTTTCTTGAAGATTCGATAGCTGCATCAGCAAATCGTCGGAATAGTTTACCTCCATCTGTTGACACAAAGACTCAATTTTTTTTTGCGTAGTCAATGCTGCACTAAAAGCTTGCATGGCTACATTACGAATGGTATCCTGAGATTGATAAGAAAGTAAGTCCTGATTCAGAAAACCAATGGAACATTCTTTTCTTTTAGTGACTTTACCACTATCTGGTGCAAGTGTACCCGTAATAATCTTTAACAGGGTAGACTTTCCAGCTCCATTAGGACCTATTAGTCCAATTTTATCCTTGGGTTTAATATGTAACGAAGCTGCATCATATAAAGTTCGCTTGCCCAAATGATAGGTAAGATCATTGATTACAATCATTTAATTTTATTTGATTTTTAGCATATTTTATAGAAAAGGTACCGCTTCCAAACAGAAACTATAGGAATAGAAAGGCCATAGCTATACCACTAGCAAGGCCATTAAAAAGTTTGTTCTATCTTATAGCATGCAAATATAAAATAATTTTCGATAATACTATGCGGACTGAATGGATAAGCTAGATGGTATAGCCTATATTGGGGCAAGCAAACTAAATATTGTACAAGTTTTAATATATTGAGCTGCTACAGGCTACCAAGCTTTAAGCTATTTTTTAACCTTTTTCATGAAGCAAAAAACGCCATCGATTACACCCGCCGAACGACCAGATTGGTTGCGGGTTAAGTTACCTATAGGTAAGCACTATACAGCTGTGCGTAACATTGTAGATCGGTATAAGCTACACACTATTTGTACCAGTGGGAACTGTCCCAATATGGGGGAATGTTGGGGAGCGGGTACGGCTACTTTTATGATATTGGGTAATATTTGTACGCGCAGTTGTGCCTTTTGTGCGGTGGCTACTGGACGGCCTACCGATTATGATCGAGAAGAACCAAAACGGGTTGCAGAAGCCATTCATTTGATGGGGGTCAAACATGCGGTTATTACCTCGGTAAATAGAGATGAACTAAAGGATTGTGGGGCAGAAATTTGGTATCAAACGGTTACAACCATCAAAGCCTTGAATCCTACTACCACTATAGAGACATTAATTCCAGATGTAAAGGCGATTTGGTGGGCATTAGAGCGGATGATTAGTGCCGGACAAGAAGTGGTTTCTCATAATATAGAAACGGTAGCACGCCTTTATGAAACCGTTCGTCCTCAGGCTAAGTATGCGCGAAGCTTGGAGCAACTTAGACGGATTAAAGCATATGGTAAACGCTCTAAATCGGGTATTATGCTTGGATTAGGAGAAACGGATGAAGAGGTTTATCAAGTAATGGATGACCTACGGGAGAATGGATTGGATGTTTTAACGCTGGGTCAATATCTGCAACCTACTAAACAACATCTTGCAGTAGCTGCTTTTATACATCCAGATAAATTTGCCCATTTTAAAGAGGAGGCGCTCAATCGGGGCTTTTCCTATGTAGAGTCAGGTCCACTCGTACGCTCCTCATACCATGCAGAACGACACGTTCAAAAATAATGACTCCAACCCATACCAAGCACTTAATCGTTATAGTAGGCCCAACTGCTATAGGAAAGACCGCACTATCCATTCAACTGGCTGAAGCACTGCAAGCAGAGATTATATCTGCTGATGCCAGACAATTTTATCGTGACATGGTGATTGGTACGGCACAACCTACCCAAGCAGAAATGCGGGGTATTCCACACCATTTTTTATCTTTTTTACCCATTCAAGCCAATTATACAGCTGGTCAATTTGCCCAAGAAGCATTACAAACCTTGGATAAACTTTTTATGCATCAAGATGTTGTGATCGCAACGGGTGGCTCTGGGCTCTACCTAAAAGCACTTTGTGAAGGACTAGCCGAAATACCTATCCTGCCATCCAATCTACGTGCCAACTTAAATAATGCCTTAGCAGAAAAAGGACTCCCCTACCTGACCCAACTACTGGCGGAAAAAGATCCCCTATACTATCACACAGTAGATCTTAAAAACCCCCAAAGAGTCATCAGAGCATTAGAAGTTTGCTTGGGTACAGGGATACCTTACTCAACCTTACGCAAACGACAGACACAAGCGATAAGAAAATTTCATATTATAATGATAGGTCTAACCCAACCAAAAGCATTACTGCACGAACGGATCAACCTACGTGTAGATGCTATGATGGAAGAAGGATTGCTGCAAGAAGTTGAAAAACTATATCCTTACAAGGGAACCAATGCCTTGCAAACATTAGGCTATAAAGAATTATTCAACTATATGGAAGGTCAATCGAGCTTAGCAGAAGCCATAGACCACATTAAAATAAACACAAAAAAATATGCAAAAAAACAGATGACTTGGTTTAAAAAAGACAAAAATATACACTGGTTTACAGCCTATGACCTATCTAACCTACAAGCCCATATTGCTTCAATCATAGGCTAGTCAGCACCAGTTGTTACATCTACTGTAGTATTGGACAATGAGTGTTGCACAAAATAATAGATATGTTATTTGTTTAATATATTATTTTACACTAAATTTCAAAAGTTACTTATTTTTATTCTATACTATATAGTAAAAATAGGAAAAAAGGATGCATTTCACCTTCCATATTATTTATGCCAGATCAAAAAGAATTTCAAAAATTTGCAGTTAAAAATGGCTATGCAACTGGTTCACAAATACATAATTACGTATCAGATGTCGAAAACATGACACGCTCTGTTATTGAGCAACGTCCTGGTCACTTTAGAGAAGTAGATGTTTTCTCTAGATTGATTATGGACAGAATTATTTTTCTTGGTACACAAGTAGATGATAATATTGCCAATGTGATTATTGCACAATTACTCTTTTTACAATCGGTCGATACCAAAAAAGACATCTTACTTTATATCAACAGTCCAGGAGGTTCCGTATACCCAGGCTTGGGTATTTACGATACCATGCAATATATTTCGCCTAACGTAGCGACGATTTGTACAGGCCTTGCCGCTTCTATGGCTGCAGTATTATTGGCAGGAGGTGCTAAGAACAAACGGTCTGCTCTGCCACATGCTAGGGTTATGATTCACCAACCTCTAGGAGGCTCGAAAGGCACAGCTGCTGATATGGAAATTACCATGCAGCAAATGATTGAAATTAAAAAAGATATTTATAACATTCTTTCCACCCATACAGGTCAAGATTATGCTTCTGTAGAACGTGATTCAGATAGAGACTATTGGATGCGTGCAGATCAGGCTAAAGCATATGGAATTATTGATTTCGTATTAGAGCAAGAGAAAAAAAATTAACCATATAATTACTATTACTATGAAAACCCATTGTTCTTTTTGTAAAAAAGCTAGTGAGATAGTCAGTATGATGGTAACCGGTCCAGAAGGGCGCATTTGTGACCAATGTGTGACACAAGCTGCACAGATTATTCAACTTCAAAAAGAAGATAATATCATAAATGACATCAAACCAGTAAATCTATTACGACCACAAGAAATTAAAGCCCATTTAGATGAATATGTAATTGGACAAGAAGAAGCTAAAAAAGCATTGTCTATTGCTGTTTACAACCATTATAAGCGTCTGGCTCACCCAGCAAGTATAGAAGATGATGTAGTCATTGAAAAATCCAATATATTATTGGTTGGCGAAACTGGAACAGGAAAAACCTATTTGGTCCGTACTTTAGCACAAATGCTGGAGGTGCCTTTTTGTATTGTAGATGCAACCGTCTTGACAGAAGCAGGTTATGTAGGCGAAGATGTAGAAAGCATCATTAGTCGCTTATTGCATGCGGCTAATTATGAGGTAACGGCAGCTGAAAGAGGGATTGTATATGTAGATGAAATCGATAAAATTGCACGCAAAGGGGACAATCCATCCATCACCCGCGATGTAAGTGGTGAAGGGGTTCAACAATCTTTATTGAAGTTATTAGAGGGCTCAATTGTAAATGCGCCCCCACATGGTGGAAGGAAACATCCAGATCAGAAGCTAACAGCTGTGAATACAGAAAAGATTTTATTTATTTGTGGAGGGGCTTTTGATGGTATTGCTAGAACCATTAGTAATCGCATTAACTTTAATAGCATAGGATTTGAATTTTGTGCAAAACGTACACCTAAAGTGGATGATAAGGATATACTTAAATATGTTTCTTCATCAGATATAAAGGGATATGGTTTGATTCCTGAACTAGTAGGTCGTCTTCCAATTGTAAGAGGGTTTGAACCACTTACCAAATCTGACCTTCGCCGTATTCTCACGGAACCTAAAAATGCATTGGTAAAGCAGTATACTAAGTTGTTCGCAATAGATGGAATTGCTCTAACTTTTACAGAAGAAACACTTGACTTGATTGCTGAGCAGGCTATGTCATTAAAATTAGGAGCCAGGGGGCTGCGTTCTATTTGTGAAAGCATTATGAGTGAAGTAATGTACACCGCTCCATCGCTAAAAGACCAACAAAAATTAGTTATTAATAAAGATTATGCATTGGAGCAACTGGGCAGAACCCAAATAGAATTACTTAAGCAAGTAGAAAAAAATAGGAAAGCATCTGAGCTAAAAAAAATGGCGTAACTGGTATAGGGATGGCTAGCAGATCGTTGTATAAGCTAGCCTATTCGGGAAAACAAAACAGATGCTTGTAAAAAATTACTGGCCCAAAAATAGCTTACAGCGGCTTCTAATCGCACATAAAGTAATATTACCCATTGATCCTAATTTTATCTTCTCGTGGAGAACGCTGTATTAACCCCAATAAAAGTAGCCATATTTTTTGGAGGAATATCGAGAGAACGTGAAATTTCGTTTGCAGGGGGGCGCACTGTTTATGACCATTTAGATCGAAAAAAATTTGAACCACTCCCTATATTTGTAGATAGTTTGGGGAATTTTATTCTACTGCATAAGCAATACCTTTACCAGGGTACCATTCGGGAATTCTATCCATCTGCTACTATAGCTAATTTTTGGGGGATTCCTCTGTACATAGAGTCATTACCCACTACTGAAAGCCACGAGCGATTTATAGAAAAAATAGGAAAAAAAATAGATCCTACTGATTTTTCTAAATACTTTGATATAGCTTTTCTCTGCTTACATGGTCCTTACGGAGAAGATGGCACCATACAAGGACTATTAAGATGGTATCAGATCCCCTATACAGGATCTGATATCCTACCATCTGCACTAGCCATAAACAAAGTATTTCAACAAAAGCTTTTACAGCAATCAGGTTTTCTACTGCCCCATTCTGTCAGTTTAACCCAAAAAGAATGGCTCCGTACAGATGACAAAAAAAAGCTATTCGATCAAATAACCGCTACCCTTGGCTTACCTTTCGTGGTGAAAAGCAGTAGACAAGGCTCCTCTATAGGGGTGACCATTATAGAACACTCTGTACTTGATGCCTTTATCAATGCGGTCCATAAGGCATTTTTTATGGAAGCAATAAGCTATGATCAATGGAAAAGTTATACACGAAAAGAGATAAAAAATTGGTTGGCTAGCCTTATAGATGTACGTGAAGGCATGGGATTTCCCTTACGAATCGATGACCAAATTTTCTATACGCCTTATACCTTACTAGACTACCTAGAACTTTATTTTCAAAAGAAACAACCACCTATCTTATTAATCAGCACACAAGCAGAAACGTCTATAATAATTGAAGCCTTTATTCAAGGAAGAGAATTTTCTTGTATGATACTAGAAGCAGAAAAAGGAAATCCCATTCCACTCCCCCCAACTGAAATGGTCAAGGGAAAGGTTCATTTTGATTATAGAGCAAAATATTTGCCCGGTATAGTACGGAAACAAACCCCTATGGTCTTATCTACTGCCTTACTCAAGCGCATCCGAAAGCAGGCCATTAACCTCTTCCAACTGCTAGATTGTCAAGTGTATGCCCGTATAGATGGCTTTATCACTGATGATAATGAAATCATATTAAATGATCCCAATACTACGGCTGGTATGCATCCCGCTTCCTTTTTATTCCATCAAGCAGCAGAAATTGGCCTCCACCCTACCCAACTGCTTACTTTTATCATCCAACGTTCACTTGAAGTAAGAAAAGATCAAGGATGGCTTATTGCTGAGACCCTTTTGCAAAGGGTCCAAAAATAATGGTCCCAAAGGTTATTCTTCTAAACACAAAGGATATAAATGGTTCCGAAGCTGCCACTAAGCAGTTGCAACTTACTCACTAAGGTCTTAAATTAATCAGCAATAAAAACTATTTTTTCTATTATGCACCACCAACATGGCAAGTGTTAACAAAGTGATAATTTTGGGTAACCTAGGTAAAGCGCCAGAAATACGCCACTTAGAAAATGGGCGCATGCGGGTACAACTGACTGTAGCAACGCATGATAGCTACAAAACAAAAGAAGGTCAAAAAATAAATCATACCGATTGGCATGAAATAGTACTTTGGACGCCTCATGCAGAAGTGGCAGCCCAATATTTAACCAAGGGTCAACAGGTATATATAGAAGGAAAGTTAATACACAGGTGCTATACGGATAAAGAGGGTGGGCAAAAATATATGATACAGATTGTGGGTCAACAGTTGGTATTATTAGGTGGTATAAAATCTAAAGAGCAAGGGGTACATGTTATCAATCATATGCCACAAAATAGACTAGAAGACGATGATGATATGGGGGAGCTGCCCCTATAGCACAACTAAAAATAGTTTATCAAAGCGGTCCCCTTTTGTAAAGAGCATCGGTCAAAAAAATGGCCATTTTTAATAGCTTCCAAGCAAGTATCTATTCTTTAATTATTTGTGTATATTTAAAAAGTCGTAGGAAAAGTCAATCTCCTACCGACCTAAGTCATAAAGCACAATGCATTTATGTGCATTTTAAACCACTACTTAAAGCAACTACTATGCACTATCCTGAATTTGAATTTTTGAGTAGCCAACCATCACCAGTAGCACAAAACTGTTACGCGTTTGGCATTTTTGAAAGCAATGGCGCTTCGGCCGATACGGCTCATCTGGTCCATGAGCCTTTTTACCATGATATTATCGCACCCTTGATAAAAGAATCTAAATTTACAGCCAAACAAGGGGAAGTAGCTACAGCCAACTGTTTTCATACCATAGGGAAAGTAATATTGATTGGGTTAGGAAAACAGGAAGCCATTGGTGATGAATCCATTCGACAAGCTGCAGCCATAGTTTATAGCGCATGTATTAAGCTGCACAGTCCATCTGTAATCATCGATTTTACCACACTACGCAACGATAAAATGCATTTAAAAGCTTTTGCTGAAGGTATTTTATTGGCTGCTTATGTAGACGAACGTTTTAAATCCCAGCAGCATACGAAAACTACCTATTTGAAAAAGGTCTACTTTTTAAATGGCATACCGGATGGCTCAACCATTGAATTGGCAAAAAAAATTGTAAAAGGGGTTAATCTGGCAAAAGACCTGGTAAACGCTCCTGCCAATCATGTTACCCCGTCTAGTTTGGCTAAAACCGCCATTGCATTAGCTGAAAGGCATCACTTCGATATCAATATATTAGAAAAAGAGGATTGCCAACGCTTAGGTATGGGGGCTTATCTTTCCGTTACACAAGGTTCTAGCGCACCACCCAAATTTATTCATCTCTGTTATAAACCTAAATCATTTGATACCCGATCTCCTTTTCAAAAAATTGCCCTTATAGGCAAAGGTGTTACCTTTGACGCCGGTGGGCTTAATCTAAAGATTGGCAATTCGCAAATTGAATTAATGAAATATGATATGGCCGGTGCTGCAGCAGTGCTTGGCACAGCAGATGTTATTGGCGCCATACAACCCAATAAAGAGATTCACTTTATTGTTGCTGCTACAGAAAATATGATTAATGGGCATGCCACCAAGCCTGGAGATATCGTAACTGCTTCTAATGGTAAAACCATTGAAATAGACAATACAGATGCAGAAGGAAGACTTACCCTAGCAGATGCATTGGTGTATGCAGAAGGGCTCGGAGTAGATGCGATTGTAGACCTAGCTACTTTAACAGGCGCTATGGTCGTTGCACTCGGCACACGTATGGCAGGTATATTTGGCAGCGATCAACCATTGATCAACAGCCTGATGGCTGCTGCTCCAAGAACAGGTGAAAAAATTTGGCAAATGCCACTAGAAGACGCTTATTTTGAATATATGCATTCTATTATTGCAGATATGTGCAATTCAGGCAAAAAACCAGGGGGAGGATCTATTACAGCGGCTCTATTTTTAAAACAATTTGTTAAAAAAACAGCTTGGGCACACTTAGATATCGCAGGTACGGTCTGGACTGAAAAAGCATGGGCTTACCATCATGCAGGTGCCACAGGCTTTGGAGTACGTCTACTAGTAGATTGGATTCTAAATAGCTAGACTTTTGTCTATAGGGTCGATATGGTTAAGCCCTGAATGGCTAAAATGGGTTGTAAAAGATATCGTCCGTATCCTATATTAGAAATTTTTTTACGCAATCTTATTAATTTTATTTAACTTATCATGCTGATTTCCAATGCAATTATATGGGATTGCTCTCCAGTGCTGTTTACCAAAGGGTTTTTAACCCTTCGTTGGTATAATTTACTTTTTGGTACCGTTGTGTTGGCAGGCATACCTATTTTACATTATATGTTTGCCAAAGTTGGCAAAGACAGCGCAGAAGCTGAATCACTTCCAAATTATATTGCTTTGGCCGTACTATTTGGGGCCCGTTTAGGCCATGTTATTTTTTATGAATGGGACTACTATCAACACCACCTATTAGAAATATTCTTACCTGTTACCTTCTCCCCTAAATTTGAAATAACAGGGTTTCGGGGGTTGGCAAGTCATGGCGCTGCTATTGGCATTATATTTGCTATTTTTTTATATGTAAAACGGCTTACTGTTTCCCTTTTTCCTCTTCGTATCCATTTAACAAACCGTCGGCCCACTGTAACGTTTTTATGGCTAGCAGACCATTTGGTCATTTTAGGTGCTTTAGGCTGTGCCATCATCCGGATAGGTAATTTTATGAATTCTGAAATTATTGGCCAACCTACGGGATCCAACTATGGCGTAATATTTGTTAGAGATTTGCATGACCATCTATGCAAGAAGTATGACTCGACCATTCAAAATTTAGTGATACGTAAAGCAACCACTGCAAACAGACCACCTATAAAAGGCAACTACCCACCCATTGAATTAGCCATTACCTTTAAAAAGACCATTACAGATGAAATGCGCATTAAAAATTTTCTTCAAAAGGACTTAAAAGATGAGTTGATTCGAATGACTTATTTTAACCCACCATCTCATATATATGAACCGTATGGTAGCCCCCTATCTTACACACTAGAAAAACAAAATGGAAGCTATCAAACCAGTGTATCCACCTGGGCCATTCCAAGGCACCCGGCACAGCTTTATGAAGCATGCTCCTACTTTTTGGTATTTATGATACTATTCTTATTGTGGTATAAAAAAGGTCAAATGTTAGTACCCGGTCGCTTCTTTGGATTTTTTGCAGTAGTCGCTTTTTCACTCCGTTTTTTGAACGAATTTTATAAAGAAAATCAAGTTGCATTTGAAAACAATATGTGGCTTAACATGGGACAATGGCTTAGCATACCGTGGATTATCCTAGGATTATTTTTGATATGCCGTCCGAACAGCACCCCAAAAAATGTAAGCTAAAATGGCCACAAAAATATCGATTCTTTTGATTTGATTTATTGAAAACTTGTTTAGATATTTGTATATTATGTGGTGTCGCATAGCAAAAAAATGCTACCGCAACTAAACACATTCCGTACAACAGACCATAATCAATACTTGGCCATTTGAAAAATACAATAAAAGAAACGCTCAACGTAAATGAGCGCATCACTGCATCAGAAGTTCGTTTGGTTGGGGATAATGTCACTACTGGTGTCTATAGCATCCGTGAAGCTTTAGCCATTGCAGCATCCCAAGCGCTTGACTTAGTAGAAATTACAAAAGCAACTGATTTTCCGGTTTGTAAAGTAATGGATTATGCTAAGTTTAAATACTTGCAAAAAAGAAAGCACAAAGAAATAAAAAATAATGCACAAAAAGTTATCATAAAGGAGATTCGTTTTGGTCCCAATACCAGCGATCATGACTTTGATTTTAAGTTAAGGCATGCCATTAACTTCTTAAAAACTGGTGCTAAAGTGAAAGTTTGTGTTAAATTTGTAGGTAGGGAAATTATGTTTAAAGAAAGAGGTGAATTAATCTTACTGAGGTTTTCCCAAGGGTTAGAAACTTATGGAAAGGTAGAACAACTTCCTAAACTAGAAGGGAAAAAAATGAGTCTAACCATAGCGCCCCTAATACATAAAAAATAAGCTTATTTTTGATAAAATTTTCTTTTTATTTACATCTTTTTCACTATATTTGAGGGTTGTATAGGAATAAGTAGGAAAAGCAGCTGCGATTTGTAATCTGTGCGCAGTAGTCTAAGCACCTGACCAGATGGCTCAGCCATTAGCAGAAAATCATAAGCGCATAGATGGGTTACCATCACTAAGCCATTAAACCTCTGTCATAACCAAAGATATGCCAAAAGTTAAAACACATTCAGGTTCAAAAAAAAGATTTCAAGTAACCGGTACAGGTAAAATCAAACGGAAGCATGCTTTTAAGAACCATTGCTTGGCAAAAAAAATTAAAAGCACCAAGCAAAAAAGGCAACTTACCCATAGCACACTCGTACATGCAGCGAATGCACCAACCATTCGCAAATTGCTAGTCATTTAATGTGCCTTTATGCCGCCACTACAGTATCTATGGTCCTGTAGTTTTATAGATACTATCAACTTCTAAATTAGAATGTACACATGCCAAGATCAGTTAACTCGGTAGCCTCAAAGGCACGTAAAAAGCGGGTATTAAAATTAGCAAAGGGTTATTGGGGCAAAAGAAAAAATGTTTGGACCGTAGCCAAAAACGCAGTTGAAAAAGGGCTCTTATATGCTTATAGAGATCGAAAAACAAAAAAAAGAACCATAAGAAGTTTATGGATACAGCGCATCAACGCAGCAGCTCGTCTACATGGTATGGCGTATGCCCAATTTATGGGTAAGCTTAAGCAAAGTAATATGGATATAAATAGAAAAGTATTGGCCGACTTGGCTATGAACCATCCAAATGCATTTGATGCTATTGTGGAAAAAGTAGCTTAAAGCGTAGTGCATTAAAGTCTATTAAAGCTTGTCGCAAAGCCATTAGCAAGGCAAATTTGTTCAATAGCCTACCGTTTCTTATCTAATGCTACTTATCGCTGATTAGGCCAAACCAAGCTTCTATCAAGTATCTAAAAGTATCTATTAAATACACCTTTTTATACTATACCGACACGGCTAAATGGATGGTGCATAAAATATTTTAACCGAGTACTATAAGCTATATTTGGATTTTCCACCTATCAGGATCATATGATTGAAAAATTAAAATCCATTAAAAAGCGGTTTCTTCAGGTAGAAGCAGCGATTTATCAACCAGAGGCCTTAAATGATATAAAGGCCTATGCAGCACTCAATAAAGAATATAGCAAGCTATCCAAAATTGTCGATTTATACAACCACTATGAACGGGTATTAGAAAATCTAAAAGAAGCAAAAGAGGTATTAAATATTGAAAAAGAAGAAGACTTTCGTGAGATTGCCAAACAAGAATTAACGGCTGCTCTAGACAAAAAAGTCCATTTAGAAGGCCAATTGCGTGAGGCACTTACCCCAAGTGATCCGAATGACAGCAGAAACATTGTTTTGGAAATTCGAGCTGGTATTGGTGGAGATGAAGCCGCCATTTTTACAGGTGATCTTTTTCGAATGTACAAACGTTTCGCGGAAAAAATGAAATGGAACTTTTCGACTGTATATACCATAGAAGGTACAGCTGGTGGATGGAAAGAGATTGTTTGTACTATAGCTGGTGAAGATGTATATGGCCTTATGAAATATGAATCTGGTGTACATCGTGTACAACGAGTGCCTGCTACGGAAACACAAGGCCGTATACATACCTCAGCAGCTAGTGTAGTGGTGTTGCCAGAAGCAGGAGAAGTCGAAATTCACTTAGATTTAAATGACATACGGAAGGATACTTTTTGTTCTTCTGGTCCAGGTGGTCAATCGGTAAACACTACCTATTCAGCCGTTCGCCTGACCCATATACCTACTGGGCTTGTCGTATCCTGTCAAGATGGTAAATCACAAATTAAAAACTATGAAAAAGCCTTAAAGGTATTGCGTTCTCGCCTCTATGATATGGAAGTTAAAAAGCAACAGGAGGCTATTGGTATAGAACGAAGGTCTATGGTTAAGCATGGAGAAAGAGGAGATAAAATCAGAACCTATAATTTCCCCCAAGCCCGTGCAACAGACCATCGGATTGGCTATACTGAACATAATTTAACGGCTATATTAGATGGCACTATATTGGATATGATCAAAGCTCTACGTGTGGCAGATCATGCAGAAAAATTACAAGCAGGAACAGAGACAAACGCCATTACTTCTTATCAATAGATGATACAACGTTTTTTACTGATTTGTTGATCAAATCAATATCCATTCTTTCTCGTACCTTTTATAGGGCCCCATCAAACTGTAACCTACACATATTTGCATAGAAGGGACTAGTCTTTAAGAGCATCTTATGGGGGCCATTGGCAATTATTTTACCGCTATTAAATACCAACAGTCGATCCATTGCCGCCAAAACCGTTAGTCTATGGGCAATCGTAATAACCGTTTTATCGACCATAATGGTAGCAAGACTTTCTTGTATTTCATTTTCAGTAACGGCATCCAATGCAGAAGTGGCCTCATCTAAGATGAAAATAGGGGCGTTTTTTAATATAGCACGTGCAATCGCGATCCGTTGGCGCTGCCCACCTGAAAGGGTTGATCCTCTTTCTCCAACTAAAGTATAGTACCCTTTTGATAGATGGATAATAAACTCATGACACTTTGCTTTTTTAGCAGCATCCATTACTTCATCATCTGTTGCGTCCCTACGCCCATAACGAATATTTTCTAAAATAGACGCATGAAAAAGCGTGGTATCTTGGGGTATAACAGAAATAGCAGCACGCAATGATGCTTGGGTAACGGTGGAGATATCTTGCCCATCAATGGTAATTACACCTTCATCAGGCTCAAAAAATCTGAGTAATAAATGGATAAAAGTAGTTTTTCCGCTACCCGATAAACCTACCAATCCTACTTTTTCACCAGGCGCTATAGCAATGGTTTGATTTTGAAATATAGGGTTATCTGCCCCATAGGAAAAAGAAACATTTTGAAATGCAATAGCAGCTGAGTGACATTTAAGTACAGAGGCGTTGGATGCATCTAGCACAGCATGTTCTTTTTGTAATAATTTTAGAGCTTGTTGACAATAGCCAATTTCTTCAAGAAAATCAGGAAATTCCGCTACAGAGACCCAAACCAAATTACACATATTATTACCAGCATAAAAAATGTAGGTGACATCAGCAATGGAAAGCTTACCCAGTTGCCAATAATAGATCACATAAGCAATCATCCCTATGCCCATAAATCCCATAGAAAGACCACTAATGATAAAATGTAGACGCATAATAAGCCTTAAGGCTTTTTTATGTGCTTCCTTTTCTGCTGCTTGTGGGGCTAATAAATGAGTAATTTCTTGATTTTTAGGTGCAAAAAGTTTTATACTTAATATATTTGTAAAGCCATCTACTATACTACCAGACAATTGGCTTACCTTTTCTGCATGTAATGCTATAACACGGCTGCACTTTTTTGAAGCAAAAAAGTAAGTAGCGGTATGGAGTATCAACCAAACCATTAATACGCCACCAAAAATCGGATGTATATAGGCAAAAGAAATGACACCTACCAACATAGTGCAAAATGTAGGCAAAAATGAAGAAATAATCATCATCATAACTTGACTAATGCCATCAGTTAAATCATTGATCCGTTTTACCAAATCACCAGAAAAATGGGCTGTAAAAAATTGATAGGAATAGCCTTGCAAACGGCGCACAATCCATGTACGTACTTTTGCTTCAAAACCAGGGATAGTTTTGACTTTCATATAGTCAAATAGACGAAATAAAACCTCTATTAGCCCAATGATCCCTAACAAAAGGATCAACGGACCAGCCAGCTTTATCCAGCTATCTGTTCTATTTTTGTCTAATGCGGTAAGTCGTGTGACGAGTATTTTAAAGGCATAGGGGACTACCAAATTATCAAGTACAAAACAGACTCGAAAACAAGCCATGGATATGAAATGCCACTTGAATGGTGCTACAAAATGCAGAATAAAGCTTTTTAGATTTTTAGTAATGGGATGCATGGATGAAAAAGGGTATGGAGGATGTATTGGGTATAATAATATGGGCAGCTATGTGCACAAATAATAGACTATTGCAACGTTGCATGTATAAGATTAAGGACAAAAAAAGACCAATACAATCTTTCATAAAAATAAAGTACCTGAGGAATAGATGAGAACAAGCCCCCTACTAAGGCAAATATTTGTCTAAAGAGGGCTGAATTTGCGTAATAGGGAGATTCCCTACCAAACGATCTACCTGCTGACCTTCATAAAACAACAACATAGTAGGTATGGTACTGATAAAATATCTAGAAGGGGTTTTACTATTTTCACTTATATTAAGCTTGACAACCAATGCTTTACCATTATAAATGGTAGCAATCTGTTCTATCACAGGCGCAAGTTGTAGGCAAGGGCCACACCAAGGCGCCCAAAAATCTACTAAAACAAGTTTATGTTGGCTAATTACTTTATCAAACTGCGCATCTGTAATATCTATTATATTTTGGTCCATAAGTTCAAATAGTCTTAAATTAAAAGGCATTTCCCAGAAGTTATATGCCCCTGGTAGAAATTTAAAAAAATCTCTTATCATACACAAAATTTCATAAGGTATAGATGGCCGATCTATAGCTTAAATAAGGGGTTATTGCAAAACAAGCTCTTATTTCATGGGTTCATGGAGGGCTTTCCTTGCTGCTTGTAATGCAGTTGCTATACCTGTGGGATGATTGCCTTTAGCGGTTGCAAAAAAAGGTTGTCCTCCTCCCTTACCGCCAATCAGAGGGGCTATGGATTGCATCATCTGATGGGCATCGTTGTATGGTAGCAATGGATCGGATACCGATATGACTAGATGGGCTTGTTGTTCAAATGTAGCGGCCAATAGGACAAATATTTTGGGATATTGGGCCTTATAGTGCAAAGCAATCTGTTGCAAAGCATGGGGATGGGGTGGTTGGACGGTTTGAATCAGTAGGTAAAGGTCACCGACTTGTTCCAATTGGTGAGAGAGTTGTTGGATGATTTGTTGAACAGCTTTGGCTTGATAGCGGCTCAACTGTTTCTGGAGCTGCTTTTTTTGATAGAGCAACTTTGCTACTGCTTGTACGAGGTCTTTGGGGTGTTGAAACAGATCTGCTACTGCGGTTAAGGTAGCGGATTGTTGGGTTACAAAATGGTGGGCATTACGGGCGGTTAGGGCTTCTATTCTGCGTATGCCTGTACCTATAGCGGTTTCATGGATGATCTTAAAAAAGCCAATTTGTCCGGTATGGGATACATGGGTACCGCCACAAAGTTCTACAGAATAAGCGGGATCAAAGGTAATAACCCGTACTACTGCACCATATTTTTCACCAAATAGGGCTTGTGCACCCATAGCTTTGGCTTCAGGAAGTGGAAGGCTACGTTGTTCTAGACAGGATATATTGGCCCTGATTTTTTGGTTTACCATCGCTTCAACTGCTTCTATTTGTGTCATAGACAACTTGGTAGGATGGGCAAAATCAAAGCGCAATAGGTTGGGTGTCACCAAGGAACCTTTTTGGACGACATGGGTACCTAATATTTGTTGTAAGGCAGCCTGTAAAAGATGGGTGGCGGTATGGTTGTTAGCGGCCAGGGTACGTTGTATGGGATCTACCTGTGCTACTACAGGTAGTTCCAACTGAGCCGGCAGCTGATCAACAGTATGGACAATTAAACCATGTGCTTTTTGTACATCTACCACTGCAATAGACTGTGTACCCGATCGGATCACGCCTGTATCGGCTACTTGCCCCCCTCCTGCTGGATAAAAAGGGGTAGCGGCTAATACCAATTGATAGACCATACCTGTTTTATTGGTAAAGGTACGCCATTGTACAATAGAGGTCGTGACATCCAATTGATCATAGCCGACAAAAGAAGGTTCAACAGATGGATGGACCACTTGCCAATCGCCTTGGGAGACGGCGGCATCTTTTTTTGCACGTGCTTTCTGGGCTTGGAGTGCTTGTTGGAAACCGGCTTCATCTACTATCAACCCTTTCTCTTTGGCCATCAATAGAGTAAGGTCTAAGGGGAAGCCATAGGTATCATAGAGTTCAAAAGCTACATTGCCTGCTATTACGCCTTGGTGGATCTTGCTTGGATCTAGGTGGTGGAAGAGGCGCAATCCCGCCACCAATGTCTTGAAGAAGGCAGCTTCTTCTGCTTGAATAAGTTGTGCGATATAGCCGGTGGCTAGGTTGGGGTATACACCTTCCATTTGTGCGGCTAAAACAGGGACCAATTGATGGATAAAAGGCTCTTTTATAGCCAAGTGGCTATAGCCATAGCGAATGGCTCTACGCAAAATACGACGTATCACATAACCAGCTTTAGCATGTCCAGGTTCTTGGCCATCGGCAATGGAAAAGGCTACTGCACGGAGGTGGTCTGCAATGACCCGCATGGCTACTGCAATAGTCGTACTTTCGTGGTAGCTTTTACCAGCGATCTGCTCTATTTTTTCGATCAGTGGGGTAAAAATATCGGTATCATAGTTGGATGTTTTGCCTTGTAACACCATGGCCAACCGCTCTAACCCCATACCGGTATCAACATGTTTATGGGGCAGGTCGACCAATTTGCCTGAAGCTTGTCGGTTGTATTGCATAAATACCAGGTTCCAAATCTCTATGACTTGGGGATGTCCTTTATTCACCAATTGGGCAGCGGGTAAGGCCTTACATTCGGAGTCGGAACGGATATCCAGATGGATTTCAGAACAGGGTCCACAAGGGCCTTGTGCACCCATTTCCCAAAAATTATCTTTTTTGGCAAAGGAAAGAATATGGGCAGCAGGGAGGTATTGGCCCCAAATGGCAGCAGCTTCATCATCTTTTGGCAAGCCATCTTCGCGATCTCCTCCAAATATGGTGACATAGATACGCTCCTTAGGTAGGTGATAGACAGCTGTTAGTAGTTCCCATGCCCAGGCAATGGCTTCTTCTTTAAAATAATCCCCAAATGACCAATTCCCCAACATTTCAAAGAGGGTATGGTGGTAAGTATCGACGCCTACTTCTTCAAGGTCATTGTGTTTACCGGAGGCGCGTAAGCAGGGTTGTACCGTAACCACACGAGGGGCAATAATGGGTTGATTACCTAAAAGGATATCCTTAAAGGGATTCATTCCGGCATTTACAAAGAACAAAGAAGGGTCATCTTTATTGACAATAGCCACTGCGGGTTGATGTAGGTGTCTTTTTCGTATAAAAAATTGGAGGAATTTTTGTCTAATGGATTTAGATTGCATGGTTTAACAGAATAAAAAATACAAACCATCTACAATGGGTGGAAAACTGCTGAATAAAACAAATATAAAGACAATATATGAATTATTCTTATTTTAATTGGATTGGATAAAGCGGAAAGACATCGGGGGAAAAGACTATTAAAATTAGGGAGCAGGTTATATAAAAAAATAAAATCTTATTTTTTGAAGGGTAGATATAAAAAAATGGGGAGCTAGCTTTTGTTAGCTCCCCATTGGGAAAATTAAACCTAAAAAAATAGGATCAATAACTAGGCAGCTGGGCCCTAAGCCTTACTTTAACTTTTATTTTTATCTACGTATTTCATCTTTTTTTCATTAATATTCTTAATATTCTCAGATAGTAAATCCTGGTCAGGGAAATAGGTTTTGTAGGTTTTATCTTGTAGTAGTACTGATTCGTTATTCAAGAAAAGAGGCACTTTAGCTGTAAGAATACTTCTTATAGAGCTATAGTCTTTTATCATTCCATCAACAACAACTTTAATCTTAAAACCATTATTAGTTGCTTTGGTAATATCTGCATATTTAATATGTGCATTATCATGCTTTTTCTTCAACCTTGCAGCTGTCTCACGTATCCACGACTGAATTTGGGTAGTTACTGGTGTGGTTTTAAATTTACCATTTTCCTTATAAACAACAGCTTTATCTGCCTCTTTTTTAATAGCATCTCGAATAAATTCTAACAACTTACCAAGTGAACCAGGTTGATTGGAAACAAGTAGCTGTGATTGGCCTTGATCCTTAAACAAGTTAACAATAACCTTAAGAGTGATTTTTTGATCAATATTCGCATCAGATTTCAAAAAATCAGAATATAATTGCTGATCATCTACATATCTTTTACAAGTCTCAAATGTTTCCTTTACACTTATTTGACTGTTACCTAATATTCCTACAACGTTTTGAAGCAATGTAGTAGCATGGGTACCATTCTTAATACTTGATACTTCAAAAGTAGCATTTGCTTCCCCTCCAAGATTAACTATTTCTTCAGAACTGTTAGGTATGTTATTCATGATTTTATTCTGAATATCATTTACATCTATAATGCAAAACAAATCTGTCAATTTAGTATCTTGAGATTCTATGTGCTGACCTAGAGCCTCAGCAAAGTCATGACGATCTGGACCAGTGATGTGAGCTTTTTTTAATACTTGTTGAAATTTTACATCGTCTGCCTTAATGCTAACTAATTCAAGGTTATGCTCGTTTGTATCCTGGCTAGGAATAAAATGAATAAAATCCATTGCTTTGTCACCATTAAACAGTGTAGTAATAAACTGACCGAATGAGAGGGTCACTTGAACAGGAGCATTAACAGAAGGATCATTTGCACTTGTTACTGTTACAGTTTTAGAATTTGGGAAAGGATCAATCTTAGGCATTGGAGCTTTCCCATTCACCTCCCATTCATTACTTATACCAGCTCCCCTTGTTTTTAAATTTTCTATCTTAGCCAAACGCTCTGCGTCGTCAACTGATTTACCTATAATCCACACATCTTTTAGTGTTTCTTGGAGAAGGGCAGGCATTTCATATAAGGCACTTTTGGCTTTTACTTCACGTGGACGTTGTTTATTATCATTAGAAAAAGATTTACTGAATTCCTGATCAGTTAAAAATCTAGCTAACCGTTCCCCATCAAGTAACTTAGAATCCTTTGAATCAACAAATTGGGTACTATCCTTAAGAATTGGGTTGCTAGCTGTACCAATGTTTTTTTTACAATAATCATCTAACTCACCTAACAATTCAGCCATTTTGCTTTCCGAGGCCCCATTATCAATTAGTTTTAGAATCTGATTATAGTAATTAGACAAGTTAACCCACACATCAGATATGCGCTTTAAAGCTGTACCATACGCAAATTTATGCTTAATTCCAACCATTCCTCCACCAGTACGAAATTTAAGGTTCGATATACTTTTAAGTGTCTCTCTCACATCTGGATGATAAACTTCGATATTGGTACCATCTGCAAATTTAGAGCAAAATGTTTGGAGCCTGTCTGCTGCATTTGAAGCTGTAAGGTCGTCCAGGGCAATTGTACTAGGACTGTTTTTCAAACGAGTTATACCTGCAACATCACGCAACAAATATTGATATATATTTTTAAGTGCTTGTATAAAATCTTTAGACAACGGCTTACCCGATTGATCTTTAGGGGTTTGCTCTTCAGCACCTTGCTCCGCATTTCTTGCTGTCTGTTCTCCAGCCGCTTCTTTGTTATCTTTGCTGCAATTACTACCTAGTAATACTCCAGCTAATAATAAACTGGATAAAGAAGGGATTTTGTTTCCAATTTTTTTATAAACCATTTTGACTTAATTTGAATGTTAATTATTTAATTTAACCAATGTGTTAAACACGTAATAGTACGCTGCAATGGACCTATACAGTAAGTATAAGATATAATTATATATTATCCAAATATGCTACTTTAACTTTGGAAAAAAGATTTGCCACCACAATGCTAATACAAAAAAAAATACCATCCAAATATTTGTTACATTTTTTGCTTTAAATAACGGGCGGTATGGTTGTCGTTTTGTTGGATCAATGCTTCGGGCCTACCGGTAAATACGACTTTACCGCCTTGCTGGCCTCCATCGGGGCCTAGGTCAATCAGCCAATCGGCGCTTTTGATTACATCAATATGATGTTCAATGACGAGGGCGGTATGGCCTTGACCGATTAAGGCGTGAATCGCTTGTAAGAATTGGGCTACGTCGTGCATATGGAGTCCGGTGGTGGGCTCATCAAATATAAATAATATGGACTGATCGGTTAATGCTTTTTCTAAATAATAGGCCAACTTAAGCCGCTGGGCTTCTCCTCCACTTAAGGAGCTGGAAGATTGTCCCAATTGGATATAGCCCAACCCTACTTTTTGTAAACCTTTTAGTTTATGGACAATAAGCGGTTGATCGGAAAAAAAAAGCAATGCTTCATCTACGGTCATGCTGAGTACTTGGACAATGGTTTGGCCAAAATAGGTTACTTCAGCTATTTCAGCTTTAAATCGACTTCCTTTACAACGGCCACAGGGTAGGTAAATATCTGCCATAAATTGCATGTCTATCTTCTGCTGGCCTTCTCCTCGACAGTCGGGACATTGCCCTTTTTCGGAATTAAAAGAAAAATGACCTGATTGATAGTGCCGGGAACGGGCGGTGGTGGTTTGGGCAAAAAGATCTCGAATGGGATCATAGAGGGCTAAATAGGTAGCGGGGTTGGAACGGGAGGATTTGCCCAAGGGGTTTTGGTGCACCAGCTCTACGCCCTGAATGGCGGCTAGATCGCCTCCCAATAGGATAGATGGAAGGGCGGACTGGGCTACAAGGGCTGAGGGCTTGGTGAGGTATTGGATTAAAGCAGGATAAAGGACGTCTTTGATTAGGGTAGATTTGCCTGATCCACTGACGCCTGTTACTACGGTTAATACGTTTAGGGGAATGGTGACGCTAACCTGCTGTAGGTTGTGTAGGGTGGCGTTTTGAATATGTACAGCATGGGACCAACTACGTCTGTGGCTGGGTAATGGAATGGTCGCCATGCCATTGAGGTATTGTGCAGTATGGGTGGTCGCTTGCTGCAAGGATTGAAAGGAACCCTGAAAAACCAATGTGCCGCCACCGGAACCTGCTTGAGGCCCTATCTCAATAAGGGTGTCGGCAGCACGCATGACCAATTCTTCATGCTCTACCACTACAACGGTGTTGCCTTGGTTTCTTAAATTTAACAACAAGGCTACCAACTGATCGGTATCACGGGGATGGAGCCCAATGGTGGGTTCATCTAAAATGTACATGGTACCAAAAAGGGGACTACCTAATGCAGTAGCCAATTTAATGCGTTGATGTTCTCCACCAGATAGGGTGGCAATGGGTCTACTCAGGGTTAAATAGGCTAAGCCAACTTGAGCGATATAATGGAGCCTGTTTTTGATTTCTACTACGATTCTTTGGGAAATGGCTGCTTGGCGGGGGGTAAGGGATAATCGATCAAAAAAAGGAATTAAGTCATGAATGGGCATCAACAATAGATCGACCATCGAATGGTTATGGATTTTAATGTAATGGGCATCTGCACGTAGACGACTGCCTTGACAAGCCAAACAGGTGGTCTTCCCGCGGTAACGGGATAGCAAAACCCGATATTGTATTTTATCGGTTTGGGCAGCACAAAACTCAAAAAATCGATCAATACCTATAAAATCGCCATGTCCTTGCCATAGCAGTTTTTGTTGGTCTGGGGTTAAGTGGCTATAAGGGATGTCAATAGGAAAATGAAGGGCTTCATGGGCGGCAAAAAGGGGGGCCAACCACTTACGCATAATGGGACCACTCCAGGGAGCAATGGCACCTTCTACTAGGGAAAGGGCTGGATTGGGTACTACTTTATAGGGGTCTATGCCGATCAATTGCCCAAGACCTGAGCAGCTTTTACAAGCGCCATGGGGAGTATTAAAGCTAAAAAAGGAAACGGTAGGTAGGGTAAAAGTGATGCCGTCTAATTCAAATCGATCTGAAAATTTTTTTTGTTCCCCTCCAATGAGCACTACGACCAGATGGCCTATGCCTTCAAAAAAGGCGATTTGAACAGAATCTGCTATTCTATAGGAATAGGTCTGATCGTCTTTGGTGACTATTATACGGTCTACCAGACCATAAATAGGCTGGTCTAATGAGAGAAAAGTATTCCCTGCCAATAGCTCTTCTATCCAAAAAAGTTGATTCCCTTGCATGACTCTGGTAAATCCTTTGCCTTGTTCGACCTTTAACTTTTTTGTTAAGGTGGCTTGATCGGCTACTAATATGGGATAGAGGATCCATACCTTGGTACCATCTGGCTGTTGTTGAATGTAGTCTACTACATCGGAAACGCTATCTTTTTTGACTGGTCGTCCACTGATCGGAGAATAGGTTGTGCCAATACGACCATAGAGTAAGCCAAGATAGTCACAAAGCTCTGTAAGGGTACCTACGGTAGAACGGGGATTTTTATTAGCAACATTTTGCCGAATGGCAATCGCTGGAGAAAGGCCTTGAATGGCATCGACTGGAGGCTTTTCCATTTTACCTAGAAATTGGCGCGCATAGGCGCTGACGCTTTCTATATACATACGCTGGGCTTCTACAAAAAGGGTATCCAAGACCAAAGAAGATTTACCAGAACCGGATAATCCTGTAACGACTACTAGCTGGTTGCGTGGAATGGCTACATTTACTTTTTTAAGATTATGTGTTTGGGCCCCCTTTATAATAACAAAATCTTTGGGATTGAGGTGGTCTAAGTCTAATGAATGGAACTGCATAAATTGTATATGGTATGGAATAGCCTCTCATCATAGGGTGGAACGATGGGCTGATGGCTATTGGGGTGCTACTATATCCTTATTGGGGAAATGGCTGTAAAGCTACTTTTTAAGCGCATCTCTTATTTCTCTTAAAAGCTTTTCCGTAGACGTATCTGCATTGACTTCTTCGTCCGACTCTTTAAGGCCATAGAGAACTTTTACTAAAATAAAAACGACCAAACTAATGACGAAAAAGTTGAGCAACGCTGCCGCAAAATGGCCAATCTTAATACCTGGACCAATGACTATGGAGGACCAATGTTGATCTGCTTTGGCCAATAGCGGATGGACCATAGGCATAAAAAGATCTTCCACTACTGCAGTAACCATCTTACCAAATGCACCGCCGATAATAACCCCTACGGAAAGGTCTATTACATTGCCTTTAAAGGCAAATCTTTTAAATTCTTTTATAAAAGACATAACTAGATTCGATCTATAGATCATTGGATGATACCAGAAGCTGCCTTAAATATAATCGTATAGCGGGACAGATACAATAGCATGGTCCTACGCGCAATCGATAGAGGCTATTCTGTTTTATGGCTATGACGTTGTTTTATTATTATAAAGCGCTATAAGATCCATGAGTACTTTGGCTGCGCCATCTATTGCTATTTTATCAGCAGTCGGATCAACTTTTAATTCTATCCATGCCTTGTAGGCCTGCTCGAAAGTTTCCATATCCTCAAAATCCAACCACAAAATATTTGTATATATATGGGCTGGCCCTTCTATGATAACCATTTCTTCTATGGCATGTCTAAATACAGATTGCTGAAACCTGGCCGGCCACGCAGGAAAAACCATGGTCATGGTAAATGAATAAGGGTCTTGCTCCGTGGTTAATTTATCTGAATTTCTAAGCAAAATATGTTCTATTAAGTGAAATCCTTCACATGCTTCATTCAATGACCTAAACAATTCTAAGCTTTGTTGTACAATAGCTTCTGCTTGCTCAATCTGGATAATGGGCTTAGCACCGGTGATGAGCTCAATGGTTTGCGTTTTTGCTTTGTCTACATAGAGTAGAATATTGTACAGACCATTGGATTTTTTGACAATATTGTAATGTTTTTCATCGATCGCATAGGACATAACTAAAGATTGTATGTTTTCATATTTCCCTCTAAAGATAAACATATCATCGTTTTCTGTCTGCGCATGGTTGCCTAGGAAAAGATCTAAAGTATGCTGCATAGCCCTTTTTTCTAAGTACATGCTATTTTTAATTACCTGATGAAAAAGACGTTTTTCTAAACTTTTAATGCCTAATTTACGGTAAATACGTCGCTTAAAACCAGATGGTATATAATCGATCCAGCTGTTGAAGGAATTGGCTGTTATATGGGCAGCTCGGTTTCTATCTCTACTGATGGAAATGTAATCTTTTAAAAAAAGTGCTTTATGGGCATTCAATTCATCCAATTGTTTTTCTTCATTTTTAGGATAGTGGAAGAGTGAATAGATGGTAAAGCGTTCTGCAAAATAAGCCAATAAATGGTCTAACATCCTTGACCGTTTATCTAAGCTTCGAATATCGCTTTCCAATGTACTATTTATGTAGGCGCAATAGGCTTTAGCGGTTTCATCAGCCTCTATTTCATCTTCAACAGATGGAGATACTATTTTATTTTTTATATCTAGATACTTTCTTTGTACTACAAAATCAAGATCATTACCTTGATCAGTTGCTTGAGTAGGCTGTTTGATAATGGTGTGCATGCGAGGTATTTCCAAGGGTAATCTGCCATTGGGCTTGTTATAATGTTCGCTATAGATGGCCATAGTGTGCTTGACATTAGACAACCTAACTAAATAGTTGGCAAAAAGTTGGTCAAAAAACATCAAAAAACCTTTTAATTGTTTAGCTTTAGATTGGTTTTCAATTGTTTCAGATGGAGTACACCCTTCATGACCTACATTATAAAGTAAGGGAAAATCTTGCTGTATGGAGACATGGTCTTCTAAATACCTATAGTTTCCTTCTAATACAAAAATATCCTCCTCTTGTACATAGACTTTTGTTAAAGTACCTCTTCCTTTCATATTTTCAAGTATATCAAGAACTTTCCCCCAATTTGTAGTCAAGGGTAGCCCATTATAATGGAGGATAATTTGACTGTGTGCAAGATCCAGTACTAAAGACCGGTCTGGTAAGATAGGTATGGTAATGCTGCTTGTTCTTCCATCTTTTTCATGAATAAAAAGCTCAAAGTTCAATACATTTTTAATATTATCTATTTTAGTGGCTGCTTCTAAGAGTTCGACTGCATAAATTATAGATTTTCTTTTTAGGTAAATTAACTCTTCTTGATCTATAAAACCTTGGTTGAGCAATGGCCCTGTAAAGATTTGATCTATGGTTCTGCCTTTATCTAGCAATTGGCTGATGCTGTAAAAAGGGACACGGGGTGACAAAAATTCTTGAAAAGCAAATAATATCTGAGCAATCATTGTTTCGCCCTCTTCATACCCCAAGCAACAGGCTACTTCAAAGGTTACCTTAACGCTAATAGGCAGTGTTTCCATGGCCTGAATAAGAAAAAAATCTTCACATAGATTTCTTTGCGCATATAATCTTTGCTGAATGACCTGCAATACTTCTTGTTCTTGTGGGGTATGACGGATGCGTTCTTCTACATTTACAAAAATCTTATAACCGCCTTTGATTTCTTTTGGTCCATCACTTAAAAATATGTCTGCGTTTTTTACGCCTGGAACATCTAGCACAATTTTTAAAAAATCCCACTGGGTGAGTGGATTACAGGGCAGAATTTCTTCAGCTTTGTAAAATGGTTGTTCATTGGTGTGGGCTACTGTATCAGGATTTTTGGCCCATATGTCTTCTATATAGAAGTTGGTTCTATATTGTAGATCCATAATCGCAAAGGCCAATACTTCTAAAATGGAGATCCCAGGGTCATGGTCTCCATAGTCTGTCCATTTCTTTCCTGCTAACTGTTTTATATAAGCAATCCCTTGTTCCTTTAAGAAAGGATAATCAATGTCTTGTGGACTATTTTCCATAGTATGTATCTATAAATAATACTGATTTTAAAGTCATAATGAATAAAGTACAGCTAGCAGAACAACTATATGAAGGCTGTTTGTATTGCCGTATACTTAGTTTTTATATACCTGATTTGCTTAATGGTTAACCATCTGTTTACATACTATTTATGGGCAAAATATTATTTATTAAATACAGGATGATAGCCATATTGGATGGTTTCTTCTATATTTAAGTGTTTAACTTTATAATTTATTTGAATATCAATTGTTCCCTCCTCTTCGTTGGAACTGGTCAATTTAATATCAAGAACCTCTACCCTGGGTTCGTGTTCTGTAATGGTTTGCTTGATATTGTTTACCATAAAGGTTTCCAAGTTGAGATTCAATTGTTGAAAAGCAAGTGGGGTCAGGTCACAACCATATTTATGTTCCATAATGCGCTCACCTACCCTAGTCCGCATTAAAATGAATAAACTTTCTCTGATATCATGTAGCCCGCTTACCATTTCTACAGTACTGCTATGGTGGTTAAAAGCAGGTGGAAACTTCCACCCTACCCCCAAAAAATTATGCTCATTTTCCATATACTTCTTTTGTATCGATTGGTATATTTTATCCACCAATTATTACAGTAGGGCACCCTTGCAGTATGGTTCCACCCATACCTGTTGTATCGCCTAAGCGTGCAGCAGGTTTACTACCTATTAAAACCGTTAAAGAGCCTTTGATAATGGTATCGGGATGGGGAGGGGGACCATTACAAAGCATGGTGTCTCCCATTCTTGCTGCAGGGAGTTTGCCTATTAAAACCGTTGGACAACCCAATACAATCATTCCTCCAGTGACATGGGGAACAGGGGGAACGCCTGGTGTGACCATTGGACATATGTGCTTATTTAATAATACAGCTGCAGGTGGCATAGTGTTCTATTATATATGATGTAATGATATATGATCTAATAGTAGAAAATCTACAAAATAATTTTATTAATTGATCAGTACAGTTGTACCTTTTATAATCGTAGCCATACCAGATTTGACTTCGGTACTGGCATTGCCACTTAGGGTAGCCTTCATAGAAGCTTGTGCATTGATGTTCATACTCTTCAATTTTACATTTTGCATACCACTTAGGACAATATCTTTTCCGGCTTGTATGGTGATACTGCCCCTTGCATTTAAATGAATATCTTTACTACTGCTTAGGTTGATCCCAGTATTGCTTAAAACAACTTTATTGCCATTCTGGTCAACTATTTCAATACTTTTTTGCTTATCTGATAGCTGAATAACCCCTTTTTTAGCCGTTTTAATAATGATTTCAGGACCTTCTTTATCATCATGAAAAGTAAATTCTAATTTTTCTCTAGAAACAAAAGATTTAAAACTATTTTTAGGGTCAATGGTCTTAGGTGATGGATGTTTGCTGCTATGGAGCGATCCTAGAATAATGGGGAATCGAATATCATCATTTATAAAACCTACTACTACTTCATCCTCCAATTCTGGAATAAAAAAAGCACCTGATGCTTGGGTGGCATAAAAAGAAGCCAAACGACACCAAATGCCTTCTTTGGGTTTGTCTTGTACCAACGGCAGGTGCACTAAAATTCGATCATGTTTTTGAGGATCTTGTGTAATTTGTTTGACTATACCGAGTTGTAGGCCATGCATAGGGGGCATCATGCCTGCTGCTGGGAGTGGACCAATGTCATGATATTTGTGCATGTAGCGCTGTGCATCTAAGCCTAAGGTTAATAGGCTCTGCCAATTTCCATTGGATATAATATGTTGGATACCCGATACATAGGCATCTCCTGCAAAGTGGGTTGCCCCTTTTTCAATGGTGATCATTCGATCATGACGCAATCCACCATTACCTGAAACGGTCACGTTGCCTTTTATTTTTGCTATTCTACTTCGGCTGAGCAAGCTAGTTGCCAACGTTTTGATCTCCAAAGGATCTCGTACACCACTGTGGGATATAGCAACGCTACCTGTTTGAGTGGCAGCAGTTAATTTTTTATAGGAGATACTGCCCATAGACTGTTCACCTGGATCAGTTGCTTGTTCAGAAACTTTATTGTGCTTGGTACTGTCCCAAGCGTGGGCCGTAACAGCTGACCATGGATCTTTTGCATCTATTTCAGCATCAAAATCAATAAAATCAACGCCATAGGTATAGGTAAAGGCACCTTTACCAGTTGCCTTCGGTTTTTTGATGGAGACTACACCATCATTTACTACAACAATTTGTCCATTGGCTTCGGCTCGAATATTTAAAAAGTCCCAATCGGATATTTCGTGTTGTGAAATATTTTCATGTACAATAGCAGTAGCTTCAATTTTATGACTTAAGCCACTATATCCATTCAAGATCTTTTTAAAAAGATCGCTATCTTTTATTTTTACAAAATGCATTGTTTTGGGTGCAAGGGTAGTCTTATAGGCAACATCTCTACAGGTTACGGTCAACGTAGATAATCCGGTTGACCTAGATTGGATGGCCAATTTAGCTACTACACCTTCAAATAGTTGGGCTAAGCCATCGTCATAGCCAGCTTGTATCACAACAGTGGCACCAATGGTAAAAGTTTTGTCATTGGCTATAGAAAAAGTTTGTGACTGAATGCTACCATCATGCAAAACTATTTTTGCATAAGGAATTTTATTGATCCTTTTATCCACTATTATGGATTGTATAGGGTAACTTGTATCTAGGGTTTTACCGCCTATTTTTATGGAGTACTTAATAAAATCACCTGATATAGAAGCCATGAAGATAAAAAAATAAAGCAAAGAAAATATGGTTGTGCACGCTGCCTATGTAGGTCAAAATATATCCTTAGCGGATTAAGTCATTAGATACCAAATACTCTCCTGACCTTTTATAGGCTTATTTGCTTACCGATCAGAGGGTCAACCTGAAATAGTAGCACAAATAGGGTCTATTGGATCCATCCATTTAATATGAACCTTTTCATCATGCATAGGTAATAAAGTAAATAACAGGAGCATTTCCAAAAAAATAGACTATAAAGATGATTTTGAAATCAAAGGAATTTGAGCCTGCTTGAAAATAATATCTGGCTTTAGCCTTAAGCATAAAAAATCAATGCGCTTTTTAAAAAAGTATTTGTAGCTTTGCATGAGGCACAATCTATAAAGTGTGTGCATGCTATTTTGCAGCCCAAGCGTACCAATATGAAACATTTTAAATGGCTGATATACAACAGCTATTCTACGTTCATTAATTTTTATTTTAATCTTGCAGATCAACGATTTTATAACACTATACAAAAAAAAAGAAGTAGTCACCAAACTTACGGACTACCTAAAAGAAGATCCAAAAAATAAAGCCCTCCATTTACGTGGTATACAAGGTAGCTTAGATGCTGTATTGACTGCCGCACTGCATCAAAGTTCTGGCCATTTACAATTAGTGGTAGTTGAAAACAAAGAAGAAGCAGTGGCTATGTATGGAGACCTAAGCCACCTATTGCCCAGCTGCTCTGTGCTGCGCTTACCCAGTTTAGAAGAAGATAAGCATAAAACGATTCAACAGAAACGATCGGCCATCATACATGCTATAAGCGAAAGCAAAGCTGCGCCATTGGTCGTCACACATATAGCCGCACTGCTGGAAAAGATCTTAGATCCATCGCTAGTGGCCACTATGTCTTACAAGATACAAGTAGCTCAAACCCTGTCGATTCAAAACTTGGAAAACATGCTTAAACAAAAAGGATTTATAAAAGTAGATTTTGTTTACCAGACAAGTCAATTTGCAATACGTGGTGGCATTATTGATATATATCCAGTCAACCAATCGTTTCCTTATCGAATAGAACTATGGGGAGATGAAGTTTCCTCGATCCGTATTTTTGATCCCAAAGACCAAAAATCTTTTAAACAAACCAATGTTGCAACGATTGTACCTAACCCAGAAACGACAACGGAAAAACCATTGCGCTACACTTCCTTTTCAGCTTGTCTACCAGTAGGTAGCTCTATTTGGCTAAAAAACAAAGCAAAAATATTGGCACAACCATCTGGCCTAAATACGGCACCAGCCCCTTCCCATACGCTAGAAACAATAGAAAGTTTTATAGCGTCTATTGTACCCTTTCATCAAATTCTATTTGGATCGGTCCCATCTCTTATGGGAGATAACGATCTTATACTAGACTACGATGCTGAAAAACAACCCCTTTTTCAACAAAATTTTAACCTTCTAGCAGATGACCTCCATAAAAGAAATCAGCAAAACTACGATATATCTATTACAGCCGCCTCTACAGGACAACTTGCACGACTGAAAACTATTTTAGAAAATAGCGCCCCCACAACAACTTTTATACCATTGCTGGTCAGTTTACGCGAAGGGTACATAGATCATACGGCCAAAATAGTCTGCTATAGTGATCATGAAATTTTTAATAGATACTATAGGTACCAACCACCCAAACCCCATACTACAACAGAAGCTTTACTAGCCGATGCATGCAGGAAGCTAGAAATTGGTGATTATGTCGTACATAGTGACTATGGCATTGGCCGATTTTCTGGATTACATTCATTAAACATCCATACACAGAAGCAAGAAGCCATCCGACTGATTTATAAAAACAATGATATGGTCTACGTAAATGTACACGAACTATACAAAATCAGCAAATATACCAGTAAGGATGGCACAACACCCCATATGCATACATTAGGTACTGCTGCCTGGAAACGTAAAAAAAACAGTGTTAAAAAACAGATCAAAGATATTGCCAAAGAACTCATTACACTTTATGCAGAACGAAAAAAAACGAAAGGGTTTGCTTTTGGGCAAGATACTGTACTAGATGCGGCACTAGCCTCTTCTTTCTGCCATGAAGAAACGCCTGATCAAGCCATAGCGATTGATGCAGTGAAGCAAGACATGGAACGCCCCACCCCTATGGATCGACTGGTATGTGGCGATGTAGGATTTGGTAAAACAGAAATAGCCATTCGTGCTGCTTTAAAAGCAGCAGCAGATGGCAAGCAAGTGGCTGTACTAGTGCCCACTACTATTTTAGCACTACAACACTATAACTCTTTTATCAACAGGCTCTCTAATTTACCCGTTCATGTTGGTTACATCAACCGATTTAAAACCAAACAAGAAATTCAACAAACGCTTGCCGATACCGCTTCTGGAAAGGTGGATATTCTTATTGGTACACACAAACTGCTGACGAATAGTGTGCAATTTAAAGATTTAGGGCTATTAATTATCGATGAAGAACAAAAATTTGGTGTAAGTGCCAAAGAAAAATTGAAAAAGATCCGTTTGAATATAGACACACTCACTTTAACGGCTACACCTATCCCACGCAGCCTTCATTTTTCACTGATGGGCGCTAGAGATTTAAGTATACTTACTACCCCTCCCAACCATAGACTGGCCATCCAAACAAAGGTGCACCGATTCGATTTTAAAATCATTCAAGAAGCCATAGAAGAGGAAATGGCTCGTGGAGGACAAATTTTTTTTGTGCACAATAGGGTAAGCAATATCCAGACTATCGCTCAAAATTTATCAGATTTCCTGCCGACCGCACGGATCTGTGTAGCCCATGGTCAAATGGCCGGATCTATGCTAGAAGAAAAAATACTACAATTTATAGTAGGCCGATACGATATACTAGTAGCCACCAATATTATAGAATCTGGAATGGATATACCTAACGTGAATACCATTATCATCAATGATAGCCACCTTTTTGGCCTTGCTGATTTACATCAAATGCGTGGAAGAGTGGGTCGTTCTAATGTGCAAGCTTTTTGCCATTTATTGATTCCAGAAGATACCACTCTTACGCCAGAAGCAAAACTACGCCTAGCTGCATTAGAGGAATGTTCCGGATTAGGAGATGGCTTTAAACTGGCTATGAAGGATCTAGACATACGTGGCGCAGGGGACCTATTGGGTGCAGCACAAAGTGGCTTTATATCAGATATTGGTTTCGATACCTATTGTAAAATATTAGAAGAAACGGTAGAAGAGGTGAAGCATAGTGATTTTAAAACATTGTTTCCCCAAGAAACTAAAAGGGTATATAACGAATGCTCCGTTGAAACAGACTGTGAAGCACTTTTACCACCTGAATATGTCGCTAGTACCACCCAACGAATCACACTTTACACTAGGCTGAATGGGCTTAAAAACATAGATCAATTAACCGAATTTAAAGCAGAGTTAATCGATAGATTTGGTCCATTGCCTAGCGCTACAGAGACCCTATTGGAAACGATACAACTTCGATGGGAAGCAGAACGGATTGGCTTTCAAAAAATTTTATTCAAAGGCCAATGCCTATATTGCTCTTTAGGCGTTGATTTTCAAAAAAATAATTTGAATATGTGGGAAAATATTATGCACTATATACAACAACGTCCAGCTTATTGTCAGTTAAAAAAAATGGGTCAAAACTTGATACTGATGATTACTGCAGATTTGGATAGTGTTCTTTCAGCAAGAAATCTACTGGCCACTATAGCCATCGCTTAAAATTATAGTCTACTGAAAAAAATAAAAATCAATCATTTTATTGTCCTATAATCTGAATGGACTACTTTACACATGGATACAAGAATTTTTAAAGCATGAAAAGCCCTACAACTGATTCAGTCTATCTTCCTTCTGATGCCATTCAGAAAAGAGCCTATATTCCATCATTGGATGCATATCTAAAAATATATAACGGCTCCATTAAAGATCCGGGGAAGTTTTGGGAAAAAATAGCTACAGATTTTTTTTGGAAAACCAAACCGGTGGGTCCATTTCTAAACTATAATTTTGACCTAAACAAGGGAAATATTTTTATAAAATGGATGGAAGGCGCTACTACCAACATTTGTTATAACCTGGTAGACAAACCAATTCAGGATGGCTATGGAGACAAGATTGCCTATTATTGGGAAGGCAATGAGCCAGGTGAACAAAAGCAAATCACCTACCAAGCGCTGCTAAAGGCTATTTGTAAATGTGCCAATGTTTTAAAAGATCTGGGGATAAAAAAGGGAGACCGGGTAGCCATTTATATGCCGAATACCATAGAGGCGATCGTAGCCATGTTAAGTTGTGCGCGGATTGGTGCGATCCACGTTGTTGTTTTTGCAGGATTCTCAGCAAACGCACTAGCAGAACGAATCATAGCAGCACAAGCAAAACTCTTGATAACAGCTGATGGAACATTCCGGGGCACAAAGTTTATTGCCCTCAAATCCATCGCAACCCAAGCATTGATGCAATGTAAGGCAGCTGGTCACCCACTGAACCATTGTATGGTGTTTAATCGCTTGCAGACTACCCAACAAATACCTGAGATTCCTTGGAATGACGCTATAGATTGCGCCTGGGAAAAATTGATGGCGTCTGCATCAGAGCTATGTACACCTGAGTGGGTGGATGGGGAAGATCCGCTATTTATACTTTATACAAGTGGTTCAACTGGCAAACCAAAGGGTGTGCTCCATACAACTGGCGGATACCTGTTATATACTGCAACGGTATTTAAATATGCCTTTGATTACCACCCAGAAGATATATTTTTTTGTTCTGGAGATTTAGGCTGGATTACAGGTCATACTTTTAATGTGTACGGTGCACTGGCCTGTAAAAGCACTTCTGTTATATTTGACGGTATTCCAACCTATCCAGATGGGGGACGCTTCTGGGATTTGATTGATCGGTATAAGGTAACGACATTTTATACAGCGCCTACAGCGATTCGAACCCTTATGCAACTGCCTGCTTCATATGTAACAAAATATAGTAGAGCCTCTTTGCGCATACTGGGTTCAGTGGGAGAACCTATTGATCCTTCATCTTGGCGCTGGTTTTACGAAGTAGTGGGATCAAGTCGCTGTCCCATCATTGATACCTTTTGGCAGACAGAAACAGGCGCGCCCATTATTTGTCCACTTCCTGGATCTACACCATTAAAGCCTGGCTCTGCCACACTTCCCTTTTGGGGGATTGTACCCACAATCGTTGATGAGGATGGTATTGAAGTTATAGGTCCAGGAAAAGGCCACCTTGTGATCAAAAATCCCTGGCCAGGGATGGCAAGGACACTGGACAGAGATCATCAGCGCTTTCAAGCCACCTATTTTGAGCCATACCATGGATATTACTATACAGGAGATGGTGCAGAACGTGATGCAGATGGCTATTTTTGGATAACAGGTAGAACAGATGATATGCTGAATTGCTCCGGTCACTTGATATCAACCGCTGAAATTGAATCCGTACTGATGCAACATCCCTCGGTAGCAGAAGCGGCTGCCGTATCGGCCCTACATGCTATAAAAGGCGAATCCATCCATTGTTTTATTGTATTAAAAGATGGGCAAATATATAATCACACAATTGAATATGAGATCAAATCAATGATCCGAAACCAAATAGGGGCTTTTGCCGTTCCGGACCTGATAGAACCTGTACCGGCGCTGCCTAAAGTTGGCTCTGGAAAAATAATGCGTCGACTGCTCAGAAAAATAGTACGAAAAGAAGGCTATTTAGGTGACACCTCCACACTAGTGGACCCCAATATTATTGACCAGCTCCGCGCACTTACTTTAAATAACACTAAGATGCTGTAAACCACATAAGGGCAATCCTATCTATTTTGTATTTTTATATAGCTTTTAGCAAATTGTCATCTATGCTACTCAAAAGGCTTGCGATAGATTAGTATATTATATAGCAACATGATCCTATGCACATGGAACAAAATACATTGATCTCTACAAATTGTTCTGCCGAAAAAAGCCTATCTAAACCGCTTAGTACGCACCATCCTCAGTTGCCTAGAAAGCTATATATAGAAAGCTACGGCTGTCAAATGAACTTTTCTGATAGTGAGATTGTAGCTTCTATTATGGCCCAACAAGGTTTTGTCTTTACAGATCAGCATCATAAAGCAGACCTTATTCTCATCAACACATGTGCCATTCGGGATAAAGCAGAACAGACCATCCGCAATAGGCTATTGGTTTTTAACCAACAAAAAATAAGCCAACCAGATCTTATTGTAGGTATATTAGGGTGTATGGCAGAACGGCTTAAAACGCAATTACTAGAAGAAGAAAAAGTAGTTGATTTGATAGCAGGTCCAGATGCCTACAGAGATCTTCCCCGACTTATTAGTCAGGTAGATCAAGGGTATAAGGCAGTCAATACTTTTCTATCTAAAGAAGAAACCTATGCCGATATTGCCCCTATTCGATTACACTCCAGTGGGGTAACCGCCTTTATCTCTATTATGAGGGGATGTAACAATATGTGTTCTTTTTGTATTGTTCCCTTTACCAGAGGGCGTGAACGAAGCAGAGATCCCTATTCTATAGTACAAGAAGCCAAAAAATTATTTGAAGCAGGTTATAAAGAAATTACCCTTTTGGGACAAAATGTAGACTCCTATAGCTGGCATCCATCTGTCGCATCAGCTACTCACCCACTATCGAATAAAGCCAATGATCAGGTAATCCACTTTTCCCAATTGCTAGCCATGGTGGCTGAAATTGATCCCACCTTAAGGGTACGTTTTTCTACCTCTCATCCCAAAGATATGACCGATGCAGTGTTGTATACCATGAAACGGTATCCGAATATCTGTAAACATATTCACCTTCCTGTGCAAAGTGGCAATAGCCGCATCTTAGCGCTTATGAATCGCACCTATGATCGAGCATGGTATCTTGAAAGAATTCAGGCCATTAGAACTATTTTAGGTCCATTTTGTGCCATTTCTTCTGATATGATTGCAGGATTCTGCTCCGAAACAGAAGCAGAACATCACGATACACTCTCTTTAATGGATGAGGTGCAATATGATTTCTCTTTTATGTTTTATTATTCCCAGCGGCCAGGTACATTGGCCGCTAGAAAATACCCAGATGATGTACCAGAAACCGTTAAAAAGCGTAGATTAAGTGAAATTATAGCTAAGCAACGTGCACACGCCTTAATGCACAATCAAAAAAGTATAGATCAGGTTCATCAAGTCTTGATTGAAAAACGTTCTAAGAAATCAGAAGCATTTTTGCAAGGTAGAACCAGTCAAAATAAGATTGTTGTCTTCCCTAAAGAGAACTATACAATAGGTCATTACGTAGATGTACACATTACAAATTGCAATGCAGCTACTTTATTTGGCACAGTAGTAGCTTAAAGCCTATAAGATATATGAAAGAGGATCTTCAATACATCAAGCAACGGTTTAATATCATTGGCAATGCACCATTGTTGAATAGAGCAGTTGAGATAGCCATTCAGGTAGCTTCTACTGACTTATCTGTTTTAATTATGGGTGAAAGTGGTACTGGAAAAGAATCTTTTTCAAAAATTATTCATGGACTAAGTCCCTGCCGACATGGTAAATTTATAGCTATTAACTGTGGAGCTATTCCAGAAGGCACAATAGACGCTGAACTTTTTGGCCATGAAAAAGGTGCCTTTACTAGTGCATTAGAAAGCCGAAAAGGCTATTTTGAAGAAGCGAACGGGGGAACCATCTTTTTAGATGAAATAGGTGAAATGCCTTTGGGTACCCAAACCAGACTTTTACGGATATTAGAATATGGAGAATATATAAAAGTAGGTGCCTCTAGTGTACAAAAAACCAAAGTGCGTGTAGTAGCTGCCACCCATGTAGACTTAATCCATGCCATTCAACAGAGTAAATTCCGAGAAGATTTGTATTACAGGCTCAATACCGTTCCAATTAACATACCGCCTTTGCGTGAACGAGGTGCAGACATTATACAATTGTTTCATAAGTTTTCTAGTGATTTCGCCACTAAGTATCGCACCAAACCGCTAGAAATCAGAACAGAATCAAAAGATATTTTATGTACCTATCCATTTCCAGGTAATATCCGCCAATTAAAAAATATTGTAGAACAAATGGCACTTCTTGAAGAGGTAGCAATCGTTACACCACAGGTATTGGAAAAGTATTTACCAAAAGTACAAAACCACACTTTACCCGTACTTTATAAAAAATGGAACAATAATGAGCTACTTGAAAAAGAATATATCTACCCTATTTTATTTGATTTAAAAAGAGATATCGCAGAATTAAAAGCGTTACTATTTAATTTGATGGAATCTGGTACTATAAACCACCCTATTATAAAAGAAGACCCACGCCGATTCAGCACCCATAGTGACCCAAAAAATATAGCCCAACAGATCCATTTATTAGAAACAGCACAATCTTTTAAAGAAGATCAACTAAATTGTATAGGCGCATCCGATAAAACAGAAAATCTATCCATTGAAGCGCAAGAGCAGGCTTTAATCCGTAGGTCTTTGCAAAAAAACCATGGAAATCGTAAAAATGCAGCTGATGACTTAGGGATTTCTGAAAGAACGCTTTATCGAAAAATTAAACAATATGAGATTGAAGAGTTCGATGTTAAACGGTAACCTATACTTTCTCTTTAGCCTATTTTGGCTGCATGGTTGTGGTCTTTTTACTTTCTCAGGGGCTTCACTCCCTGGTGATATACAAACTTTTTCTATTCAGGAGTTTTATACAGAGACATCAGATGGCCCAACAGATTTACCTAAAAAGCTTACTGAAGCACTTGAAGCAAAAATATTACGCCTAACTTCCTTAACCAAACAAGATAAAGATGGTGACATCCAGTACGAAGGGGTGATTAAGTCTTTCTCATATCGTACAACTTTCAGTACCAAAAGTGAGGATAAAGATAATCCTAAAGAAATACAACGGCTAACCATAACCGTAGAAGTTTCTTGCGTGAATGCTTCTGATGAAACATCCTCTTTTAACAAAAAACAATTTTCAGCCAGTGCTGATATGTTTTCTACTGAAAATCAGTATGAAAAAGAAAATCAATTGATTAAAGAAATCTTTCGTCAACTAGTAGATGATATTTGTAACAAATCCATAGATAATTGGTAAACTTGAAATTGTTTTTACCATGCAAGTTCAAAAACTATTAAAATTATTGGCATATCCTGCAACACTCTCACCAGCAGATATACCGGATTTAGAAGCCCTTATACAGGGCTACCCTTACTTTTACTTAGCGCATGCACTGCTTGCCAAAGCAGGCTATACAAAAGAGCAAGATACAGCAAAGTATGTGGTACAAAGGGCTGCTACTTATGCGATTGATCGTATACAGTTGCGCAAATGGTTAGAAAACAAACTTTCTCTACCACCAATAGTCAGAAATGGCAACGATAAGGGTATGCAACAAACTGCTGCCACCGCTAATAACTATTTAGAAATAATTGCTAAAAAATCCCTTAAAAAGAGTACAAATGAAAATAGTATTAAGCAGTTCTCTGTTATTGATACGATTTTAAATAAAAATTTACAATTTGACCCCTTTGTAGAAGTCACACCATTAAAAGAGGAAGGCTGTATAGATCTTTGTGCACAAGCTACTACTTTAGATGATCGTTTTGCAACGGAAACATTAGCTAAAATAATGGTCCAACAAAAAAAATATAAACGTGCCATTGAAATTTATAACCATTTAATGGCAAAACATCCTGAAAAAAAATCGTATATTGAGGATATCATTTCTAGCTTAAAAAATGATCTTTAGCTATGTCTATATTCAATCTGCTTACTATATTTATTATTATCATAGCCATCTTATTGATTGGTGTTATTTTACTGCAAGAACCTAAAGAACGGATCACTCCTTCAGGTGGAAGTGCAGCTTCTATACACCGCATTGGAATCAATCAAAAAGCAGATTTTTTAGAAAAATCTACTTGGGTACTAGTAAGCCTATTGCTTTTTTTAACGCTATTGTCTTCTATTTTTCTAAAAAATGCACCACTATCGAATAAGAGTCCTAATTTAGCCAAAGCGCAAAGGGAAGAAACATTAAATGGTGCCATTTCGTCAAGTGGTATTGATGAAGTAGCTACTACCCACGACGATCAGGAATCTTGATCCAACGCAACACCTTCCTTCCCTTAGCGCTAATGGTAAGGGTATAAAAAGCGGATATTGTTTTTGACAGTAAAAATAGTTATGCAAATAAAAGCAATGAACATAAAAAAATCCATACGAGCCTTTTTTTTTCTAGCCTATATATCGGTAGCATATCCATCAAACGCTGTTGGGTTGGCTACAGGGCCATCTTTGGGCATAGCTGGGTTTTATACTGCCTTTAATTTAAAAAAAGAAAATTTAAAAACTTCTATAGACAATATAGCACTGCATGTAGGATGGTTTGCACAGTTAGATCTTTGGCTTTTATATGCTAAATTAGATGGGTTGTTTGTATTAGATTGGCATACGTTACTGAATGATCGAAATGCCTTCAAATATATTCAAGCACCTTTTACAATTGGCATGCCTGTTTTTAATGTATTCCGCCCTCATATTGGTGTTATTTTTCGAATTCCTTGGGACCAGTTATACGATAGCGAATTCAAGAGTAATCAGCTTATAGAAAGCTATAAGAAAAAGATCAATGGCTATATACTAGGCATGGGAATAGCTTTAGGACATTTTTTAATAGATATTGATTTTGAATTAGGGCGATCAAGCCTAGCCAAAAAGTCTATAAGGGCTGAACTAGCCGATGGAGATAAAGATTACAGACCTAAGCAACTTGCATTAAAGATACATTACAACTTACTGGGCTAATAAAAACCACCATCTAGCATATACCTTTACAAGCCTCCAGCGCTTGGTTGGCTGCCTCTACCAATTCTTCTACGATGTTTGCATGTAAATACTTTTTCCCAAGTTCCATATCTATTGTAAGCGTTTCTTGGACCATATGCTTTACTTCCTCTAAGGAAGCATAGTCTTTGGCATGACGTAAATCATAAAGTCGTTCAGCAAATTTAATGCAAGGCACAAAGAGTTGTTCTCTATTCATCACCCGTTTAAGGCGGTTACCCACATAAAGTCCAGATGGCTCCATATCTTGATGCTTATTGACAGCTATAATATTTTCTATAAAGGAATAAGCGTCTATAGTATAATTGGCTTTAACATAAGGAAGTGGTAATCCTGCATAACGTACTAACCCATAAAGCAAAGTAAAATAAACTGGTTTAGGTTGATAAGGTACCCACTTTGCTACTAATTCAGCAATACCTAATGCACGGACATATAATAGTTGTCCTGATGCATGACGCCTAAAGCCATAACAACGCCTTATTAATAAAAAAAGTTCATCTAATACAGTAGGACGCATATCAGCCATTGTGCAAAGGCTATTATAAGCTTTCTGTAAAAAAGCCATAGATGTCTTGAGTTCCCTGGAGCTAATAGAAGTAGTTGAAGGTATTATACCAGCAATCATTTTATCCCGCACAGCAGCTACGTTACAAGGAAGTACTACAAGCATAGGTTTTTTAGGAGCAGTTGGAAACTGTAAATAACCATAATGGGTACGAACAATCTGCTCTATATTGCGCTTGTCTATATTGGCCCATTTTGATTCTTTTTGTATCCCACTATACCAATTACACTGAGTACCTTCCGAAAGAGTTTGATAACAATTTTTAATTTTAGGTAACGCTTCTTCAGGAATAGCCCCATGACCAATCACTAGGGCTATAGCAGGAAACCGCACATCTGTAATAGATTTGTCTTCAGAAAATGGTGCCAAGTCATATTCTAAATAAGTAGTATAGAATTGAATACTTACAAAGCCATTTTTTGACGTATCTAAACCAGCCATGCTTAATACAATAGGTGTCAATAAGCAAATCACCTGGTTAGCATCACATATGATTTTTTCAGGCAATTGAGCATTTTTATACTTTATTACCAACTTTGGAATAGTACGCTCCTTACATTCCAACTTTAATGCAACTTCTAGTTTTCGAATTAGTTCACCAAGGCTAACTTTAGCTGGTATCAAGATAATATTATTTCTAGACCTAGCTCGTTGCTTTAAAAAAATGTCCCAAATAAAAAAATTATTTATAATCAGATTTAAATCTTCCTTATAAACCGGCCTATTATCTAAATAGGCAATAAATTTTGTCACCTCTTTCATCATTTGATCTATAACAACGTGCGGTTCCTTTGGATGACCACGCATGGTGCCTAGATCAGGGTATAAAGAAAATTCACTTTGTTGTATTTCCTGTTCTTTGATTTGTTTTTCTTTTATTTTTTCCTTTAAATAATTTTCATAATGTATATGATCCGCTAATTTGCGTTTTTGATAAACAATAATCAAAAAAAGTATCAAGCTTAAGCCGACCAACGACATTAGAAAATTAAACGATTCCAATAATAGTAGATTCGTACCTCTACAATATATTGCGTAAACAATCACCAATAACATAAAGGGGACGAGCCGTCCACTTATATACAACGGTAAGATAAATAAAGTGACAGCCAAATGGGCTACAGATAAGGCCAATGTAAAGGCCAATGAAGTGTGCAGCGTCCCCGACCAGTACCAAAGCACATTTACAGGAAGACAAAAAAGTACACTTAGCAACCAAATTTGACCCATTTTGACGGATGATCTTTTTTTCTTGGCATCAACTGCATAACCTATGAACGAAAGAGCTATAATAAATTGCAGTAGATACCAATAGACAAAACCGACACTTATATAAGTTAATATAGTAGTGAGTATAATGTAGCATCCTGTAAATCCTATGATGGCATTATTTGGCTTAATTTTTACCGATTCTTTTTTTTTAAAAGAAGACTTCAATAACAAAAAGATGCATACTAAAATAAAAGGTAGGGTACGAACGAACATTCTAATTTTTAGCTATAAAAAACCATCTAAAATACAAGCATTATACTAAATGGCTCAGATAAAAAAGCTTTGAAAATACTGGATTAAATATACAATAGAATTAAAGGCTAACACTATGAAACAATCTATTAGGTAAAGGTTAATCAAGAGACTGACACACTACTTAAAACATTAATTACTGGTACTAAAAATATACTACTTTTTATTAGCTTATCCAACTTTGTTGGCATAAGAAAGGACATATACTATGCAGGTAAAATACAAAATATAAACAACTATAACAAGCGGATAATTGTTTACTTTATTAAAAGTATATTTCATATATTTGTAGGTGCACATCACACAGCTACTGTCCGGTAGTGTAATGGTAACACGTCTGGTTTTGGTCCAGAAGACTCTAGGTTCGAGTCCTAGCCGGACAGCTCTTAGAACAATCTTTTACAAACTCAAAATAACTAAAATGTTTGGTTTAAATTATAATTGTAGATTAATAAGATTAGGATTTTCTTTTTTTATATCACTAACCTGCTATAATATAGCATTAGCAAATAAGACAAAAGGTAAAAAGAAAGAAGTAGCTGTTGTATCCCCTATTGTACAAAAAAAACCTAACACAAATGGTACTGATGCCGTTAGCAAAACTAATTTGCAGCATGACTTAGAAGCAGAAAATGCACTTAACCGTGCACGGTTAGAAAAAGAACTTTCAACTATTATTGCTCAAATTGAACAACTGCGTCTTAAGAAGGAGCATCAGCGCCTAGACAAGGAAATAGAAAATGAAAATGTGCGCAGTGCACATGACAAAGCCATGCTTTTGTTAAATATGGAGCAAGAAAAGCTTACTATTGAGCTAGGATTAGCGCAAGCTAAGTGTATGAAAAAAATGGAACAGTATCATATCCAGTTAACTGAATTAGATAAAAAAATACAATTAGAAAAAGGACAAGCGCAGCTGCTACAAGAGACCAGCCATCGGTTAAAATCAGAAATAGAGGTTTTAGAAGCGACAAACACCCGGGATAAATACATTCAAAAAAAACCTATTTACTTGAAAGACCCATTGATCAAGAAAATCAATACTTTAGTGCTTTCTGATCGATGTATTGAGTTGAATGGTACCATTACACCTTGGAAAGCAAATTATATTGTAGATCAAATTCATTATTTTAATAACAAAAACAAAGAATATCCTATATTTCTTGTTATTGGCTACTCTCCAGGAGGATATGAAACGGCGGGATGCAATATTTTACAAGCTATAGAGTATAGTAAAGCACCTGTTTACGTAGTCGTAAAATCATTCGCTGCTTCTATGGCCGCTTTGATTACTACATTAGCGCCTAAATCTTACGCTTATCCAAATGCTATAATTTTACATCATCATCCTGCTAGCTTTCTTTGTGGTAATTTTAATCTAAGGGCAACAAAAGAAGCTTATACGAATCTAGATAAAACATGGAAACGCTTAGGGGGAAGAGTAGCTAAAAAAATGGGCATATCTCTTGAAAGATTCAATAAAAAGCTCTATGAAAAGTCTATGTATGGAGATTGGGAAGAGTATGGTGATCAGGCCAAAAAGCTTAAATGGGTCGACTATGTAATCAATAGTATTCAAAATAGTGCCATTAGTAGTTTACCTGATTCAGCTGAGTATACTTTTGAACAATTCATAAAGCACTATTATAATGCTAATCCAACAAAAACAATAGAACTATCTGCAGAAGAGATAGCATACAATAAACTTGCTCCTCACGATGTAAACTATTCCTACAGACCTGATCACAAAGCTCAAATGATGGGTAAATAATAAATTTTATCGGTATGTATGATGGGATGGCTATTATTTAGTAACTAATTTACCATCACTAAATACCTCTTACAGTTTATATATTTTGCCAATGTAAAAACCAAATCTAATAAGCTAAAGCTATAAACCATCAAATAATTAAAATTACAAATAATATTATTTTCTAGGAGTATATCTATCGTTTTATTTAAATAATCCTAGCTGCATATAATATTTGAATTTTACTATCGTAGCTATCTGTGTATTATTTGTATAGTTTATTTTGTATATTATACTAGGTTTTCTAGTAATTTATTACACATGCACAATGCCATTCTATGCATTTTTTCTTATAGCATTATCCGTTTTACTATTCGTTTTAGTAATTGCTTTCTATTTGCATCTACCTGCTACTCCATTAGAGGCAGACCATTTAGATAGTACGCAATTTCCACATGAAATTAAAGCGATTCAACAAGCTATTAAAAGTAAAAAAGCATACATAAAAAATGTATTAAAGTTTATTTCTGTAAAAGAAAAATTAGCTAAACTGATACCAAGTGATGCGGTAATTGGATTGACAGGATGTTATGTTGTACTTACCACCGTATTAGATTGCATCAGTGGGAAGACTATTATTTACTGGTATATATTACAGTTTATTGTAGGTACCGGCCTTCTAAGCTATGCAATAGCGCCAAAAAGCAAAATACTACCTTGGAAAATTGGTGCGCTTTGGCTAGCATGCGCTGTTTTTTGCCTTCCTATAAATGTATTATGGCATTGGACAAAGCTGCAAGACCCTCAATTTGCACTAACTCTATCTATAGCACATTTATCCACAACTTTATTTGTATTGCCCCTTTATATAAGCATAAAGTTACTAGCTGGTGTATTGTGCATAATTTCTTATGAAATGTATAAAATAGGTCTAAATAACCTATTATCATTAAATGATCCTTTACTATCTCTACTAGGGTTTGGCCTAATAGTTTTTAATATTATCATTTACCATAAGCGCCAAATAACTTCTTATAAAATTTACAACCGTTACTTTAAAAACCAGCTAACTCGAGAAGAAAAAAAGCAAGGCAACTCCATAGCACCTAATCTAAATATTAGCTCAGAATCCAGTCATAAAAACATAAAAAAGGTTGAATCTTTTGTAGAAAAAGGGATGCAAGATGCCACTGAACTTATTTCATATTTAGATAATCGACCGTTTTACAAGCAAGATCTTCAAAGTATTATTAATAACTTCATCACTTTTACTACTTTTTTAAAACAACGTGCCAGATATGTAGAGCACATATTATTAACTCCAAACGAAATTTCTATAGATGAATTGATTGCTAAGCTAGAAGCTGTGCTAGCAACTAAAACATCACCAACTCCAAAACTAGCGATAGAAATAAAAGATAATACCATTCCTACAAGCATTACATGTGATATCAATCATATGATTCAATCATTAGTGCCCACTGTTTTACGTACTGCTAACCTAGATGGTTCAAAAAGTGAACGTATAAGAATTCAATTATATACTACTCAATTAAAATATGTGCAAAAGAACACACAAACAGGCGGATACCACTCGGAAATAAGCTTTCCAGCTATAGCAATGGTAATCAGCAACGCTACTACTCCTTTAATCATGTTGCCCAAGATTAAAAATTATTATGAAGATATTACAGAAGGTAGAGATCTTCAGTGGCACAGTAGTCATACAGATACAGAACGTATACATCTCGAAAAACGTATAATAGAACGAGCCATTCGTGCGCACTATGGCTACCTACGCTTTCCCATTGCTAAAAAAAGACCTATGTTAATGGTAGTACCTTGTAATGTAGTAAACGTTAGAGACGCAATGATTTCTAATCTACACCTTTTAAATGCCTCCATAACCCAACAAGAAATTGATCAATCCATAGAGGTTTTTATTAAATCTTACAACCAAATATTAGATATATCTGAAGCGCGTAGAGCAGTAATCGATGAAATAATCCTATTAACAAGGCGATGCTATGGTTTTCAGCGCCATCCATCTGGGCAACTATTGTATGTCCGTTCGATAGGTATTGCACAATTGGTTGCAGAATGGATCCGGTTTTATCCAGAACCTGTTTATGTTGCTTTACTATATGGTTTAGTGCATTATGCAGATTTACCTCTTTCTTATATTAAAGCCAATTATGATCTGAATATATACTCTTTTGTAGAAAGTGTTTTAGCAGTAAATGACCGGCAAAGCATGGAACCATGTGGGCTTTATATCAAGAATGCCTTTAAACAAGTAATCAATCGAGAACAACTTTTTATACTTTGTATTAAACTAGCTGAACGACTTTATGACCTACGCCATGCTAAAAGCTATATGTATTTAGATGAATTAAAATGCATGGCTGAAGAAACCCTTGCCATAGATATTGAACTCGCAAAAAAATATTTGAATGCTAAAATCGTAGAAGCATTAACAACCGCAGCAGAGCAGGCTATAGAGATTTGCGAAGAAAATAATGGTTAGCTAGTGGATTGTTGAAAATTTGCTTAAAAAAGATACTTTTAATCGGCTCAAATATCAATTTTGTTGAATATAATCGCGGACAAGCTCCTGAATACCGGCTTTCAACTGAATAGTTGGTGTCCAGCCTAATGTTTCTTTAATTTTTCTAGCATCAAGTGCATAACGTTTATCTTGTCCTATTCTTTCAGAAGTGAAATAAATAAGGGAAGTATAAGATCTTCCATATAATGGTTTCAATTGATCCAGTATTTGGCAAATCATTGACGCGATTTGAAGATTAGTTTGCTCTTCATGGCTACCAATATTATAAGATTGACCACTCTGGCCTTTATGAAAAAGGCAATCAATAGCTTTACAATGGTCTTCCACATGTAGCCAATCTCGAATACTACTTCCATCTCCGTGCAATGGAATAGACTGCGTTTGTAATGCATTTTTCAACACCATCGGAATCAGTTTTTCTGGATGTTGATACCGCCCATAATTATTGGTTGATCGAGTAATAACTGTATGAAGTCCATAAGTATGGTTATAAGACTTTACCAAGCATTCTGCTGCTGCTTTACTAGCACTGTAGGGATTACTTGGTGCGAGCGTAGCAGCTTCTGTAAACGGTCTATTATGTGCATCTAATGAACCATAAACTTCATCTGTAGAAACATATACAAACCTATGATTGGGATGTTGTGACTGCCTTGGTGCTTTAAACCAATGGTTATAAGCTGCATGTAACAGCACACCTGTTCCTTCTATATTGGTCTTTACAAAAAGAAGCGGATCGACAATCGATCTATCTACATGCGATTCAGCAGCGAAATGAATCACACCATCAAAGTTAAATTTTTGAAACAACGCTTCAACCAATAAAAAATTAGCAATATTTCCCTCTACAAAATAATAATTTGGTTTTTGTTGAAGTGCAAAAGATGTACGGGCTGCGTAGGTCAACTTATCTAGATTAACAATATAATAATTAGGATATTTTTTCAAAAACAATTGAATACAGTGTGCACCTATAAAACCAGCTCCACCCGTTATTAATAACTTTTGCATAGATATGGATACTTTCAAGGTAATACAATAGCTAGGTATACCCATATAAAACTATGCTTTAAAGGGCATACATAGGAATATAAAAATGATTTATTAGGTAAAAACTAACGAAAATAGTAGCGGCTCTATATAATTAAGCCAAAAGCGGAGTAGGAGGGATTCGAACCCCCGGTACCTCACGGTACATCCGTTTTCGAGACGAATACCTTCAACCACTCAGACACTACTCCAACAACCATATGAATAAAGTAATGAAAGGATTTTTTGGCTTATTTAGTTGACTATGATTTTAGCAAATTGTATCACTGCATGCAAGACAGAAGGATGTTCAAGCATGGCTTTATACTTTGGAACCGGTAGGTCCAAAACATGCGTACTATGAAAGGCGTCTTTGATCAAAATCCTTTTGAAATTGTACTTGCTTTTAGGGAGCATATTAAGCGCATGTTGGCTATAAAGGGGAATTTGCATATCATGGTACTGGTTAAGATGTTTTTTACCCACTACAAAAAAAGTATACATATCATTTAAAGCTTTGAAACGATGGCGCTTTCGCTTGGTTAGCAGCGCACTAAAATCAGTTTGTCCACCTCCTATGGCCAGTATAGGAACAGGTACATTGGGAAGTGATTGTTTCACCTCAGATAAAAAAGCACTACCTTCTATCAAGTCTTTAGCACCAGGACAAAGACATACTGCTTGATTGACTTGTACATTTAAGATAAGTTTCTTTTCAAGATCTGTTTCAGCATAACCAAGATCGACCGAAAGCTTACGTAAATCATTCAAAACAGGAACTGTCAAATGGTGGGAAAGCATTTCGGAATCTACCCTAGCTCCAGGAATGCCCTCCCATGGTGTAGCTAGGGCCACCAACCCTTTTATATTAAGGTGTCCATATTTTTTGAGGAAAGAATATGCACGGAGACCACCCTGACTATGACCTATCAGGATCATAGACTTCTGGTCTAAGTCTTTTACTTTAGCAGAAAGCTCTTCAAAATTAATTACAGTTTGTTCTTCTATAGAAGCGCTTATACTTTTCGTACCTTCCGTACTGGCCAAAGCCACCACAGAGGCAGTAGGAAAAGCTTGCTCAAGCTTCTTTTTCATCGTATTAAAAGAGGCCGCACGATTGCCCAACCCATGAAATAAGAGGATTAATGTATTCGACTGACTTTTTTCCAATTTTCCTTGAACAAAACTTGGAAAAAATAATAAAAAAAAGAGAACTGACTGAAATCTATAAAAAATGTAAGACATACGTTGATCAAAATTAATTTATAAATGGCAAATTACCCTAACAAAAATAAATTTAAAAAATAATAGGCATAATCAATAACAACAAATGCTCCTGTTTATTTTGTGCTTTAGGGAATATTAAAACTGCTTTATTAGCCCCCCAGAAAAAGAATTCAACTTCCTCTGTGGCGATACTAGCCAGCATATCTAGTAAAAGCTTTGCATTAAATCCTATTTCTAGCGGTAACCCTTCATATATACAAATAAGATTTTCTTGTGCTTCATTAGAGAAATCCAAATCTTCTGCTGAAATAGTCAATTCATTGGTGATAAGGGTCAATTTTACTTGATGGGTGGCTTTATTGGCATAAATAGCAACCCGCTTCAGGGCACTTACCAATGCAGGTTTATTTACAGTAAGCTTACTAGTATGCTCCTTAGGTATCACGTTTTCATAGTCTGGATATCTTTCATCCACTAACCTAGTGACCACACTAATATTATCGATACTAAATTGGATTTTATGCCGATCAAAAGTAAAACCCACCTGCTTATCTCTACTACTTATTAGCCCATTTAAAAGCATCAATGCTTTTTTAGGTACAATAATTGGACTTTGTGCAGATACAGTTACATCTTCACGAATATAACGAACCAACCGATGACCATCCGTAGCCACAAAAGTAGCCATAGCCTGTGTGAAGTCGATATATACACCCGACATAGCAGGTTTTAATTCATCATTACTAGTTGCAAATATAGTTTTTTGCAAAATATTTTTCAATACATCCACCTCTACCTCTAAAGCTATACCATCCTCTAAAGTAGTTAGCAGGGGAAAATCATTCGCACTTTCCCCTGCCAATTTATACTGCCCATTATCTGATTTAATAGAAACTGTGTAAGAATTAGGATTAATTTCTAACTTAATAGGCTGTTCTGACAAATTTTTAACTGTATCAAGCAACATACGAGCAGGTATGGCCACGCTTACTTGGGCATCCGATTGAATCGCTAAAGCAGCACTAATAGAGGTTTGTAAATCTGATGCTGTAACGACTAAATGATTATGCGTTATCTGAAAAAGAAAATTTTCTAAAATTGGAACAATTGGATTACGGGTGATAACCCCACTAATGGCCGTTAGCTGCTGTGAAAGCAAAGCTGATGATACCGTGAACTCCATAATTACTTTTTTATTTTTTTGATTTAAACATAGGAATCATGCTGGTATCTAAAGAGACCTTTACACACTTTTTAAAAATTTTATCTGTTTGCCCAATGGCGAAATCTATGTAGATATCTAAAGTTATAGACAAAAACTTCTGTTTCTGTATTTCAGAAATATTATTTAATAATATCTTAACTAGATTAAAACTAATCCTAGTGCAATTTAATAAAAAAACTTAAAAGGTTGTATTTTTGTTTATTCATTAAGAAATAATGGCTATTTGGTTTAATCCATATTACAAGAATAAAGATTTATCGTATTGTTTCTTTTTCTAATAGAATAAATTCATAATCATAAGGGTTTTTATGATCTGCTTTAAAAGAACCGATGGTACGTTCGACCCATTCGTCCCCTATCAAAGGGAAATAGGTATCTCCTGATACCATCAGATGGATTCTTGTCAGGTAAATTTTATGGGCTAAAGCTAACGTTTGTTCGTAAATTTTTTCCCCTCCAATGACAAACAATTCCGACGCGCCTTGCTCTTTTGCTAAGCTTATCGCCTCCTCAATACTGCGTACTACATGATAACCCACAACAGACCGATCCATTTTTGTACTAACTACTATACTAATCCGACCGGGTAAAATAGACCCAATGGAACGAAAAGTATGGCTACCCATTAGCAAATGATGTCCTAATGTTTTTTTTTTAAACTCTTTCAAATCAGCAGGAAGATGCCAAGGAAGCTTATTTTTCTTGCCAATCACCCTATTTAAAGACATCGCGACAATAATAGATATAATCATAATGTATCACAAAGAAATATACTTCAATAAAAAAAAGGATTTATTTTGACTTATTCAATAAACACTACTATATTTGTGTACAAAATACACTATCTCTAATAATAACTTAAAAAGAAGGGGGATTAGCTCAGCTGGCTAGAGCACTTGCTTTGCACGCAAGGGGTCATCGGTTCGAATCCGATATTCTCCACTTATTGAGGGGCTGTCATATTTCATCAGTTTACAAGAAAATGCTAAATCATGCACTCAAAATGCTATTAAGCGCTACACCGATATAAGCATATCTAGCTATCAATCAGAATAATAAAGCTTCAAAACAATTTTGAGCCAAGTTGGCCCAAAATTTGACTCTGACCGCTAGTCATGCTAAATTATGCTATATGATAAAAGTACGATCGCATATTGAACGAAAGCTGCTACAACAAGCAGGCCATATTGTGGCACTTTGCCATGATGTTTTAAAAAATACCGTCCAACCAGGTATTAGTGGTCTAGCGTTAGACGCCATAGTAGAGGAAATCATTCGAAGCAACGACGCAGATCCTATATTTAAAGGGTATTGTGGCTTTCCAAATGCTACTTGTATCTCTATTAACCATGGCGTGGTACATGGCATACCCAGCAATCAACTATTGGAAGAAGGCGATATTGTTGCCATAGATATAGGTGTAAAATATAAAGGATATGTTGGAGATAGTGCTTGGACCTATCCTGTAGGCAATATTGCTGATGAGAAAAAAAAATTATTGGTCCACACTGAAAAAGCTTTATGGGAAGGATTACGCGTCATTAAAGCAGGCATTCATCTATCTAACATTTCTCATGCCATAGGTCAATATACTACACAGCATAAGCTAAGCATTGTAAAAGAATTGGGTGGACATGGCGTAGGCACCACGCTTCACGAACCACCTGAAATTCCAAACTATGGTAAACCTAACCAGGGGCCCATTTTAAAAGCTGGTATGATATTGGCTATAGAACCGATATGCAATTTGGGCCATTCAGCTATTAAAACTTTACAAGATGGTTGGACCATTGTTACCAAAGATGGAAAAGATTCAGCACACTTTGAACATACCATTGCTGTTGAAGAAGAAGGATATACTATTTTAACTACCTTAATGCAAGACGCTTTTTAACACGTTACAAGTTTTAAGGTGGACAACCAAGCTTTCACCCTTACTAATCGGGTATATCCATGCCAACTAGTTGGCCCAATATGAGTCGATCGGTTGAACCATTCTTTTGAATGGTTGCTTAACCGTATCTATTTAAGCGTTATGCGCACTAAATAAAATTATGAGGCAGAAGCGCAAGCGTTTCGAGGCAAACAAATGGTTGAAACATCTTATAGAACCAGCACAACCGATTTATAATACTATTAAAGGTCAGTGGAATGATTTATATTTTCAAAACAATCATCCTATTACCGTAGAAATGGGTTGTGGACATGGTGCTTATACCATAGGATTGGCTAAAATATTTCCAGAAAAAAATTTTATAGGGATTGATATTAAAGGAGATCGGTTGTGGAAAGGTGCAGAAGAGGCCAAAACGTATGGCTTAAAAAATGTTGCCTTTCTACGTACGCAAGTAACCCACCTTTTGGATTTTTTTGCAGAGAATGAAGTGGCTGAGATTTGGATTACTTTTCCAGATCCTAGACCTAAAACTAGGGATATAAAACGTAGACTGACCAGTATTCGTTTTTTAAAACTATATGAAGTCATACTTACACAAGGTGGACTTATTCATTTAAAAACAGATAGCAACTTGCTGTTTAAGCACACATTAGATTGCCTACAAGAAAAGGGGATAGAACCCCTTCACTACACGACAAATCTATATAATTCTTCATTAATAGATCACCATTTTGGTATTCAAACTACTTATGAAAAGCGATTCATAGCACAAGGGATGCAGATCTATTATATATGTTTTACGCTAAAAAAGAAAACTATAAGTTGGACCAGCAGGCGTGCATGAACAGGAAGTTACGGTTTAAATTTGTGATCATACTTAGTCGGCCCTGGAATACCATATAATTATTTGTTAATCAGTAAATAATATGAATATTTTATTATCACTTCCTTTTTTTCATGATAGACACACCATGCGACAAAATCAAAATTATAGCAATTAGCTATAGGCAATCAATGTAGGGTTAAGCGTTTTTTTATTCTTAAAGTGACCAATAGAAAGCTGAACCGATGGTACTATCTTCCCTAATAAAGGGCTATATCCTATTGTACATGCTACTGTCGGCCATGACATACGGACATGTTCTAATTGTACGCCTACGCCATAGTTGTCTACCCAAGTCTCGTTCAATAGCTGATTGCTTTGATTGTATAGCCCAATAAAATGGGTAAAGCCAAGACAAACAAAACGGATAGTTTGTATGACAATTGGCTTATGCAAGGTGCTCTGTAACTGCACATTAAGCCGTCCATAAATAGGTTCTTGCAAACGGTTATCTTGTTCAAGTGGTGCCAATAATTCAGGGTCACGGGGCCGAATGCCTAGTACGCGTTCCTGAGGCATCCAGTAACCTATTATATAGTTTATGGCTACAAATTGGCGCGCCCCATTACAGGTTCGTATGGGTGGACCTGAATAGGCCAATATAAATTTAAGTATGGCTTCTTCTACTGTTTTTTTATATATAAAAGCTCCTGATTCAAAGCTTAAATGCAAATATCTGAAGGTAGGATGGACAATATTTTTAATCCCATTGATGCCTACATAGTGCCTGTTATTGCATGCGCCATTTTGGTAGCCATATAGGACTTCTATAGACCCACCGTTGGGTAGCTTTTCTAACACATTCAGTTGGTGCACACCTCTTATAGTCGTGTACCCATCCGCTACCCATCCTACCTTACCCAAAATAAGTCTATAATTATGGTAAGGATTATGGAGCGTATCCGAAACAGATGGAGATGCGCTAAATTGTTTTATATAGCCACTTAGTCCAGTGATCCAATAGTAAGGCAAAGAGGATGTCTTTGCTCGTATAGCGCATAACTTGCCCATCCATAGATTCCTGTAATTAAATCCATAGGTATCTTCTACCTGATCGTAAAACTGACCTCCCAAAAAATAATTTCCATGCAGCTTAGGTAATTCATATGTGCATCCGTATCCCCATCTTTTTTTTAGAAAAAACTCCTGGGTTAAACCATGTCCATGGCCCCATGCATTATGATGGGTTATGGTAAGCAAAGGTCCCTCATTTAGGTTTAAGTCAAAGATTATAGGAAATCGATCCTTGGTTTGTATGATTAGGTCCGATAAATGGCTGTTTCCGTTTGCATCAACCACTTTAGGGATAATAGATACAGTTGAAAAGTAAGGCAGTTCCATTAACCGTTTTTCGATAGATAATAGCATTTTCCGATCAAAAATCGCTCCTGCTTCCAAGTTGATCGCTCTATAAATTAATGAAGCATCAGTAGTAGGAGTAAGCCATTTAACCAAACGTAAGCAAGAATATGGCTTAGCACTTATTGGGTCTATAGCACCTGTAGATAAGATGGTTATGGTTCTAACGGCATAAGAAACAGGGGTAAAATCGCTGGCCTCTACCTTATATAGTACAGAAAAAGCAAGTGCCAGTCTAACGGTTAAACTTATATATTGACTTCTATATTTTTTACCCATCGATAGAACCCATTTAAAATATTATTGCCCTGTATGTACAGTGGTCGATATAAATCAAATCTAGGCTAAGAGGTTATGTACAGCATAACACCTTATTACCTAGAAATGACTACCACAATCACCTAAAATCGGTAAGATATTGATCAATATTCATCTTCATTAAAAATGAAATCATCACCCGTTGGATAGTCGGGCCATATTTCTTCAATAGATGTATATGGATAATCGTCGTCATCCAATTCCTCTAGATTTCTAATGACTTCAAAAGGGGCGCCTGACCGTTTGGCATAGTCTATTAATTCATCCTTAGTGGCTGGCCAAGGGGCGTCTTCTAAATGCGATACCAGTTCAAGTGTCCAATACATAATACAAAAAATAAAAAATAAATTAAATTTAAGCAGCATTGGTAGGTTTTAAACCAAGCTTTAAGCAGCCAAAAATAGAGTAATTTCTAAATTTATACAAGCAACTTTCTCTATGATCGCTGTTGCTATTTATTATTTAATTTTTGTTATCTTAATTTTAAGGCTAAAGCATTGAATTATATAATATAAATTATTGATTTTAGATGCAAATTTCTTTTTTTATTGCCAAACGTTACGTTAAAAAACAGAGCAAAATCACACTAATATATAGGTTATCCAGACTTGCTTGTTACAGCATGGTATTGAGTACGGCTATTTTATTACTCGTATTAGCTACTATGAACGGCATGCAAAAGCTATTATCCGCTTTATTTTATACCTATACACCTGCATTAAAAATAGAATGCCAAACAGGAAAAACATTTTTATCTAATAAAGAGTTAAAAAAACAAATTATGGATGTTGCTGGTGTAACCGATATAGTAGAAGTATTAGAAGTGACTGCACTCATGCGTTTGCTTGATCACCAAGCTATTGTAACCATTAAAGGCGTTTCGAATAATTTTACAATAAGTGATTTTTATAAAAATTCCAAGCGTATGGATGGGGTTGCTTTCTTAGGAGATGATAGGGCTAAAGCTATCGCAGGCATAGGCGTTGCTCAATTTGTACAATGGACTACTCATAACAATAAGGTAGAGGTTTTTTATCCAAATCAGAATGGCCACCATCTTAATAAGCCCTATAAGCGTACCACTTTAGAGATAGATGGCCTCTTCTCTATAGCGCCTTCAATAGATTGCAAATATATCATTGCGCCTATTCGCTTCGTGGAAGGATTGACCAATGGCTTAAAGAAACGTACGCATTGGGAAGTGGTCATAGAAGCTACATCTGAGGTTCAAAATATGCAAATAAACATAGAAAAACTACTGCCAAATGGCTATAAAGTAACCAATCAAACTGAACAAAATGCAACACGACGTAGGGCTATTTTCATTGAACGGCTTTCCGTTTGCTTTATTTTTGCTTTGGTATTGCTTTTAGCTTCACTGCATATTTTCTTTATGCTATGCATGTCCATACTACAAAAGCAAAAAAACATTGCAATACTTGTTTCATTAGGCGCTACGCCACGAGAAATAGGTAAAATTTTTTTCTACAATGGAATGCTAGTAGCCTTGAAGGGTATCCTATACGGCCTTATGCTTGGTTGGGGATTAAGCTTTTTGCAGCAAAAGTTTGGGATCGTTACTTTCACTAAAACAAGCCATAGGGTGGCTTACCCTGTAGAAATCCATGCGTTCGATTGCGTATACACCACTATTGTAACCATTTTATTTAGTTTATTGGCTACGCTTTGGCCGGTCAAACGAGCCATACAATTAGCGAAAAAATCACTAGATGGCATCCCTGCAGTCCAATAAATTGTTCTGTCGCGTTGTGTGTCGTAGATAGACATAGTGGAATGATTTTTACTGTCTGTAAGATCAAATCTTGACTTCTATAATCTATGGTTGCTATAGAAACCCTTTATCAGAAATATCTAACAGCGCGGTCTGTCACCACAGATAGCCGCTATTTTGCACCAGGTGCACTTTTTTTTGCCATTCGGGGCCCTCACTTTAATGGGAATGCTTTTGCTGCAGAAGCGCTAGCAAAAGGCGCCTGTTATGTAATTATAGATGATCCTGCCTATGCGAAGCCATCATCTGCTTATATCTTAGTTAAGGATAGTCTTGCTACGCTTATCCAATTGGCTGGTTACCATAGGGCTCAATATAGTCCTCTTTTTCCAGTTATAGCCATAACGGGCTCTTACGGTAAAACCACTACCAAAGAGCTTATCTATCACACCTTGCGGACCACTTACAGAACAGTAGCCACCAAAGGCAACTTAAATACCGCTATTGGAGTCGCTTTAACGATTTTGTCCCTACAACAGAATACACAAATAGCAGTTATAGAAATGGGTGCTACCCAATTAGGTGATATTACTTTATGTTGCAACCTAGCACGACCTACACATGGTATGATTACCGCTATTGGAGCTGCTCATCTTGAAGGATTTGGGAGTATAAAAGGTGTTATCCAAGGCAAAGGCGAGTTATATGATTATCTATATAATACAGGTGGTACTGTTTTTTTGAACACCTTAATGCCTCTATTGTCTAGAATAAGCAGACCATTTAATCAACCAATTACCTATCCCCAACCCAGTGACTTTGCACCACTGGAGTTGGTTGGTGAGAAGCCCTACCTACATTGTAAAACCTCAGAAGGGGAGATTTTTGCGACCCATTTATTGGGGAAAGCCCATATACACAATATAGCAGCAGCGCTCTGTGTAGCCAAATACTTTAATGTACCTACTGCAACAGCCCACGCAGCCATTCAAGCTTATGTTCCTACCAATCAACGGATGCAATTAGTGATTAAAGGAAGCAATCAATTAATTATAGATAGCTACAATGCCAGTCCTGCTTCTGTTCAAACGGCTCTTGATGCATTGTTGCAATTAAAGGTACCATACCGTATCGTTATATTAGGTGATATGACTGATTTAGGCAGTCAGACTACTGCTTGGCATAACAAAGTGGTTGAACAGCTTTGCCAACCCCATTATGATCGCGTACTACTATGTGGTCCTTTTTTAACCCTTGCAGCCCACCAACGACCCCATACGAAAATGTACTGTTTTCCCAATAAAGAAACATTGGCGGTCTATTTAGATAGACATACCTTTGAACATAGTGGTATTTTATTAAAAGCAGCCCATAATCTAGCTATGCATACACTGGCAGAACGGTTAAAAGAGCCATAGACCACTTAAAATTATCTTATATCGAATTCAGGCTATTTTTTATAAATTACATGCACGTTTTTACTATAATTTCACTAAATTTACTTAGTTTAATAGGTAAGGCGCTATAGGGATAGGTGGGTGAGTGGCTTAAACCAGCAGTTTGCTAAACTGCGGTATGGATTATTCTGTACCGGGGGTTCGAATCCCCCCCTATCCGCTTTTTATTTCGCTTGTAGATTCGGGGCGTAGCGTAGCTCGGTTATCGCGTCTGCTTTGGGAGCAGAAGGTCGCAGGTTCGAATCCTGCCGCCCCGACTGACAAGTCTAAATATCAACTAACTTCATGTAGCTTCTTTTTCATTTAGCTGCTATCTGTTTAGTACGGGAACGTTGCCAAGTAACTAAACTAAATAAATACATTTTAGGTTCCGTAGCTCAATGGATAGAGCAACTGCCTTCTAAGCAGTAGGGTGAAGGTTCGAGTCCTTCCGGTACCACTCTGTAAGGTTTTGGCTTTGTAGCGTCTGTATTTAATTTTGTATAGTTGTCTCCCTTGTCTTGAATTTTGGATATTATTCGGCCATAAGTTTAGCAAAGTTCTCAAAAGTAGATACCTGTTTTTTAGATCCGATTAATTGTCCTTTTTGAATGATTCTAATATTTTCTATTCCTGTAATGGTAATGTTAGCTGAATGGAAACTTTTAAATCCCAACATAGGTTTTATCCGTTTTTTGATAAACCTATGATCTTGTTCGACTCTATTGTTCAAATATTTATTTTGAAATATTTGAATCTTGTGACCTTGATCTATTTCTGTATTTAAAGCACCAAGCGCAGATTTATTACTACCGCTTTTGTCAATTACCACTTTGTATGGAGTGTTATTATCTTTGATAGCCTTACGAAAAAAAGAAAGAGCTAAAGACTTATCTCTACGTTCACTTAGAAAAAAATCAACTGTATCTCCATAACGATCTACTGCTCTATATAAATAAATCCACTTACCATTTAGTTTGACGTAAGTTTCATCCATTCTCCAGCTACTACCAACTGGGCGTTTTCTTTTTCTTACTTCTTGATCTATGAGTAGAATGAACTTAATGACCCACCTTTGTAAAGTAGAATGGTCAATCTTTGCGCCTCTCATATGCATCATTTCTTCCAAGTCTCTATAGCTTAAAGAAAAACGACATTTCATATATACAAAACATTTTAGTCAATTTTTGACCAAAATTAAATAACCGCTCCCTTAAAACAAACGCGACAGAACCAAGCCGAAGAGGTTAAACAGATGATGAATTGAAAAAATCCTTTGAAAGTTTTATATTTAGGATTTGTTGCTAACCCCGTTGCAAAATGCACATAGCATTTCCCCTTAATAAATGATCGTTCGCATACAACGCAGCAACTAAATACAAGGTTAGGTTATATACCTAAAAAATATATCTATTTGTATCGTGATACATTAGATATATAGATCAACTTTAATCCAAATTATCTATATCATTTATGGCTATGCAGCATAATACACTTTTATATCACTTTTTTTTTGATCCACTTGCACATGGTATAGTCTGCATGATGGTAGCTTATCTAGTAGCACCTGCCCAATTTATAAAAGTAGTCCACCAAGAAACGGGCGAATCCTATACCTCTATTATTAATAGATGTATACATAGTAGAAACATTAAATTGTTTTTTTCAGGTGCCCATATTTATGCATTTCGACAGGTTATAGCCGCTTTATCCTTTGGACTTTCCCAATGGCTCTTCCTTTGCTCTATTAACTATTATCCAATAACCTATTGTACCTTATTAGTTAGCTGGGAATCCTTCTTAGCGGGAATAGTTGAAACAATTGTCACTGTATACAGCGAAACAAAAGAAATTGCTGCCAATAAAGGTGATTTTATCAAACGAAAAGAAAGGATTATGGATATTTTTACGCCTGTTCTTTTAAGAAATATAATAAGTGCCTCACCATGTATATTAGCTTATGCGCTTACAAAGCATATAAGCGGAATAGGCATCAATATAATGGTGAATACTTTATTGGGTATAGCTGCATCTGCTTTAACCATTCCTTTTGATCTAATCGCCACACAAAATTGTGGTGCAGAGGTGCGTATGACTTGGATAGGTCGCTTAAAACATAACATTACAGTAGAAAAGAACTTTTTTGCCATCTTTAATGGATTAAGCATGCGCATTTTGCAAATCGTTCCCTATTCTATTGCCCACGGTCTTGTAATGCTTTTATTGAGCAAATTTTAGAGATTACCGTCCATCTGCGACACCAAGATTTTAATCTGTGCAATACATTTAAAAACCTAAAAATCAATATGAAAGAAGCAATCGCCTTATTAAAAAATTCGTATGCTACGCGCTGGCCTATTAAAAGCAGTAGGCTAAAAAAAAATTTTTCTATGGCCATCTTAATGTTTCTTATTCTACTGAATCAAAATTTAATTCGTGGCATAAAAGACAGTCTTGTCGTTACCTTAATAGGAGCAGAGGTATTGAGTTTTATCAAACTATTTATTGAAATGCCTGCAGGGATGGTATTTGTAGTGATTTATACTCTCTTATGTAATAAGACAACCACAGAAAAGATCTTTAGAGGGATTATACTTTTTTTTCTCTTTTTTTTCATCCTATTTGGCTTTTTTTTATTCCCTTATCAAGCGCTATTACACCCTGATCCTTGTATGGTAGATGGTTATATTAAGCTCCATCCCCATTTTAAATGGTTTTTTATGATGTGGGGAAAATGGACCTTGGTACTTTTCTATGTAATGGGTGAACTTTGGCCTATGATTGTTTTTACTTTATTATATTGGCAGCTGGCCAATACCATAACTAAAACAGAAGAAGCAAACCGGGTTTACTTTTTTTGGAATTTGGTTGGACAAGCTAATCTACTTATTTCCAGCAGTATTATGGTTTACTTTTCTCGTAGTGATCATGTTTTATTGCCCTTTCTAAGGGTACGTAAAACAGAAATAGAACTGAAAATAGCTGCTCTTATGGTGGTTATTATGCTCTTGTGTCTCTTTATACTATTTGTACACAAATATATTGAAAAGCATATCATCTATGGTAAAGCGGTGCCCCTTCGCATAAAGACCAAACTACAATTGGGTCTCTATGAAAGTTTTAAAGTAGTGGCCAAGTCTAAATACCTCGGCTTAATCTGTATATTGATGATTTCTTACTCCACAGTGGTTCATTTAATAGAAGGACTCTGGCTCCATGAAACCAGTCTTTTTTATAAAAAAAACCCTACAAATTTTATTAATTATCAAGGAAAAGTTTTATTCTGGACAGGCATTTGCACGCTTACTTGTTCTTGCTTCGGCAATACAATTATTCGGAAACTAAGTTGGCTAGGTGCATCACTGGTTACACCTATTACAACACTGGCAGTGGGCAGCTTGTTTTTCCTTTTTACAATAGCGACGAATTTGAATTTTTTACCAGAGACTATAATCGGTATATCCACTTTAACCATTATTATAGCTATAGGTGGTCTACAAAATGTATTGGCTAAAGGGGCTAAATATGCTTTGTTTGATGCAACCAAAGAGATGTTATACATTCCTTTAGACCGTGAGATGGGTACAAAAGGCAAAGCAGCAGTGGATATACTAGGTAGCAAAATAGGAAAATCTGTAGGTGCGATTGTACAAGTCATTAGTTATACCATTTTTGCTACGGCACAACCCAATCAACTGGCACCATTTTCAATGGTATTATTTATCTTAATTTGCATCACTTGGATTGCAGCAGTAGCCATGCTCTCAAAAAAATACCATAGACTAATAAAAAAGTCCGATTACCCTACTTTTAACTAAGTGGAGGATATAGTCGATTAACTATGAAGCAGTTGATTAAAGCAAAACTAAAAGGAGATCCCATTATATGGGGCATTGCTTTTATATTCTCCCACCTGAGTATTCTAGCGGTTTATAGCGCTTCTAGTTCTTTAGCCTATAGACAAATGCACCACAATACGGAATATTATTTGATAAGGCAGGCACTGCTTATAGGTGGCGGATTAGCTGCAATGTGGTTAAGTCACCGGATTGATTACCGCTACTATGCCGCTATCGCTAAAGTTGCACTTTGGATGTCTATTCCACTCTTGCTTGTAACCTGGCAGTATGGACTGAAATTAAATGAAGCTTCTCGTTGGCTGAATATCCCTTTTATCAACAAATCTTTTCAACCATCTGACCTAGCACAACTTTCCCTTATTATACGGATCGCCCATATGCTAGCCAAACAACAAAAAAATATTACTTGCTTTAGAGCTGCCTGTTTGCCTATGTTAATCTGGTCTGGCCTGATTAGTGGGTTAATTGCTTTAACCAATTTTTCTTGTGCGATTTTATTATTTGCCACCTGCTTGACCCTTATGTTCATTGGTAGAATCCCTATTAAGTATTTACTCATTATTGTACTTACTGGTATATTAGTTGGAGGCGGCGGATTAATCTGGGGCCAACGTGGGAGAACAGCCCTTAAACGAATAGAGGGATTTATCAAAGGTACTGTCTCCTTTCAAGCTGAACAATCTTACATTGCTATTGCAACAGGTGGACTTTTGGGTAAAGGACCTGGTAATAGCACCCAACGCAACTTCTTACCCCATCCCTATTCAGACTTTATTTATGCCATCTTAATTGAAGAGTATGGCCTTATAGGCGGTATATTTATCCTAGTGCTCTATTTGCTTTTACTATATAGATCGATTGCTTTATTGCCTACAGCTTCTAGTTATTATGGGGGAATTTTAGCTACAGGTATAAGCCTTTTAATTGTATTTCAAGCTTTATTGAATATGTCAATTGCAGTAGGTCTCGGCCCTGTTACAGGCCTTCCTTTACCATTTGTGAGTATGGGTGGCACTTCCGTTTTATTTACGGGTATTGCATTAGGCATTCTATTAAGCATTGGTCAAGGTGTAATCGATACAGAACTGATACATTTACAAAAAGCAGTGGCCGGCATTCGCTATAATAGATACAAAAAAAATGGCGGAGATGAATAGCTGATTTAAAGTTTATTTTACTATTTCTAAAAGAAGCTAAAAGGGTTTAGAGATATTTTTTTGTATATTGTGTGGGGTTGGATCTTACCGCTGTAAACTGGCATTATGTTAAAAAAATATAATTTTGTTGTGTAGGTTGCTACATGGTATCTATTTAGGATTAGATTTTTAGTTTAGGATTAGATTTTTAGTTACAGTAATATAAATTTATTATTTTTAATCCCCAGCATACATTATAATAACCTTTAATAAAAAAGTAAAACGCGTAACCTAGTTTTAGCCCTGGTAAAGCAATTTGTGTTGCAGAGGTGCGGTGTATGCTGCTTTTTGTGCATATTTTACCTTGATACGTGCTTATGTTTAGTGACACATGGATAATAATAAATTAGTAGAGTCATTTGCAGAATTTGCCAAATCTAAAAATATTGATCGCCCCACCGTCATACGTATTTTAGAAGATGTATTGCGTGCAGTTATGCTTAGCAAATTTGGGAATAGTGATAATTTTGATATCATCATCAACCTTGATAAAGGAGACCTCCAGATATGGCGTTTTCGTGAAGTAGTAACAGATGATGCAGCAGATAGATGCGCCCCTGATAAAATACCCCTTTCAGAGGCTAGAAAAATAGAGGCCGATTTTGAACTAGGAGAAGAACTATCTGAAGAAATTAAAATTTCCGATTTTGGCAGAAGGCTGATTCTGACTGCCAAGCAAATGCTGGTACAAAAAGTTCGAGAACTGGAAAAAGAATCGCTCTATAATAAATATGAACAACTGGTGGGTTGCCTAATTACAGCTGAAGTCAATCAAATTTTAAGCAAAGAAATTATTTTATTAGATGACGAATGGAATGAACTTTTCTTACCAAAATCAGAACAAATACCTAAGGATCAGTTTAAAAAAGGGGAGCATGTTCGTGCCGTTATCTCCAAGGTAGGGATTCATAATGCAATACCTCGAGTGATACTTTCTAGGACATCACCTATTTTTTTAGAAAAATTATTTGAAAATGAGATTCCTGAAATCCAAGATGGACTTATTGCCATAAAAAAAATCGTACGGGATCCCGGTGCGCGTGCAAAGGTGGCTGTTGAAACTTTTGACGACAGAATCGATCCAGTTGGCGCTTGTGTAGGTATCAAAGGGTCTCGCATACACGGTATCGTCAAAGAAGTTCAGTACGAAAACATTGACATTATTAATTATACTGATAATTTAGAATTGTATATTACACGTGCCCTGAGCCCTGCATGTATCAATCGAATCGAACAAAGAAATGATAGGATCTCTGTCTACTTGGATCCCAATCAAGTAGCACTAGCAATTGGGAAAGGAGGCCAAAATATTAAACTAGCGAGTCGGCTAATTGGCAAAGAACTAGATGTGTATAGGGATCTGCCCAGCCATTTAGAACAGCATGATATTCCACTTTCGGAGTTTAATGAGACCATTGAACCTTGGATTTTGGAGGAACTGTATAAAATTGGGTTAGACTCTGCTAGAAGTGTTTTAACCTTGTCCAAAACAACCCTTGAGGAACGTATAGATTTAGAACAAGAAACAATAGACGAAATCTATGCCATATTAGATCAAGCGCTTAATCGTTGACCTAAATAGATCCGCTAGGTAGCGTAATACACCCTATGAATCAAGAAAAAAACATGCGACTTAGCCAAGTGGCTCGAAAATTAAATGTAGGAACAGAGACCCTTGCTTCTTTTTTAGCTCAAAAAGGATTTGTGGTAGATAACAAGCCCAACGCTAAAATAACGATCGAACAATTTAACCTATTGGCTACTGAATTCGTCTCAGCTGGTATGGATAAAGAAGAAGCTGCACATGTAACCATTGGTAAAACCTATCTAAACATCGTTGCCCCATCTGAAGCGCCCCCTACTCCACCTGCTCATTATGAAGCTTCTGTTCCAGTTTTACCTGGGTTAAAAACAATTGGAAAAATTGACTTAACTACTGAAAAAACGAAAGCTAAAGTTCCTTCTATGGTTCCCTCTACTCCGGCTGAGACGGCAGAAATACACCCACCCATAACGGAAGCCGATGCGAAGGCAGATCAAGAAAGCGTCAAACCAGCCCCTCTTAAGCCAGATAAAATATCTTTCTCAGAACCCCTTAAAAGGCCTACCATCGTAGGTAAAATGACGCTATCTGAACCTACTTTTAGAAAGCACCACCAGAACAGTGGTACGCTATCCCAAAAATCCAACGGTGGCATCGGTACATCTAAAACAGGGCGTACAAAAGTACAAAATAGGTTCAAAAAGGGTATAGATAACGCTGCTACAGCTAGACCTATACATGGTAAAAAAATAGGATTATCTAATTTTAATGCACACCCAAATGATTTTCGAAAAGATCCCAAATTAAGCCCAAAAGAACAAGAAGGCGTATCCTCCCAAGAAATAGAAAGTCAAATCAAAAGAACCTTAGCAAAATTAAACCAAGGTACCGGCGATGGAACGCGCGCTAAATATAAAAAAGACAGGCGTACTGCCCACCTAAAAGCTGAAGAAAAACGTCAAAATCAAGAAAAAAAAGCAGAAAAAATCCTAAAAATCACGGAATTTATTTCAGCTAGTGAACTTGCCTCTTTTATGGACACTACGGTCAATGAAGTACTTTCTACTTGTATGTCCTTAGGTATGATTATATCCATCAACCAACGTCTGGATGCAGAAGCCATCACAGTAGTTGCGGATGAGTTTGGCTATAGTGTAGAATTTGTTGCCATACAAGAAGAAGAGGTCTATCAAGATATAGAAGAGGCCAGTGGTCCACTAGTAGAACGTCCTCCTATTGTAACCATTATGGGACACGTAGACCATGGCAAAACTTCATTATTAGATTACATTCGTACTACAAAAGTAGCTGCGAAAGAAGCTGGCGGTATTACCCAGCACATTGGAGCCTATGCCATTACGACCGATCAAAACAAAAAAATTGTCTTTTTAGATACACCTGGCCATGAAGCTTTCACAGCCATGCGTACCAGGGGTGCACAGGTAACCGATATTATTGTAATCTTGATCGCTGCAGATGATAGCATCATGAACCAAACTAAAGAGTCCATTAGCCACGCGCAAGTAGCAGGTTGTCCTATTATTATTGCCATCAATAAAATGGATAAACCACAAGCCAACCCAGAGAAGGTTAAACAAGATTTGGCCAATCTTAACATCTTAGTGGAGGATTGGGGTGGAAAATACCAGTGCCAAGAAATATCAGCTAAAACAGGGCAAGGCGTCAACGAACTGCTGGAAAAAATTCTGCTAGAAGCTGCTCTATTAAACTTACAAGCCACACCCTCTAGAAAGTCCAAGGGGACCATTATTGAGTCTTTTTTAGATCCCGGTAGGGGATATATATCTACTGCCATTGTACAAGATGGCACCTTACGGGTAGGCGATATTATACTAGCAGGTGTCTACTATGGAAAGGTTAAAGCGATGTTAAACCACCAAAACATAGCGCAAAAAATAGCGCCTCCCGGTACAGCTGTGCAAGTATTGGGATTAAATGGTCCCCCCAGAGCAGGAGATACTTTTCGTGTGATGGATACTATAAAAGAAGTAGGCGAATTGGCCCAAAAAAAGCAACAGCTGTTGCGCGAGCAGGGATTGCGCACAAAATCTCAACTTACCCTAGATGAAATTGGACGTCGTTTAGCGGTAGGGAACTTCAAGGAGCTTAATATTATCATTAAAGGGGATATGGATGGTTCCATTGAAGCATTGGCCGATGCACTGCTTAGCCTATCCCATGAAGAAGTAGGCGTCAATATTTTACACAAGTGTGTAGGAGCCGTCTCAGAGTCCGACGTGCTCCTTGCGGCTGCTTCTGAAGCTATTATCATTGCTTTTCATATTAAACCATCTGCACAAGCTAAAAAATTGGCTGAAAGAGAAGGGGTAGAGATTAAACACTATTCCATTATTTATAGTGTTATAGATGACGTACGCAATGCAGTACAGGGACTTTTGGTGCCCACTATCGAAGAAGTACCTACCGGTCGAGCAGAGGTTAAAAAGATCTTTACTTTTTCAAAAATCGGTAATATTGCAGGATGTCAAGTGCAAGCAGGTTTTATCAAACAATCTAACCCCATACGTGTCATTCGGAAAGAGGAAGTTGTATTTACAGGTCCCATTCAGACTATAAAGCATGGACTAGAAGAGATCAAACAAGTAAAATCTGTCTCTGAATGCGGTATACATATTAAAAATTTTGACGAAATTGAAGTAGGGGATATTATAGAGGGTTTTGAGCGAAAAGAAATCAAACGACAGCTTTAATAAGCGCCTTAGCGCTACTTTGTGGTGGATAAAAAGCCTATATTGCGCTTTTTATAGTAAATTGATCCATTACAGCTTCGTACGCAATACATTTTTGTTTATTTGTAAGGTCAACCAATGGATTTTTATACATTTCTATCTAAAGCAGCCTTTAAGATTCTTATAATTTTAATCTTTTCGGGTATCCGATGGCTCTATACCCATCGGAGGGATTCAGATAATACAATGTCCCATAACGAAAAATATGATTATGATGAAGAGGAAGAAGAGGACGATTATGATGAAGAGCAGGCCAAGCAGGAGGTAACGCATCAAGCCATCTCTTCTACTATAGCCAAGCCAGTGGTGCACAAAAAGCCTCAAGCGACACCTTTGCCGCAAGCAGCAGCCGCGCATCCTAGCTTATCCAAACCTAGCCCCAGCGTAGATCGAAAAGCCCACCTAGTCGGCAAACGAAAATTATTTAAAAATGGATTGCTGATGGATGCACTTATGAAACGAAAGGACTATGTAATATGATCCTAGCTATAGCAGATTGCACCAAGCCATTTTTCTCTTATACATGAAACCAGATCGCCCATTTCAAAGGCTTTTAAAGGCCCATCTAATGACCGTTACAAACGAAAATTGTAACTTGCGTATAGACAAATTTTTATCAGACTTTTTAAATATAAGTCGCCATAAAGTCCAATCAGCCATTGCACAGGAATGGGTTTCCGTTAATGGTCAGCCTATAAAATCCAATTATAAGGTTCAGCCTAAAGATGCAATCATAGCCCATATACCTACCGCCACGGAGGCAGCTACGCTGACGCCAGAAGCGATACCATTAGATATTGTATATGAAGATGACCACTTACTGGTTGTCCACAAACCAGCCCAGATGGTAGTCCATCCAGATACCGCCCATCAAACCGGAACATTGGCCCATGGGCTGCTCCATCGCTATAAAAATTTACCTTTAAAAGACGATATGCCGACCCGGCCTGGCTTGGTACATCGGATTGATAAAGATACATCTGGTCTATTGGTAGTCGCCAAAACAGCAGAAAGTTTGGCCCATTTGTCCCGTCAATTTTACAACCATACGGTCAAACGGATTTACCATGCATTGGTTTGGGGCAACCCTGAAAATGGATGCGGCACCATCGATTTAAATATTGGGAAAAGCCGCCGCCATCAAAAAAGCTTAGCTTTCCCAGATGGGAAAAAGGCTGTTACCCATTATCAGGTCATCAAGCCACTACAGCAGGTTGCCCTTGTAGCCTGTAGATTAGAAACAGGGCGTACCCATCAGATTCGCGTCCATATGCAACAGATCGGTCACCCCGTCTTCGGTGATCCGCAATATGGTGGTGATGCAATCGTTAAGGGTCAACGCTATGCTTCCTATAAGGCGTTTATACGCAACTGCTTTAAACTAATGCCTTACCAGGCACTCCATGCAGCCGTATTGGGCTTTAACCACCCGGTTACTGGCGCACCACTCTCCTTTGAAGCGGCTTTACCAGAAAATTTTGTTAAACTCATAGAGCAATGGGAAAAATACAACACCGCTCGTATGGACCATGTTGCGCAAGATAAAACATTTGATCAAACAAGTCTTCCACTTTTCCAATAGGGAAAGCAATAGCTTACTAGCTATGGTTACCTTTATGCTAGTGGCCGTTATAGCCCCTAAAGTAGTACAGCTATACTACAGCTATAAACCAGACCATGGTGCAGACACCGCGTTATTGGAAAAACAGCTGGCCTTATTGCAAGCCAATAGGGATAGATTGGTCCCATTGGATATAAACAGCACTACGGCAGAACCACTACTAGTCATAGAGGGGATAACCCAACCACTTGCCCTTAGAATCCTACGGTATAGAGACAAATTGGGTGGGTTTGTTTCCGTTGACCAATACAAAGAAGTATATGGCTTATCTGGCCGTCTGCGCGCCAAACTCATCCAGCGCACCACTATACAAACAGGCTATCAACCTAAAAAAGTATCCTTAAACCGGGCAACCCGTAAGCAGTTGGCTGCACATCCCTATATTTCATATGGTATGGCCCAAGCCATTATAGATTACAGAAAACGCGAAGGAAAATTTACTACCTTACATGCCATTCAAACACTACCGGGCTACCACCCAGATTGGGGAAAAAAAGTAATGCCCTATCTCTCCCTTTAACCATCCTTTACAACAGGTCCCTTTCTTCACTTTTGATTTCTAGATAAGAATTCGTATTATAAAGTGTAGCGCTACTGCTATGCCTATTTTTTAATTTTTTAACGGCTTGATCTTATGATATACTTTAATATGCCGTTATATATAGTGGCAGTCTTTTTGGGGTTAACCTTTATAATGGGTATTTATTTTAGTAGAAAAAAAACTACTTTCCGGGAATATGCAATCGGGAATAAACAATTCGGTACGGCTACTTTGGTATCTACGATATTGGCTACTGCTTTTGGAGGGGGAGGGTTGAAGCGTACTGTAGAGTCTACTTATGAACTTGGCTTAGACTGGATAATAATTCCACTCTCTTTAGGTATTAGCTTATGGATCATTGCTAAATTAGCCTTGCGTATGGGGCCATTTATGCAACACCTCTCTATGTCAGAGACTATAGATAGTGTCTATGGTAGGCACCCAATGATTATCGCTTCTATCGTTAATATCTGTACTGCTATCTTTGCTGTTACTATGCAAATCAATGTAATGTCTGAGGCGATTAAGATGTGTTTTCCATCGATTGAACCTCGTATTATTACTATTCTTTCCACTATACTTCTTATTTTTTATTCTACATTTGGGGGTATTCGGGCCATTACTTATACAGATATATTGCAGTTTATAACCTTTTCCATTATTATTCCGCTTCTGGCTTGGTTTATGTTTATACAAATAGGCAAACCAGTCACGGAAATAGTTCCTGTCCTACAAAATTATCCTAAATTTCAGTTTAACAACTTATTTCAGCTTAATAGCCATCTAATCGGGATAGTTCTAATTTTTCTATCTTGTGCGGTAGCTTCTATAGAGCCTAGTATTATACAACGGGTCTATATGGCTTCTAGTCTCATCCAAGCTCGAAAAGCTTTTTCGTATGCAGGTCTTTTTTGTTTTCCTATATTCTTTTTTATCAATCTAGTTGGTATATTTGTTTTTGTAGGAGCACCTGATTTACTAAAAGAAAATATCTGGGAATATATAACTACCAATATTCCTTCTTTATTCAAAGGCTTTCTTAGCATTAGTTTTCTTGCTATGTCGATGTCTACCGCTGATTCTTGGTTAAATGTTTCTGCTATTATGGTTAGCCATGATATCCTAAAAAACCTACACAAGACAAAAGAATCGATTGATGCCTATAAACTTAGAATAGCTAGATGGGCCACTCTAGTGATAGGTCTATTGGCTATGTTGATAGCTTTTCGTTGTAAAGATCTTGTACAATTACTGTACTGGACTCTTGATTGTGCTCTACCTATTATAACGGCCCCTTTTATCTTAGCCATTTTTGGTTTTCGGGGTACTTCTCGTACAGCTTTAATCGGTATGGCTACTGGTTTCTTCACTATTTTAGCGTGGAACAAGTGGGTTGCGCCGTCCACGGGAATGGATGGTTCCTTTCTGGCTATGGTGGCCAATGGCTTGGCGATGCTAGCAGCCCATTATCTACTGAAACAACCAGAAGGTGCCGGGTGGGCTAAACCAGATAATGAGCTCCAGCAGATGCAGCAAGCACGTGCGCGGAAGCGTGCGGAACGAAAAGAAGCCATTAAAATGGCCTGGGCCAATAGAAAAGTAACTTTGAGTAAATTGACGCCCAATGATGCTATGCTACGCTGCATAGGACTCTATATGGTGGTTACTTCTATTATGGATTATTGGTTTATGCAACCCACTTCCATCTCTTGGCCCATAATCCAAGTTTGTATAGGTACCCTGCTGATCGCTTCTAAAACTTTTTTTAGCAAAGTACTGCCGAACTGGTTGATTGGCCTAGGTGCACTTATCATCCTAACGGTTTATTTACCGCTAGATTTGCTTTGGCATTCTTGGTATTCATTAGACACGATTTTTACTGCATGCTTGTCTTTGGCCCATTGCGCCATTATTTTAGCGACATTACCCCTCTACCTAGGGATAAAAGTTGTAGCAGCGACGATATTATTGATGCTCCCTACTGCGATTCAATGCGCTTTGCCGGAATTAGTTGTCCTACTGCCGATATGTGGAGCGATGCTATTGGTATGCAGCATTATTATTTACCTTAAAGTCAGATTAAGCCATGCTACAACTAGAATTCTTTATCTTGAAAATAGAGAAAAGCTTAAAGAAGCGGAAAAAGTAAAGGCTTCTTTATATGATGCCGCTATAATGCCAGCTGCTTCAGCTGGACAGTGCAAGGGCTATGGCGCTATTCTAACAAAAGTCATTCAAAAAATGGAAGAATCTATCTCTTTCTTAGACCAAAATATGCCTCTCTATAAGCAGGATTTTCAAAGTATTATCAATAAGCTTTATGACTGGGTAGCCTATTTCAATAGAAGAGAAAAAGCCAAAAAGCATGCACTGCTCCAGCCTACTAAAATTCATGTAGAAGAGCTGATCCATAAGGTGGAATTTACGTTGTCCCAAGAGATGTCAGACCCGCCTAGGCTACTCGTAGAAAAAATAAACAATATGGGACCATTATGCCCCTATATCACCTGCGATATAAACCAAATAGTGTATTTATTGACTCAGGCTGTTTTACGGGTGGGTGGCCTAGCTAAGGCCCCTATTATCCGGCTACAACTGCAGGCTACCGCTTTACAATTTAAGCAAGCAGATCCTATTGAAAGTCACCGCCTACTATCCACTCATTTTCAAGCTACTGCCTGGGCAATAAGTGAAGTAGCTACCCCTTCTGAAGCGCTTCCGAAGGTGAAAAAATGCTATGAAGATAGGATAGATCTTATAAAACCTCAACAGCAATGTCCGCCACCGATAGACCTTCAGGAAGCCACTATATCCACTATTGTAACTGCCCACTATGGTTACAAAAAAATTTCTATGGATAAAAAACCACCAACTATTTTGCTGGTATTGCCTACTGATGTTACTGAACTCCTTAAGCATATGACGGCTGGACTACCTATAGATGCTTTAGCCACAGAGGGCCCTATCTCTCCTAAGGAGCAGGCCGATTCCATGATGGCTTTGATGCAATTCCATGACTATGTCTCCAAATCGGCTTATGAAAATGATCCCATCGATCTAGTCATCCTTTCAGGAGTGCTTCTACTGCTGCGCCAACGCTTTGCCCATAAACGGCATGCCTCAGGCAAACTGTTTTATGTACGGGCAGTAGGGATTTCCACATTAGTGGTAGAATGGGCTTTTCACTCTCCTAAAGTGATTTATGCTTCCTTGCTCTATGACCTGGTACGCCATACCTGTTTGCCTCTTTCTTACATAAAGGAACATTATAATTTAGGAATTTATGCTTTTGTATGGAATATAGTCAATACAGACAAACGACAAGAACTAGATCATCCTTCGTTGCTTTATGTACAGAACCGCTTGAAAGAAGCGATCAAGGAAGAACATGTACAGCTTTCGGTTCTATTTATCAAACTAGCCGAACGGCTCTATGATTTGCGCCATGCAGCTGGCTATGTGCATCTACCAGAGGTACACCATATGGCACAAGAAACACTAGCCATAGATATACAACTAGCTAATAAATACTTAAACCCAGAGATAGGCGCAGCCTTAGAAGAAGCCGCCAAAGCTGCACTAGCCATTTGTGCCGATAACCCATCGGATCAAGACCACCATACAGTTGGTTAGTAGTTTACACGCCTCCTTATACTACCTTACTTCGTATAAAGCTGCGTTAGCAAATCAACTGTTTTTTTAACTTCTGCAAAGGTAGTATTTTTACTAAAAGAGAAACGTATCGCATGGTTGGTTTCTTTTTGCAAAGCAGCTATAACCGCCGAACCTATATGGCTACCACTTGTACAGGCACTGCCTGTAGAAGCAGCTATACCATGAATATCTAAATGGTAGACAACCATATCGCGCCCATCTGAGTCAGGCAATGAAATATTTAATAGATTGGGACTGCTTTGGGTTAAGCTTGCACTCTGTCCATTAAAGGTTACATCGGGCATATGTGTTTTCAATAACTCGATCATATACTGCTTAATGGCTAACAAGTGTGCTACCACTTTTGTTTTATGCTCAAAAGCCATTTCCAATGCTTTGGCCATGCCAACAATATAGGCGACATTTTCAGTCCCTCCGCGCATATTTAACTCTTGCCCCCCTCCCGTAATCAGTGGTGCAACCGATACCTTAGCATCTATATAGACAAAGCCAATCCCTTTGGGTCCATGTATTTTATGGGCAGAACCAAGGGCAAGATGACAAGACTGAAAGTCAGCAAGGCCACAATAGATACTTTGAATGGTATCAGAATGAAAATAAGCACCATATGCTTTACAAAGCGCTCCGATGGCTACCGCATTGGTTATATTCCCTATTTCATGATTGACCTGCATAAAACTCACCAAAGCATGGGGATGGCCTTTTAACCATTCCGCTACTTCATCCAACATAAAGCCCCCCTCTTGGTCAACCTGGACATAGGATAAGGTAATCTTACCCTGTCTGGCCAAGGTTTCTAGAGGCATCCGAACTGAAAGATGCTCCAAGGGAGAAGTCAACACATGGGCTATTTGCATCGCCTCTATAACACCTCTTAACAACATATTGTTTCCCTCTGTACCACCAGAGGTAAAGAAGATTTCAGAAGGCGCCACATCCAATAAGGTCGCTATTTTTTTTCTAGCTTTTTCAAGCGCTGCTTTCGCACGGCAACCATAACGATGCACAGAAGCAGGATTGCCACAAAAATGGGCCATATAAGGAAGCATACTATCCAATACGGCTGAATCTAATGGCGTAGTAGCAGCATGATCTAAGTAGATATCCATAATAAAGTCTATAAGCCAGATGGGTCAACCAATGGTACTTTTTATCTTTGGGCAATGATGTCATTGCCCTTCCATACATCCCGTATAGTGCAACATCTGACTGGCCAATCTTTTGATATCTTCTACCGGAGTAGTCCGATTTACTTGGACCATTACTTCAAAGAAATTTCTGGACGTAGGATCAAAATGACCCACACGGCATTTGGCATGATGTTGGACTAAAATAGATGCCAATACTGGATGGATCGTCAAATCTAAATAAAACAAATAATCAAAAGAAGTTTTTATAAACTTTTGTATGCGGTCACTTTTTGCCTTCCCTAAAATAGTAATGGCACCATGGTCAAAAGCATAGCGCAAATGACTACTGGTATGGATACGATCTTTCTTTGTAGTGTAACAAAGCACACCAACTTGCTTATCCAAATTTTTTAAATCTCGAATAAAACGTTGTACCACCTCATGCTTGGCAGGACTTTCATAACTATAGAGTACACCTATAGTGGTTGCTTTGTTCAAGCCTACATTGCTGCGTGCCACCGTCTTATTTTTTGAGGCCAAGCGGGTTACAACGCCTAAAATAAAAAGCTTTGTACTTAAGTATAAACGGATCATGCCATCATCTTTATAAGCTCATCTTCTTCTAAAATCGGAATGCCCCATGCCATGGCCTTTGTCAACTTGGATGGACCAACTTTAGTGCCTGCTACCAAGTAATCCACTTTACTAGAAATAGCAGGCAACACCCTTCCGCCTGCTGCTTCTATTAATTTAGTACATTCTGCCCTTGTAAATTTTTGAAAAGTACCCGATATAACAAAGTTTTTTGAAGAAAATGGCAACAAAGTATCAACAGGCTCCGGCAAGATAAACTGCACCCCCGCAGCTTGTAGCCCATTAAGAATGGTTTGTTGGTAAGGATCCTTCAGGTAATCCAGTATACTCTGCACAATCTTCTCTCCAATATCTGGTAGCTGTAATAGCTCCGCTTCAGTGGCCCCTTGCAACCGTTCCATAGACCTAAAGTGTAGCGCTAGTTTCCTAGCTACCGTTTCCCCTACATGCTGAATACCCAAAGCAAACAATACCCTATCAAAAGGCCTTGTTTTGGAGCCTTGAATATTAGCCAATAATCTTTGCGTGGATAGCGCTTGAAAGCCCGCTAAGCCATTGACCGCATCATAACGCAATCTGTAAAGATCTGCTGCCGTTTGGACCAATTTAGCCTCCAATAAAGTATCAACCGTTTTAGGGCCTAAGGCATCAATATCCATCGCTTTCCGATGGGCAAAATGGAGTAAAGCACCTTTTAATTGGGGCAAACAGCCCTGCTTATTGGGGCAGTAGTAGGCAACGCACCCTGCTGCCCGGTGGAGTAGTGTCCCACAAGCAGGACAAGAACAGATAAAGCGAACAGGCTGGCCATCAGTATGGCGACGCGCCCTATCTATCCCCACGACCTTAGGAATAATCTCCCCACCTTTTTCAATAAAAATCGTATCGCCCAAATAAAGATCACGCCTAGCCAACTCATCTGCATTGTACAATGAAGCACGACGGACCGTAGTACCTGCCAATGGAACGGGACTAAAATGCGCAACTGGTGTCACTATTCCCGTTCTGCCTAGCTGAAAGGTTACCCTTTGTAGGGTAGAATGTGCCCTTTCTGGTTGATATTTATAGGCAATAGCCCAGCGCGGCGACTTAGAAGTTCTACCCATTCTATCTTGTTGAGCCAGCTTATTTACCTTGATCACCACTCCATCCACCTCAACCGGTAAATCCTTTTTATATTGCGCACAATAACGAATATACGCCATGATTTCCACACTATTATGACATACCTTATAAGTAGGTGGCACAGAAAAACCCAACGCAGACAGTAATGCCAACGCCGCTTGTTGCGTAGGACAAGTATAAGATGGCCCATAAAAACCATACCCATAAAATGCCAGCTGACGCGCTTTAACCCCCTCTACATCCAACGCCTTTAATGTACCCGCTGTAATATTACGAGGATTGGCCCACAAAGGTTCACCTTTTGCCTTTCGTGCACTATTTAATGCTTTAAAAACTGCCTTGGACATAAAGGCCTCGCCACGGACCTCAAATGCGTCACATGGCGGATTTTGAATATTTTGGGGCAAGGGCAAACATTGGGCCACATGGCGTGTGACATCATCGCCCTTTTCACCATCACCCCGTGTCACCACACGTACCAATCTCCCCTTTTCATAAAGGATGCTTAGTGCCACACCATCTATTTTAGGTTCACATATAAAATCTATCGTCGCATTTGGAAACATTTTTTTTGCCCTTTCCACAAATTGCACCACCTCTATTTCTGAATAGGTTTTAGCCAAAGAGAGCATAGGCGTCTGGTGATACACCACTTCAAAACCCTTTGAAAGTCGTTCTCCAACCACCTCAGTTGGAGAGTTAGGCCATTTTAAATGAGGATGGGCCTCCTCCAACCGCGTTAACCGTTCCAATAATTGGTCATATCCATAATCAGAAATTTCAGAAATCCCCTTTTGGAAATAACATTCATTGTAGTACCGAATTAAGTCTATCAAACGTTTGATCTCCTTACTGATATCAGATGGCTCCATAGACTATTTACTCCATATTATAAACCGAACCTATTTTTTTAGCAGCAAACCAACCCACTATAATACAAATTGGACCAATGCCGCCAATCCAGCCCCAAGTAAACTAACCCACAAAGTAAACTGGTTCGAATGATGATTGGGACTCGCTTCAAAAAGCATAGTAGCCGAAATGTACAAAAAATTACCGGTTACAATAGCACATAATACAACGCTACCACCATCAGAAATATAATGATGGGAATAGTCACCCAGCCACAACCCTACTGGAGAAGCCAAAGCAAATAGCACCAAATAGCGTAACATGTGTCTAATAGATAGGTTAAAACCACGCAACACACTGATTAAAGCAAAAGCTTCCAAAAACTTATGGAGCATCATACCCAGTAAAAGCCCTTTTTGGGTAGCATGACCAGGATGACCATGGGCTAAAAGGGTACCATCTAATAGCGCATGAAATGCAATAGAAGTTAAAAACGCAAACATTTTATAGTCTTTTAGACAAGCATGCCCTGAAGTTGGGGCCATAGAATGGCCATGCTCCACACCAGCAGTAAAGGTTTCAATAAAACGCTGCAAAAAAAATCCAATCATCATACACCCCCCTACATACAGCGGCACTACCTTGGACAGAAAAAGCTCAGGCATTAAATGCAAGAAAGTATTGGCCAATAAATAACCTCCCGAAAAAGTTAGCAAGCGTGGTAAAATGCGGATCGAACAGTGTGTAACCACCAAAAGTCCACCTAGTAATGCGGAAAGAAAAAGTGCAAAAAACTCGATAATCATTATCAATCCATAATGGTTAAAAACGACCCGTGCATACCGATTGGTTCCATAACGTTATGCAACACGTACTGCTATCCGTAACCGTGCGCTTCGCGCACGATTGTTTCTAGTTACCTCCTCTACAGAAGGCATAAAAGGTTTTTTTTGTAGAGGAACAAAAGGACGCAACAGATTGCCATAACCATCCTGCTGTACCTTGCCCCATACATTACCCGTATTGAAAAAGTTTTTAACCAATCGATCTTCTAAAGAATGATAGGAAATAATGGCCAAGCGACCTTTAGGTTTCATACATTCAACACTACGCTTTAGTAATTCCTCCAACGCAACAAGCTCATTATTTACTTCAATACGGATGGCTTGAAACACCTTTGCAAGATACTGATTTACTTTTATTTTAGGCGCAAATGGTTTAAGAATAGTGCTCAACTGATGGGTCGTTACAACAGGTGCACGCTTGCGTGCTTGTATAATAGCTTCAGCAACAGCCATCGCGCCTACTATTTCCCCATAACCATTCAATACATCGGCTAATTGTTCCACCGTATAGCTATTTACTATATGCTGAGCCGAATAAAGGGAATTTGGATCCATCCGCATATCGAGTGTACCATCAAAACGAGTAGAAAAACCACGCCCTGGCGTATCTATTTGGTAGGAAGAAGTACCTAAATCTGCTAAGATACCATCTAGTTGTGGAATACCGTAAAAATTTATAAACTCCTTTACAAATCGAAACGATGCCCTAATAAAGGTTAAAGGTTTACCAGTAAACCATTCGGCCATTTTAGCAGCCGCTGGGTCCTTATCAAAGGCAAATAAATGGCCACTAGATAGCGATTCTACTATTCTTTTCGTATGGCCTCCTCCCCCAAAAGTAAGGTCAGCATAGTGGCCTGTTGGTACGATAGACAAGCCCCTCACGACCTGATCTGGCATCACTGGTATATGATAGCGCTCTGAAACAGTTGTAACCATATATCAAAGATTGTAAACTTTCAACGCCTTTCAAAAATAACTAGACCACTTAAAAATACAAATAAACTACTAAAAGACATCCTAGTGGTTAGGAGTATATAAATTGCATCCGTATAAAATATTGTAAGATTAAATAAATTTTGAGGGCATGCTGTAGCATAAGCAAAAATATATTCCATAAACAAACTAAACAAAAGTATTTTTTTGCAAAACTAGTAATTATTTTGTAGAATATATATAATAATAATATGAATAACGTATTATTTTATGAAAATAATATGCATTATATGGATTGGTTTTGAAGTATTGCTATTGCTATAAGTGTTTATTTTTGCGCTTGGAACGATAAGTTCGTAACTTACGAACAGAGAATTTACCTTAATGGGTAAACCCTAGTCTTAAACATATAAGCTTATAGATCCAGTTAACCCAATAATTTTTTGATTGTATCAAATGATAAAAAAACACGAAATCCCTGATGTAAATAATTGGAATTTACATCAACTTGCAAGAGCAGTAAGCAAAGACCCAAACGATACGCAACAAGCTTGCTCTACGATTCAAACAGCATATGAATGGGCAGAGCAGTTTGAACAAAAAATGGATAAAGCAACATGCAAACGTTGTGTAAAGGATTCGATACAAATAGCCATGATTGCTGCTACAGAGATGTCTTTAGATCTTCCTACCGTTGTAGTGGCCCTCTTAACACCAGCTTTTTTAAAAAAATTTATTGAAAAAGAAGCTGTTGAAAAACATTTTGGTTCAAAAACAGCTTCCATACTAGAGGCAGTGGCCATGTTAAAGGATTACAGATTACGTAACGATACCATTCGTAACTATCCAAATCATCCTAATATAAATTGCCACCATATTTTAGCCATTTTGCTACAAATGTGTGAGATTATTCACCTACATTGTAGTGGCGTAATATTCGAAAATCTGGATACAGAATTGGTCCCTTCTAACGCCCAACTGCTACTTGAACTCAAACATTTTTATATCCCATTATCTCATAGAATGCGGTTATATGATATTCAAACCAAGTTGGCAGATTTCTGGTTAAAGCATACAGACACATTGAGTTACTATGCCATTACCGCCAAACTTGGCATGACTAAAATAAAAAGGCAGCAAAAATTAAATTTTGTTGCTGAAGAAGTGCAAGCAGCTATAAAAGAACGCAACATTGATTTTATTATAAAAAAAAGGATTAAATCGGTTTATTCTATTTGGCATAAAATTCAAAAACTAAAGATTGATTTTGATCAAGTCCATGACCTTACCGCTATTAGAATCATTTTAACCAATATGGATGGCAAAACATTGCAAGAAGAAAAAGTGGCTTGTTGGAAAATACTTAGTATCATTAGCAATCTGTACAAACCAATATGTAACATTATGAGGGACTGGATCAGTATACCAAGAGATAGTAGATATGAGTCGCTCCATCTTACCTTTGAAACCTATAAATATGGGCAATTAGAGATACAAATACGTACAGAGCGCATGGACTATATAGCAGAATATGGTGAGGCAGCACACTGGAAATATAAGTATACCAGCCTATAATCACCTGTCAAACGCAGGCCTATACCATTTGAATTGACAGTTATTTTATTAATGAATAACCCATGCATGGTAAATCTTTCTTTCGTTTACGCTTTTTTGTTAAAAACAAAGCGGCAGTGGCAATGGATAATTGGGGTGGGTGTTTTAATTTGCATTATCTTATATGCGATACTGGCATTTCCTAACACACACGCACCCAATCGTTTGCTGGTGATTCCAAAGGGATGTACCCGTTACCAACTCAAAAGTAAACTAGAAAATGAAGGATATATAAAAAATGGAACCACTTTTTTATGGGCAACCTATTTATTGAGGTATTATCCTGAAAATAGGCCTGGCCAATACAAAATAATGGCTCATATGAATAATTGGCAAATGATTAGAATGCTACGTGGTGGCATGCAACATCCCGTTAAGCTTACTTTTGCTACTGCGGCCAATAAAGCTTCCTTAATAGATCAGCTGGTCCGTCCTATAGGTATCACCAAAGCGCCACTATGGGCACTACTAAATGATGCAGAAAAGTTATCAGCCTATGGCTTTACGCGAGAAAATGTATTAACTATGTTCATTCCAGATACCTATGAAATATACTGGACGATTACAGCAGAACAGTTGATATCAAAAATCCATTTGGCTTACCAACGTTTTTGGCATACAATACGTCTGAATAAAGCGAAAAAAATAGGCTTAAGTCCAACAGATGTCTCCATTTTAGCCTCTATCGTTCAAGCAGAAACAAACGACCCACAAGAAGCTGCTAAGATTGCAGGAGTCTATTTAAATAGACTCAAACGCCATATGCCCCTTCAATCTTGTCCAATGCTTGTCTATGCGCTAAAAGAAAAGCAATGTGGTATTAAAAGAGTCTTGCAAGAGGATACCTATATGGATTCTCCCTATAATTCCTATCGCAGAAAAGGGTTGCCACCTGGACCTATTGGTTTGCCTAGCGTGGCAATGATTGATGCAGTACTGAATTATATACCACATGATTACCTTTTCTTTTCAGCAAAAGAGGATTGGTCAGGGTTGCATTACTTTGCCTGTTCTTATACAGCACATTTAAAAAATGCCCATAAATATAGAAAAGCACTGAATAAGCTAAAAATTATGCGTTGAGGCCACCCAGTATATCTTGTTCAACCCTATACCGAGCAGCTCCTTTATGGGCCTACTTTAGGCAACCATGCCAACAGATACTAGATATAGTGGGTTTATAGATAGCTTTGGTATCCATAGACCCACATGTGTATGGAGCACCATTTTACATTTCCCCTATCCTACAGCGGCCATGCACAGCATAGGCCCCCTATTTGTCCTCCGGTAGTATATTTAGGGATAAAAAAGTGTGGGATGTCCTTTTCAGAGCATCCTTCAACTCTTCAGGAAAAGTATAAACATGATCTTCTTTATCATGTTGTATCATGGAATGGTTATCATCATGCTGAATTTGATTGTTCTCAACACGATCAGACGATTCACTAAACAAATTTGATAGTCTATCAAGTAGTATCTCATCAACAATAGAACCGTCATATTCATCTTCAAAAGAATAGGTATCAATATCTGTATCAAAGGAATGATCCCAGGCATCATCGGGAAATTCATCTTTATGACCATCACAATCAGCCTCTTCTAACAAACCATTTGTTTGATTCGCTATAATAGAAACTTCAGCATGTTCTTTATCTATTTGGATCGATATACTAGACGTTGCAGCATGGTGATCATCTGTTTGGATCGATACACTAGAAGTTTCAACATGTTCTTTAACATGATCTGTAACTGCTACTACTGCTGGGGGCATCTTACTTGGAGTTGAGTCAACTACTTGTTGTATGGAACCATTATAGGCAGTCCATCTATCTTGATCGTTTTTTATAGAAGAGGAGTAACTAAAATAATCTGCTGATGGGTCATTTAATACTCTAAAATCGGGATGTAAACGATTTTGAATTGCTTTTGTACGAAAGGTATGGGCATCTTTATTACAGTTAAAAGCAAATAAAAATGTACCCATAGTAGATAAAAATAGGCTTCTGCGCATATTTCCTTTGCATATTAATTTTACTTTGTTTATATTACGGTGCATACGTAAATTTGTTTTGTTGTTAACAATAAAATTTTAAACCAACCCCACACAAGCTAAGGTTTTTCTAACCATCATTATGGAAATCGCATGGTGCCATTGGGTGAATAGTCCATTTGCAGTATGTAAGCTGGAATTAAAAACAAACGGATCAAAAATGTATAATATATAGCGCGCCATACAACACTGTATATAAAAGCGATTACTTGTATAAAAAGTAGGTCGCAAGCGCGCCAATAAAAAAGGTTATATTAAATTCTCCCAAATAACCTAAAAAATCTAGAAGCTTGAACTTGTGCCTGATCTTCCTAGAGTGCACTACCTTTCATTCGAAAAGGCGACTGTTTAAATGGTATTAAAAAAAATTAGAACATACAAATTTATAGCTTTTTTCTAAATCTAAAAGCTTGCCCAGCGTTTCATAGGATGGCATAGTAGCCAACCATAACCATTGAAACAAGCCATCCAAAGGCTAACCTGATAAAATTTGTTTTAATAGCACACATATCCTTCATCCTATTCGATTACTACCATGCATACCATTCACCTGCTCTCTGACTTACTGATTAATCAAATAGCAGCTGGAGAAGTAGTGCAACGCCCTGCTTCTGTAGTCAAAGAACTACTAGATAATGCAATAGATGCAGGAAGCAACAACATAAAAATTATTATAAAAGACGCTGGTAAACAACTTATTCAAGTGATTGACGATGGCATAGGAATGGATAAAGTTGATGCTCGAATGTGTTTTGAAAAGCACGCCACATCCAAGATTGCCCATACAGATGATTTATCTAAAATCCAAACCATGGGTTTTAGAGGAGAGGCGATGGCCTCTATTGCAGCAGTAGCACAGGTAGAAATGGAAACCCGCTTACACGAAGCAGCTACTGGCGTTTTCATTGCTATAGAAGGATCTAAAATCAAAAAACAAGAAGCAATTTCTACATCACCAGGCACCAAGATCAGTGTAAAAAATCTATTTTATAACGTTCCAGCACGAAGAAACTTTTTAAAATCTAATCCAGTAGAATTCAAACATATCCTAGAAGAAGTCCAACATGCAGCACTTGCTAGAACAGAAATTGGATGGAGGCTCTACCACAATGATATAGAAATATATAATCTATCACCAGAAAAATTAAGCCATAGAATGGTGCATCTGTTTGGCGAAAGTTATAAAAAACAGCTGATTCCCTGTAAAGAGACTACCAATATGGTGGCAATACAAGGCTATATCGGGAAACCAGAACAAGCAAAAAAAACAAGAGGAGAACAATTTTTATTTGTAAACCAACGCTTTGTAAAAAGTCCATTTTTAAATCATGCCATTAAACATGCATACGATAGACTTTTAGCAACAGATAGTTTCCCCTTTTATGCCATCTATTTAACCATTGACCCTAAATTGATTGACATAAATGTACACCCTACTAAAACAGAAATTAAATTTCAAGATGAAAAAGCGCTTTATGCGATTTTGCAAGCGGCGATTAAGAAAAGTTTAGCTACCCATCATGTAGTCGATTCTTTAGATTTCGACCAAGATACCAATTTTTCTTTGCTGCGTTTTAGCAATCCTATCCAAGTACCCCCCCCCCATTCAACAAAAGAACGAAACTATACACAGTTTAAAGTAGATAAGTCTACTACATCCCTTACATCACCTAAAGATTGGCAAAGTTTATTTCCGGACCACAAAGCAGAGCCTGAAACCTTTCCTTTAAGCCAAAACGTTGGAACCGTCCATTACGAAGAAGGGGCAGGAAGAGCTGTACAACTGTATACCAGCTATATTATTGTTCAAGTACAGTCTGGTGCACTGTTAATTGATCAACAAGCCGCTCATGAACGGGTGCTGTATGACAAGTTTATGGACCACTTTCAAAATAAAAATGGTGCATCACAACAGTTACTTATGCCAGAATATCTAAGTGTAAACGGTGTAGATTATATGGTTATATTAGAAAATAAAGCTATTTTGCGTTCATTGGGCTTTATCATTGACCCATTTGGGGAATCTACTATTATTATTCATGGCTGTCCAGCAGAACTAAAACACCATTCACCAAAGCAATTATTGGAAGGCGTAATAGAACAACTTAAATGGAACAACAACAAGCAAAAATTAGAAACTTCAGAATGTTTTATCAGGGCATTGGCGAAAAAAGCGAGCATACCACATGGTATAAAACTAAATGGAATCGAAATAGATGCACTGTTGGCACAACTATTTTCATCTACTAATACCATGTATACACCAGATGGAAGAAAAATATGTACCAAGTTATCAAAAGACAATTTGGTAAGTTTACTTAAATAACCGCTGCATGGTATCCACCGATGTCAATAGTGGTCAACCAATTACTACATACGATCCTATGCGTTATAGAAACATTGATACAAATCTATTCATAAAGAATAGAAAAAAATTAGAACCCTATCTTGATCCCAATAGCTTAGTAGTATTGCATGCCAATGATTTGATGGCCAAAAATACAGATGGAACGATGCCATTTGTGCAAAATAGTGATCTTTTTTATCTTTCTGGCATTGACCAAGAAGAGACTATTCTACTGCTGTATCCAGATGCCATTAAAAAGGAATGGAAAGAAATTTTATTTATCAAAGAAACCAATCCGGTAGTGGCTGTTTGGGAAGGAAGCAAATATACTAAAGAAGAAGCAAGTCGTGTAAGTGGGATTGTGACGGTGCACTGGTTGAGTGAATTTAAGCGAATTTTTCATACGTTAATGGGTTTGGCCCATCATCTATACCTTAATACGAATGAACATCCAAGGGCAAACTTCCCTATAGCCACTAGAGACAGACGTTTTATTCGCTGGTGCCAGCACCACTACCCCTTGCATGCATATGCGCGGCTAGCGCCGATTATGCAAAAACTACGTGGCATAAAAGACGAGATAGAAATTGCCCTTATACAAACGGCTTGTGATATTACAGCGGCTGGGTTTCTATCTACTATACCAATGGTCCATCCTGGATTAATGGAGTATGAAATAGAAGCATTGTTCTCATATGAGTTTCTTCGAAGGGGTTCAAGGGGGTTTGCTTATGACCCTATTATTGCCAGTGGTGCAGATAGTTGCATTTTACACTATACCAAGAATGATAAGCCTTGCCCACCAGGCGAATTGTTATTGATGGATATAGGTGCAGAATATGCTAATTATGCTGCTGATATAACACGCGTTATACCTATTGATGGGAAATTTACAGCCAGACAACGAAAAGTATATAATAGTGTACTGCGTATATTACAAGCTGCAGAAGGGCTGTTGCGGCCAGGGCTATCTTTTTCAGATTATCATAACGCAATTGGTGGGTGGGTAGAAGAGGAACTGGTTGCACTCAACCTTATAAAGACTGCAGATATTAAAAACCAGCCTAAAGGCGCACCAGCTTACAGAAAATATTTTATGCATGGCATCTCACATCATCTTGGACTAAGCACGCATGACCTAGGCGATACCCATGGCACTATGCTACCAAATATGGTTTTAACAATAGAACCAGGTATTTATATTAAGGAAGAAAAGATAGGTATACGGCTAGAAAATAATGTTGTGATCACAACAGATGGCGTGCAAAACTTAACACAAAACATTCCTATAGAAGCGGAAGCCATAGAGGCATTAATGTCTAAAAAGTAAATTATAAAGCAATCATAAAAATCCTATATTAGGCTTTGTTTTGATAAGAAAGCAGCATACAATATGCTTCTACTAATCTGTTCTGCAAGTTAGCCAATTAGCATCTCCCCCTACTCCATCTAATAAAACGCACTTTTTGCTTAGCTTACAGAACAGACTGACCTACAAGAACCTTTAGGTATTACGACTTCTTGCTTGCGCTACCTGCGTCTTGATCTTATCTGCGTCACTACCATAGCGCTGCCTATTGATATGGTCCCTTACCATACCGCGCAGCTTTGCACCAAGTTGCTTACTGATTACACAGCTATCTTGAACTTCATCAATTTCGTGAACGATAGTAACAAGCTGTATAGTGGACCGAAAAAATCGGACAGAAAATTAGATACTTTGTTTCGTATTGTACTAGTTTTATTGTTTCACAAACGAGTTTATAAAATGGGAAGAAAAAAGGTTAGAAAGTTTAGTTCAGTAGAGAAGACTAAAATAGTCTTAGATTTATTAAAAGAAGAATTGACGTTAGTAGAGTTATCGTCCAAGTATGGAGTAACTAGCAAAACACTTCAAAATTGGAAACATCAGTTTATGGAGCATGCTTATTTAGCTTTTGATCCATCCAAAGTTGTTAGTGCATACAAAGATGAAATAGCTCATTTAAAGGATGAAAATGATTCCTTAGCCAAGACATTAGGTAAAACTACAGTTGAGCGGGACTGGGCAGTGGGAAAGCTAAAGAGCTTGGACTTATTAAGTAAAAAAGGTCTTGTCGAATCCAAGCTTACTCATTTACCTAAGGCAAGACAATGTAAATTATTATCGATTAATCGTTCTTTTTTATATTATAAATCTAGTATAGAAGATAGTTTTAATAAGGAGCTATAGTGGACCGAAAAAATCGGACAGAAAATTAGATACTTTGTTTCGTATTGTACTAGTTTTATTGTTTCACAAACGAGTTTATAAAATGGGAAGAAAAAAGGTTAGAAAGTTTAGTTCAGTAGAGAAGACTAAAATAGTCTTAGATTTATTAAAAGAAGAATTGACGTTAGTAGAGTTATCGTCCAAGTATGGAGTAACTAGCAAAACACTTCAAAATTGGAAACATCAGTTTATGGAGCATGCTTATTTAGCTTTTGATCCATCCAAAGTTGTTAGTGCATACAAAGATGAAATAGCTCATTTAAAGGATGAAAATGATTCCTTAGCCAAGACATTAGGTAAAACTACAGTTGAGCGGGACTGGGCAGTGGGAAAGCTAAAGAGCTTGGACTTATTAAGTAAAAAAGGTCTTGTCGAATCCAAGCTTACTCATTTACCTAAGGCAAGACAATGTAAATTATTATCGATTAATCGTTCTTTTTTATATTATAAATCTAGTATAGAAGATAGTTTTAATAAGGAGCTATAGTGGACCGAAAAAATCGGACAGAAAATTAGATACTTTGTTTCGTATTGTACTAGTTTTATTGTTTCACAAACGAGTTTATAAAATGGGAAGAAAAAAGGTTAGAAAGTTTAGTTCAGTAGAGAAGACTAAAATAGTCTTAGATTTATTAAAAGAAGAATTGACGTTAGTAGAGTTATCGTCCAAGTATGGAGTAACTAGCAAAACACTTCAAAATTGGAAACATCAGTTTATGGAGCATGCTTATTTAGCTTTTGATCCATCCAAAGTTGTTAGTGCATACAAAGATGAAATAGCTCATTTAAAGGATGAAAATGATTCCTTAGCCAAGACATTAGGTAAAACTACAGTTGAGCGGGACTGGGCAGTGGGAAAGCTAAAGAGCTTGGACTTATTAAGTAAAAAAGGTCTTGTCGAATCCAAGCTTACTCATTTACCTAAGGCAAGACAATGTAAATTATTATCGATTAATCGTTCTTTTTTATATTATAAATCTAGTATAGAAGATAGTTTTAATAAGGAGCTTATCAATAAAATAGCTGATATTTATATCGATCATCCAGAATACGGATACCGTTATATATATAACCAGTTATTAGAAGATGGTTTGTCTATAGGAAAAAATCGTGTGCTACATTATATGCGTAGAATGGGCTTATGTGCTGTTTATCCGCGTAAAAAAGTTTTTACTTCTTTTAAGTCTTCTAAATATAAAGCACATGGTTATTTACTAGATAAGTATTGGTTTTCCTCTGGTCAGACCAGGCGTCTTTATGTACCTAAATCAAATCAGGTTTGGAGCGGGGATATAACTTATATTAAAACTAATAATGGATTTATCTATTTTGCAGCTATAATAGACTGGCATAGTAAGGCTATATTGAGCTATAAAGTATCTAACAGTATGGATACAACACTTGTAACAGATATTTTAGAAGAAGCTCTTAGCAAATATCCTGCTCCAGAGTACTTTAATAGCGATCATGGAAGTCAATATACCAGTCATGGTCACATACAATTGTTAAAAAAGTATGGTATTAAAATATCAATGAATGGGCAAGGTAGAAGTATTGATAATGTAGTTATAGAGCGTTTTTTTAGAACAATAAAATATAACTGCTTGTTTATAAATGACTTTAAAAATATTAAAGAGATTAAACAGGGCATTAACGATTACATGCATAAATATAATTACAACAGATTTCATTCTAGTATTAAATATCAAAAACCTATGAACGTCTATCTTACACATGTAAAAAATCAATACGCTAAAGCAGAAATAACACGGAAACAAAATTTATAAAACTTTGTCCGATTTTTTCGGTCCACTATAAGCTTATCAATAAAATAGCTGATATTTATATCGATCATCCAGAATACGGATACCGTTATATATATAACCAGTTATTAGAAGATGGTTTGTCTATAGGAAAAAATCGTGTGCTACATTATATGCGTAGAATGGGCTTATGTGCTGTTTATCCGCGTAAAAAAGTTTTTACTTCTTTTAAGTCTTCTAAATATAAAGCACATGGTTATTTACTAGATAAGTATTGGTTTTCCTCTGGTCAGACCAGGCGTCTTTATGTACCTAAATCAAATCAGGTTTGGAGCGGGGATATAACTTATATTAAAACTAATAATGGATTTATCTATTTTGCAGCTATAATAGACTGGCATAGTAAGGCTATATTGAGCTATAAAGTATCTAACAGTATGGATACAACACTTGTAACAGATATTTTAGAAGAAGCTCTTAGCAAATATCCTGCTCCAGAGTACTTTAATAGCGATCATGGAAGTCAATATACCAGTCATGGTCACATACAATTGTTAAAAAAGTATGGTATTAAAATATCAATGAATGGGCAAGGTAGAAGTATTGATAATGTAGTTATAGAGCGTTTTTTTAGAACAATAAAATATAACTGCTTGTTTATAAATGACTTTAAAAATATTAAAGAGATTAAACAGGGCATTAACGATTACATGCATAAATATAATTACAAAAGATTTCATTCTAGTATTAAATATCAAAAACCTATGAACGTCTATCTTACACATGTAAAAAATCAATACGCTAAAGCAGAAATAACACGGAAACAAAATTTATAAAACTTTGTCCGATTTTTTCGGTCCACTATAACTGAATAAGGACAACTTACCTGCTCCATTAGCCATACCTAGCCTTAAAAAGGCTCTACATGTTTTAGATACTTTAAACTTCACAGATGAAGAAAGAATGGCTTATGAGGATCACTTGAAATGGTTACTCATAGAAGCCAATACAGTCGAAAAATATAGACAAGAAGGTGAACAAAAAGGTAGACAAGAGGGTAGAGAAGAAGGTAGACAAGAGGGTATCCGAATAGGGGAAGAAAAGGGTAAGTTAGAGGGTAAGATGGAAATCGCCAAGGATATGCTTAAAGATGGATTTCAATTAGATAAAGTAATATTATTTACTGGACTATATAAGTCTGATATTCAGTCTATTATATAGATATTGATAGTACGCTATAACATAAAAATAAGAATTCATAACTAATCTAAAATAGAATTAAATCTAGTAGTCAATTGTAGGGTTCTGTCGCATCTGTTTTAAGGGATAGGTTAATTTAGTAATTTTAGTTAAAAATTGACTAAAATGTTTACTATTACACCGCAATTATTTCCCTATTTTAAAGGATTTTGTTCATCACTGGAGTTAATCTTGTGATTTGTCGGCTCTGTCCATTTAACCATACACGTCAAGTTAAGGATATAGTCGTGATATTAAATGATTTTAAGTACGATAAAAATATTTATATGCGTCTGTTTTTTGGAATATAGGTGTGAAGTTAAAGATATGATTTTGATAAAAATAAACACAAGATAAAATTTTTATGAATTTTGATTATGGTATAGGATAAAAAAAAGTTAAAGTATAAGTTCGATTAATTTCATGAACTAAATCAAGGAACTTATACTATGCACAAAGTATCAAAATTATCCGTAGTATTTAAAGAATTTTTTATAAAAAAAGCAAATGCAGTATCCCATATTACCGGTTTTATTAAAAGAAATAGGAAACTTACAGGTTCTTCTTTTATTAAGACATTAGTCTTAGGTAATATGGGAGGTACGGATTTAAGCTTAGAAAACATGTGTAGTTTGTTGCATGAGGATCATGTAAATATTACAAAGCAAGGTTTATATCTAAAATTCAATTCAAATTCTGTTACTTTCATGCAAGTAATGTATAAAGAATGTTTACAGATATTTAAAAGCAATTTGCGACTTGATTGTAAAATTCTTGAACAATTTAATAGTGTAAGACTGCTTGATAGTAGTCAAATAGGCTTACCTAACAGTATGGAAAGTATTTATAAAGGCTGTGGATCTAGTTATAAAGGACGACCTAATAAGGCAAAATCTTCTATTAAATTACAGGTACTATTTGACTATCTAAATCAAAGAGTAGATAGGTTAGAGGTAACTGAAGGTATTAGGTCAGATCAAGGCTACCGAAACTATTTGGAAGATATAAAAAGTAATGATCTACTATTAGCAGACTTAGGATATTTTGTTCCTAATAGTTTTAAACAAATTAATGAAACAGGTGCTTACTTTATCAGCCGCTATAAGTCCGACACTAATATATATGCTACGCATAATGCATCAAAGATAGATTTAATAACCTTGTTAGATCACAAGATTTTCTTAGAAAAAGAGGTTCTTCTAGGAAAAGAATTAAAGCTACCGGTAAGAATGATCTGCCATAAATTAACAAGTGAACAATCATCCAAAAGGAGAAGAAAAGCTAATATGTTAGCTCAGAGTCGTGGATACACCTCTTCCCAAAAAAACCAACGATTACTTGATTGGACAATAATGATTACCAATATTCCAGTTAGTAAGATATCTAGTGAATATATAAGGTCTATTTATCGAGTTAGATGGCAAATTGAGCTGTTATTTAAGCTATATAAAAGCCATGTTAGACTCTTGAAAGTATTAAAGGTAAAATAAACTCTGCAAGAATATTATGTGAATTATATGCAAAATTCTGTGTAATACTTATTTTCCATGGCATAGTAAGCTGTATAAAACTGGAACCTGATAGAGAAATTAGTTTAACTAAAGCGTTAATTGAACTCAAAAGAAGGAGCAAAGAACTATTTGTGATCGTAAATAACAGGTTAGATGATTTACAATATTTTTTAAAAAATTACTCTTAAACTGGTCAATATTTTGCCTGAAAGACAAGTATAGAAAAAAAAGAATATCAAATCTAAATATGATAAAAAAAATAGCTATTAATCCTTAACTTGACGCGTATGCTTATAAAGACAGACTCGGGTAATAGTAAACATTTTAGTCAATTTTTAACTAAAATTAACAAAATAACCGATCCCTTAAAACAGATGCGACAGATCCGCCATTGATTATGACTTATTTATTACTACCGATTATTTATAACGATAGATTCGTTAATAACAAATAAGCATTTACACAATTTTATTTACAAACTCTATTTTGTATACTTAAAGCTTTGTTATACTTTTAGAAAGTATTAGTGGTCAATTAGTTAGTAATCTAATGTCACTAATCTCAATTTATACAAATTATGATTAATACATATTAAAAATTAATCTGTAGTTTCTGTACTTTTTATATCTGTTTTTTAATATAAATAATTTATACAATCATGAGAAAAAATATATTTTATATGGTCAATTTATTCGCTTGTGTGGGAATCGGTGCTTGTAATGGGGTGAATTTTAATAGGATGAATAAGCGTGATAAAAATTTAGGATCCACTTCTAATAGTTCTGTAAGTAGAAGTTTAGTAAAAAATCATGTTGCTGTGAAGAACGATAATAAAACAATAAGGAAAAAGTTTGTAGTTGCTCTTGAAGAGAGAATAAAAGATAAGTTTAATGTACTTTTACCTGAAGCATATAAATCATTTTTGATTGAGCAAAGTGAGAGTATTCTAGATGAAAATTCATTGGGTCCATTTAACATATTTTCTTTTGTAACTCCTAAAAGCGAATCTGATATAAATCCTATGGTGTCTCAGATATTGAAATATTGGCTAGCTGCTAGAAATTCCATGTTAGCAATGGAAAGGTTTACAGAGAAAAAAAGCAGGCAAAAATTTTGGTGTGTAGCTTCCCAGGATGTGAACGGTGTATATATGTATTATTGTATAGACCTAAAGGACAAAAACAATCAATTGCCAGTTTATAAAGTGGATACTGATGGTACGAGACATACTATTCTTAATAGTATTGGGGAGTATGTGCAATACTGTAAAGATCAATACAGTCTTATGAAGAGGTAATAAAAAAGAAAAATTTAAAATAAACGTTTCATATAGACAAAGTATAGCATATGACTATTAAAATTTTTATTAAAAGTTAGATATTTAGGTTGTTTTTTCATTATCAATAAAATAAATAAATAAATAAATAAATAAATATAAAAATATATGTTACTGTATATTCTTCTTATTAGCTTTATGTCGTTTACTAGTTGTACATCTAAATTGAAATATGGTGTGCGGGATGGTATAGAGATAACTGTTCCTTCTTTGAAGAAAAGTTTTAATGAAATAGTTATGGACTATAATGATATGATTTCACAAAATCAGTGGAATCCAGTTCGTACGTATGGTTTTGCTCGTTCTTCGCTCAGTAGTATTACTAAAAATTTTAACCCTGTAGTAAATAATAATTTAGAAGCAGGACTAGGGTATATATTTTTTAATACTCTTTTTTTTGAGCTAAATGAGAAGATAAATAGACAAGGAAATAGTTTTAAAAAAGTTCAGTGGAAGAATAATAGGGAGAAAGAAACGGATAGTAATGTCGAGTATCTTGTATGTCCGAGACCTTGGAAGTATAGAGTGCAGAAAGTTAATAATATTGATTATAAAGTATTTTATTTACCATCTATACAAATGGGTGAGTATTACATGATGCAAGGTGTTCCTAATAGAAATTATAATATTATTGATAATGAAGGACATAGTAATCAAAGGGCTCCTTATGTGACATGTTTTATGCAAGATGGTACTCAAGAAGATCAGCTTCCTTATCCAGTACAAATTGATCACTTACTTAGAGACAATAAGTATTTGATAGAACTTCCTGATAGTTTACATTCAAGAAAGACAAGAGTATTAGATCCTTTTATTCCTTTTTCTGAAACGCAAACTAATAGGAAAGCGTTTTCTTCCAGCGATTTTTGGAGAGATAGGCCAGAGTGGGATAATGTAAAGAAGGAATTTAAAAAATTAAGGAGAATAAGAAATGAAGAGGAAAAAGAGAGGAAGAAGAGAAGTATTGAAGATAATATGCTGAAGAAATGTGACTGTGGAAATAATTTTGATGAGCCACGAGATGGTATAATTCAAGATCATGAACATGGTGATCGTAATGATTTTAGGACAAAATGGGAGGCTAAATTATTGCCTATCAATTTTAGCTAATTGCTGTAATTTTACAGTAAGTGATATAGGCAGATATTAGTTCATATTCCAGGTTGTCTTCTGAAATGTTCGGCTATATTTATATCTTTACAGATATTGTTAATTGAGATGTATTAAGTCCAAATAAAATTTATAATTTATAATTAAATAACTTTACACGTTTTTTTGAAAGTAAAATATGTATTTTTCTTCTTTAAATACGGTGATTTTTGAGTCTGTCTTTATAAGTGTGTAAATATTTTTAGGGTTTATATTTACCTAAATGATAACACTTAAAATAGATAAAAAAAAAGATATATGTAAAGACGGAATAATCAAGGCGATAGAAGTGCTTATAGACTCAGGTGTAGACCTATCGACTCTGTTTGATCAAGGCGGTTTACTGAAACAATTAATCAAACGTCTTGTAGAAAAAGCGTTAGAATCAGCAATGGATAGCCATTTAGGTTATACCAAATATAGTCGTAGTGATTCAGCAAATGCTCGTAATGGTTTATCTAGTAAGCAAGTTATAACTGATAATGGTGTTATATCGGTTGAAGTCCCCAGAGACAGATCATCNAGTTTTGAACCTGTTTTATTACCTAAACGTCAAACAAGAATCCCTGGTTTAGATGATAAGATTTTATCTTTATATGCTAAAGGGATGAGCCTATCAGATATTCAACTTCAAATACAAGAATTATATAGAGCAGAAGTTAGTGAAAGCTTGATCAGTAAGATCACAGATTCTATTATTGAAGATGTTAAGATATGGCAAAATCGTCCCTTAGAATCAGTTTATCCAATTGTTTTTTTTGATTGTTTTGTAGTTAAGGTTAGACAAGATAAACGCATCATGAATAAGTCAGTCTATGTTGCGTTAGGTATAGATCGATTAGGGATAAAAGATGTTTTAGGACTATGGATGAGTGAAAATGAAGGATCTAAGTTTTGGTTAGGTAATTTGACAGAGCTCAAAAATCGTGGTATGCAGGATATGCTGATTGCTTGTACAGATAATTTATCAGGTATGTCTGAGGCAATCGGTGCTGTATATCCTAAAACAGACCACCAACTCTGTATCGTTCACCAAATTAGGAATAGCTTCAAGTATGTATCCTATAAAGATAGGAAAGCATTATCTGCTGATTTAAAGCCAATTTATACATCAGTAAATGAAGAAAAAGCACTAATGGCATTAGAAACTTTTGCCAACAAATGGGATAAACAGTACCCACAAATAGCCAAGGCTTGGTATGCAAATTGGAATAATCTGATGGTATTTTTACAATACCCTAATGCAATACGTAAAGTTATTTATACAACAAATATTGTTGAATCTGTAAATAGTCAATTCCGTAGAGTTACTAAAAATAAAAGAGTGTTTCCTAACGATTTAGCTGTTTTTAAAACCTTGTATCTAACTATTAACTACATAACCAGAAAGTGGACCATGCCTATGCATAATTGGAGTGAGGCTATAGCACATTTTTTAATTAAATTCGAACATAGAATTTAAAACACATAAAAATATTTTACACACTTAAATGGACAGAGCCAGATTTTTTGTAATTTTTACTCTTATATTAATATTTAAATTATTAGACCTTCTGCGAAAGAATGTACTCATTACGAATGATGGCTATAGGATAGATTTTTAGGTAGTTTTTAAGGAAAATGGTTTAATAAAACCTAAACTTATTTATAAGTCTAACAAATGAATTAAAATCACCCTAAAAAGCATATTTTATTTGGTACGTACATAAGTATCAAGTTTCGCAGAAGGTCTATTGAGTAATTAATCAATCTTTATATTGAAATATCATGAATACAAGATTAATTTATATTTTAAATCTATTCGTTTATATGGGAATAAGTGCTTGCAATGGAATGATTCATATGAATAATATGGATAGTGATGAAGGTGAAGAACAATCGTCTCAAAGAAAAAGGGAAGCTAGTACTTCTCCTCAAAGTGGCGTTTCTCCAAAAAAAATAAGCACTAATCCTAGTACTTCAACTTCAGGGGATATTATTAATATAAATGTAAAAGATATAAGGGAAAAGTTTGTAGTTGCTCTTGAAAAGAAAATAAAAGATAAGTTTAATATACTTTTACCTGAAGCATATAAATCATTTTTGATTGAGCAAAGTGAGAGTATTCTATATGGAAATTCATTAGGTCCATTTAACATATTTTCTTTTGTAACTCCTAAAAGCGAATCTGATATAAATCCTATGGTGTCTCAGATATTAAAATATTGGTTGTCATCCAGAAATTCTATGTTGACAATGGAAAGGTTCATAGAGCAAAAAAGCAGACAAAAATTTTGGTGTGTGGCCTCACAGGATATAGACGGTGTATATATGTATTATTGTATAGACTTAAAGGACAATGATAAACAACTTCCCGTTTACAAAGTAGGGAATAATGGAACAAGGTATCCAATATATAAAAATATTGTGGAGTTCGTTCAATATTGTAAAGATCAATATACTAGTATAAAAAATTACAATGATAAAAATAATAAAGGGTCTGAAATAACAGAAAACTTACAAGACGGTGATGTGCTTATGCATGAGTTAGAGAAAATAGAATTTTCAGAAGGTAATAATACGTCATGTCTAAGAGAAAAGTATATCGCTAAATTTAAAGAAAGAGTAAAGAATGAGTTGGGAATAGATCTTCCTGGAGCATATGAATCTTTTTTGATTAAACAAGATGAGAGTATTTTAAAAGAGGAAGAATTAGGACCATTTGAGATCTTTTATTTTGCAACTCCGAAGTTTGATAAAATAGAAAATGATACGATAGATAAACTGTTATCTAATCAAATTGATACGGAATTGATAGTATCAAAGATGCAAGAGTTTACTGAGGAAAGTGATAGCCAAAAATTTTGGTATGTAGGTTATCAGAATGTGAATGACATATATAATGTCTATTATTGTATAGACTTAAAAGATAAAAATAATCAATTACCAGTTTATAAAATAGATACTGATGGTACAAGGCATCTAATTTTTAAGTGCATTGAAGAATTTTCTCAATATTGTAAAGATGAATATAGAAATATGATAAAGTATAATGAAAATAAGCTAAGAGTTTGTAAATAAAATTGTGTAAATGCTTATTTGTTATTAACCAATCTATCGTTATAAATAATCGGTAGTAATAAATAAGTCATAATAAATGGAATCACAACAAATAAATATAGATCCAAATCTACTAAAAGGGGTCATTTGACTCAAAAGCCCGGTTTGTCTGATTTTAGTTATTAAACCCTTGTTACCCAATTGCTTCTGTATGATCCTGACTTTTATTTTCCTTATTAATTTTTATATAATCATTTGAATATCAATTACTTTATATTTTCTATAAAATTCATAATTTTGTATCAAATAATTTTCGTTTGTTAATATATGTGTTTAGTGAGATATGGTTTTTATACTTCAACAAATTAGCTATTTTTCTAACGGACACACCCAAAGTAAGTAATTCGATAATTTTCTCTCGATCCACATCAAACTGACTTTTTTGCAGTGTTCCTTTTGCTTTTTTTGAGGCTAATGCTTCTTTTGTTCTTAAGCTGATAAAATCTCGTTCAAGCTCCCCAAACAATGAAAATAAGGTAACAATCACTTTTGAATTCAGGTCATGTCTATTAAAATCTAGATGCTGCTTTATAATGATAATTCGTACTTGTTGGTTGATTAAGGTATTAACCAGATCAACCACTTCGGTTGTACTTCTCCCTAACCGGCTTAGTTCAGTAACGATTAATGTATCATGAGGGGATAATTTTTTAGTTAATTCATCAATTCTTCTTTGTTTACTATTTTTTGTCGATGATATAGTCACTTCAATATATTGATCAACTCTGAGATCATTCCCCCGTGCATATTCCAGTATTTCATACTTTTGGTGCGTCACATCTTGTTTATCTGTTGAAGCCCTTAAATAAGCTAAAATTTTGCATCTGTTATCTTTTAACATAAATTATACCGTAAGACTTAACATTTTGTAGTGGTTTTATATGGTATATAATATAACCAAAATATTAATCATTTAACGTTCGTTAATAGATATACAAATTATGGCACGGTTATCTATATTAACCAATGATGAAATTAATGCATTATACAAGCTCCCTATTTTAAGTGATGAAGAGAGACCCTACCTGTTTGACCTGGATGATCAAGATAGGGTATATATTGATTCAATAGATAATATCGCTCAGAAAATTAATTACATTTTACAGTTAGGATACTATCGATCAGTCAGTTATTTTTTTTGCTTTACCTTCCATCAAGTTAAAGAAGATGTTCATTTTATATTGCAACACTACTTCCCAATCGCATCATTTCCTAGGAATGGCCTCTCAAAGCACTTTCGTTATAAAAATCGGCGCCAGATATGCAAAAAATATGGTATTAAAGATGTCAATCCCGACTTTTTACGTGAATTAGATAATGAGGCTAAGCGGTTAGTAAAGATTCATATGTTACCTAAATTTGTGTTAACCAGTCTGTTGTCTTTCTGTCAGCATAAATTTTTCATTAAGCCAGCTTATTCCACATTTCAAGATATTGTTTCCCGTGCATTAGCATTCGAAAAAAATCGGCTAAGCAACAAACTCTACTTGTTGTCGGATAAATCGTTACGTGCTCAATTGGATAACTTGCTGAAAAAAGATAATATTATTTACGCCCTTACGTTACTCAAAAAAGAACAGTTGAATTTTAGTACAACGGAGATTAAGCAGACTATTAATAAACAAAAGAGTATTTCTACTTTATATGAATCGTCTAAGCAGTTAGTGAAAAAATTGGGGATTTCATAACAAAATATCATCTATTATTCAGATCTGGCTCAATTTTATACAATTCAGAAACTTCGAACCTTGCGATCGAAAAACCAATCTCGCCTTTATCTTTTTTGTTATGTAAATCACCGGTTACGTAAGATTAATGATCATCTTATTGCCAGTTTTATTCAAAAGGTATTGGTATACCAGAAACAAGGGGATTCATACCAGAAAAAGCAAATAGAATCTCTTGCTTCAACAGATAAACAGTTACGAAACCAAGCATATAAAATCATGCTTGTTAATGTAAATGATAAAATTCCAGATGCTCAAGTCAGATCAAAAGCATTTGAAATTGTGCCCAAGGACGAGTACAGGAAATTTTTATCAGAATTTAAAAAAACAAACTTTTCACGCGACTTTGATCGTTGGCAATTCTATGGTCAAATTACTCAAAAGATAAAACGTAATCTTCGTCCTATTTTTAGGGTTATTGACTTTTCATGTGCTAATGAAGCCCTTCATAATGCAGTTCAATTTCTTCATATGTTTATTGGTACCAATAAACCATTTCAGGATTATTCTATTGAAGATATTCCAGTCGACTTCTTTCCTAAATCATTACAACGATTCATCATGACAAAATCCCATTACGACCCCAAGAAGTGTATTGACTGGGATCGCTATGAATTTATGGTTTACTGGCAATTACAAAAAGGGCTTAATGACACTTCAGTTCATATTCGTGATAGTTATTGTTATCGCCCATTAGAGGATGAATTGATCGATATTGATCACTGGGAAACCCATAAAAACCAGCTTTTAAAAGAGTTAAATATGCCCCTGCTTTCTACCAGTATTGTTGATATTCTATCCACTCTTGAGACCGATATTGAAAATAAATATCAGATAGTTAATCGTCGTATTGTTACTGGAGAAAACACTAGTATAAAATTGAAATATAACAATCGAGGTGCAGTAACCTCTTGGACATTACCTTATGATTCCATAGATGATGGTACCAATAACCTGTTTTTTCAAAAACTTCCTACTCAGAATATTAGCCATATAACTCGATTTGTTGATGGCGTGACAGGATATAGTCGTGCGTTTACGCATCTTCAACCTATCTATTCCAAAGAGCAACCTGAGATAGAAATTATTCATGCCTGTGTTATTGCCAATGCAACGGGAACAGAAATTAAAAAATGGTGGATATCAGTGATATTGACGGTAATGCATTGAAGAAAACGCAAAAAAACTTTATTCGGCCCCAAACATTAAGCCAGGCTAGTGATATAATTATCAATCAGACAGAGCAATTATCTATTTTTAAAGAATATAATCTTTCGGATTATGGGGTTCATGCCAGTGTAGATGGGTAAAAGTTTATAACCCGTTTTAATACTATTAAATCAAGATATGCCAAAAAATACTTTGGTTTAAAAAAGGGAGTTGTTGTTATGACACTTAATGCCAATATGTTACCAATATGCCTTAAGGTGATTGGGGCTAATGAGCACGAAAGTCATTACTTATTAGATTTAGTTGAAAGTAATAATTCCGAAATTAATATTTCGGGAGTTTCTGGGGATATGCATAGTATCAATCGAGTCAACTTTGCATTGATGTATATGTTTGGTTACCAATTTATGCCAAGATTTACCCATTTAGCGCATACTTCGTCTCAAAAATTGGTATGTTTCGGAAACCTAATAGACTATGAAAAAAGTATTATTCGACCAAAAAAAAGAGTCTGTAAAAACCAAATTATCAGTGAATGGGACAAAGTTCTAAGGATATTAGTCTCATTAGCATTAAAACAAACAACACAAGCTAATATCGTTCGTAAGTTATCAACCACCAAGTCAACCAGTCCAACATTAAAAGCATTAATAGGGCTTGATGAGATTATCATGACTGATTACTTACTCGGTTACATTGATGATAAGGAACAACGCTCAGTAGTTCAACGTAGTTTGAATAGAGGAGAATCCTATCATCAATTAACTGCAAGTATTGCAAAAGTGAATGGAGGTAAACAACTTGGCGGTAAAAAAGATATTGATCTAACGATAAATGCAGAGAGTATCCGTTTGATAGCCAATATTATTATTCACCATAATGGGGGTCAACTTGGATATGGGGAATTATTGTACGTCGTACGTTTGTATTAAATAAGACTATCTTATTAAAGAGCTGGAATAAGGTCGCATTGTACCTGGTATTAGATACCGCGCTTAACGTTTAGCCCCCAGCTCTTTTCATCTTAAAAACTGAATAGTTCGCTGGCCATTAAAGCCCGTGTGTGCGACGATAGTTCATGAGATGAATCAATTTAATACAAACATCTAATGATATGAAATACATAGGCATCGATATAGCAAAAAGTAGTTTTGTAGCTGCTTTCCCTAAAGGTAAAGGCTATACTACGGCTACGTATAAGAACGATCCAAATGGCATTGCAATCTTTTTGTCTAAACTTGATAAATGCTTAGATCACTGTGTTTTAGAGGCGACTGGCAACTATGGTTGTTTATTAGTAAAGATGCTTTTAGAAGCTGACCTATCTGTTTCAGTTATTAACCCTAAGCAGATCAAACACTTTACTAAGGTAGTGAACCATATAACGAAAACTGACAAGGTAGATGCGGAACTTATTTCTCTGTATGGATCAAAGATGGAGCCTAAACCCTACAAAATGCCTTTAGCCAGTATACAAGCCTTAAAGCAACAAAAAACACTTTTTGCTCAGTTGAAGAAACAATTGACAATGTGTTATAACTTGCTAGAGTCTTTTAGTGTGTTGCCTAAACCAGACACTGTATCTTTGACTATGGTCAAACAAACTATATCCTATTTGGAAGAACAAATAGTTATATTAGAGCAACAAATGCTTTCTATTACACAGGAAACTTATCAGGATCTCTATAAACGCATTAGCTCTATTAAAGGGATTGGCGATAGAACCACTATGGAACTTATCGTTTCCACTGGTGGAGGTAATCATTTTGAAAGCGCTAAACAGTTCTCTAAATATGTCGGTTTGGCACCTATTTATGAGCATTCAGGCTCATCGGTAAGAAAAAAAGGTCATATTAATCGTCATGGGAACCCGCAATTGCGTTCTTTGCTCTATATAGCTTCTTGGTCAGCTATACGCTTTAATAAGTCCTGTAAAGACTTTTATGAAAGGTTAAAAGAAAGAGGGAAACCTGGTAAAGTGGCTCTTATTGCTGTAGCTAATAAACTTATTAGACAGGTATTTGCTATTATGAGAGACCATACTTTTTATGTAGATGGACATCTATCTAAACTCAAGGCTAACCCTTAGTGTGGTCAGAAAGAAAATATGATAGTCCATAAATCAACAGATTATAAATCTATTATTTGATTATCAATATAAATTATAATTATAATCAAAATAAAACTTAAAAACGAAATATTTTTCTAACAAAAAATTTGCTTATTAACATAGTTCGTTAAGGCTCTATCTATATTATTAAATAGCTTGATTTAGAAAGATTTTAGGATATTAATTTTTATTAAAAAGTTAAAAGTTTTTTTGCTCATCTGTTAAATTATTTAGTATATTCAACCGTTGAATACGACATATCTGTGCCTTGCTGTACCCGGTAGCATATGCAGTTTCCTGTATACTTAGTTTTTTGACATGTCTATAGTATATAACTTTCTTGTGTCTCTCATGATCAGCCTTCTTTCCTTTATATTTACCCTGTTCATGTGCTTTTTTTATTCCTTGTTTTTGCCTATTTAGACGGCTTATCCAATCTTTATAAGACATTGTGGCCATTAGATCAATAATCATATTATTGATAGAGGAAATTACGGCCCGTGTTACTGGATCATTTTTTTCTGGTTGTTGTTTATCTAACGCTTGCCAAGAGGTAGGTATATCCAGACTAACAATTCTGAGTTGATGTTGTTGAATCTTTTTTTTTAGTGTTTCCCAGTCACTGTTTGTTAACCTGGTTAATCGGTCCATTTGCTCTATCAGTAAGATATCATTTGGATGACTATCGGTTAATAACCGTGCTAATTCTGGTCTTTCCAGTTTTGTTCCACTAATATTTTCACGATAGTAACTGGCGATTTTATATCCTCTTTCGTGCACAAACTGATCCATTATATCTTTTGCTCGATCAGCAGACTGATCTTTTGTTGATGCTCTCAAATAAGCTCTTATGAACATGTTTTGATTAGTTAAATTATCTCATATAAATTATATCATTGGATCTATCGCATATAGGTTATCTCATTAATGCNATAATGTTNTATTTTGATTATCTCATTGCGGTGTACCCTTAGGAGATAAGGATTTACATAAAAATTAATCTACAAAATAATCATCAATGCAAACTATATGCCCAGGAGACAAATTTTTTCCCAGTCCGAAAGATCATCATTATTAGCTTTACCTGAAGATGAGCTTACCCTAACCCGAATGGTTTATTTCAGTGCACAGGATTTGGAACTTATTAATATGCACCGTAAGCCATGCAAATGGACTTTCCGATAGGTATGGGACGTTTAGTTCATCGGAATCGGTTCCTGAAATTGGCTCGTGAAGGCCGTAAGATTAGCAGCCGAGATTTGACTAAATTCTCATCAAGCAGAAGATACGCTATTTTGATATGTGTCATCGAGGAAGCGAGAGCTACACTTACAGACGAGATCATAGATTTGCACGATCGGATCTTGAACAAGATGTTCAGCCGTGCTAAAAGCACCCAAGCAGAGCGACTCCAGCAAAGAAGTAAACTTATCCGTTCCAAGAGTTTATTGCAAGTCTAGAAGAAACCCATTCTTTAACCCAAAAAAGTAATTTTGATTCGTTGCATATTATTATTGAGAAATATAGTACGTTACGTAAGTATGCTCCAGGGATGTTGTCTGTATTTGAACTGAATTGTGCGCCAACTGCACAGCCCTTAGTTAATGCTCTGATAATAATCAGAGAGATATATAGAAAGAAATTACGCAAGGTACCATTGACAGCACCGTTAGATTTTATCCCTCCAAGCTGGAGAAAAGTTGTTATTACATCGAACGGAATAGATCGAAAATATTACGAATTATGTGCTCTTAACGAGCTGAAAAGTGCGCTTCGTTCCGGAGATATATGGGTAAAAGGTTCCCGCCGATATAGAAATTTTGACGATTACCTTATTCCTAAAAAGGAGTTTGATAAGTTGATTGAGAGTCATCAGTTACCACTTCCTGTCACTTTTAATTATAGTGAATATATCGATAGGCGCCTCACATTATTGCAAGAACGACTCGAAGAAGTAAATGACATGTCCATTAGTGGTAAATTACCTAATGTTGAAATATCTAATAAAGGGGTAAAGATAGTTCCATTGGACAATATTGTTCCTGAAGAGGTTTCACCTTTAGCAGGTCTGGTTTATAGTATGTTACCTCATGTTAAAATTACAGAAATCCTGGATGAAGTAAATAGCTGGACAGCGTTTACAGATCATTTTTTTCATCTAAAAAATTATACAATACGTCCTGATAATCAGCTACTACTAACTACTATATTGGCCGATGGAATAAATCTAGGAATTGGTAAAATGGCAGAGGCTTGTCCTGGTATCACTAAGTCTTCACTAGAAAATATTCAGGCATGGTATATACGATATGAAACGTATTCAGCTGCTCTTTCTGAATTAGTTAATGCGCAGAGCAAGCAACCTATGGCAATATACTGGGGTGACGGTACTACATCATCTTCAGATGGTCAAAACTTCAAAGTAGGAAGCGTTGGACGATACACTGGACAGGTAAACCCTAAATATGGTCCAGATCCTGTAATTCAGTTTTATACGCATATATCGGATCAGTATAGTCCGTTTTATACCAGGGTGATCAGCGGGGTAAGGGATTCAACTCATGTGCTAGATGGCTTGCTATATCACGAAAGTGATCTAGAAATCCGTGAACACTATACTGATACATCTGGTTTTACCGATCACGTCTTTGCTATGATGCACCTACTTGGTTTTCAATTCTGCCCAAGAATTCGAGATATACATGACAAACGAATGTTTATTCAAGGTAAAGCAGAACAGTATCCGGGAATTTATCCTCTTATCTCAACCAACAGTATTAATCTTAAAGATATCGAATCAAACTGGTCTGAGATTCTACGTCTAGCTACATCCATTAAACAGGGAACAGTTACTGCATCCCTTATGCTCAATAAGTTAGCCAGTTATCCAAAACAGAATGGGTTAGCAAAGTCACTAAGGGAAATTGGTAGAATAGAAAGAACACTATTCATGCTCGACTGGTTTCGAGATCCAGAATTGCGTAGACGTGTGCAAAAAGGACTCAATAAAGGAGAAGAACGAAACGCCCTTGCTCGTGCAGTCTTTATGCACGGGTTGGGTCAAATCAGAGATAGAAGGATCGAAAATCAGAGTTACCGTGCCAGTGGACTGACAATACTTACAGCTGCAATCACACTATGGAACACTGTTTATATACAAAGAGCTGTAGATACTATCAAAAAACAGGGTATAAAAATCAATGATCAACTTTTATCTCACTTATCTCCATTAGGATGGGAGCATATCAATCTGACAGGAAATTATATTTGGCCAAGAAAAACCAAAATAATCTCAGGTAAATTCAAAAAACTAAGACCGAATAAAATAGAAGAGTACAAAAAAAGCTTAACGAACTATGTTAATAAGCAAATTTTTTGTTAGAAAAATATTTCGTTTTTAAGTTTTATTTTGATTATAATTATAATTTATATTGATAATCAAATAATAGATTTATAATCTGTTGATTTATGGACTATCATATTTTCTTTCTGACCACACTAAGGGTTAGCCTTGAGTTTAGATAGATGTCCATCTACATAAAAAGTATGGTCTCTCATAATAGCAAATACCTGTCTAATAAGTTTATTAGCTACAGCAATAAGAGCCACTTTACCAGGTTTCCCTCTTTCTTTTAACCTTTCATAAAAGTCTTTACAGGACTTATTAAAGCGTATAGCTGACCAAGAAGCTATATAGAGCAAAGAACGCAATTGCGGGTTCCCATGACGATTAATATGACCTTTTTTTCTTACCGATGAGCCTGAATGCTCATAAATAGGTGCCAAACCGACATATTTAGAGAACTGTTTAGCGCTTTCAAAATGATTACCTCCACCAGTGGAAACGATAAGTTCCATAGTGGTTCTATCGCCAATCCCTTTAATAGAGCTAATGCGTTTATAGAGATCCTGATAAGTTTCCTGTGTAATAGAAAGCATTTGTTGCTCTAATATAACTATTTGTTCTTCCAAATAGGATATAGTTTGTTTGACCATAGTCAAAGATACAGTGTCTGGTTTAGGCAACACACTAAAAGACTCTAGCAAGTTATAACACATTGTCAATTGTTTCTTCAACTGAGCAAAAAGTGTTTTTTGTTGCTTTAAGGCTTGTATACTGGCTAAAGGCATTTTGTAGGGTTTAGGCTCCATCTTTGATCCATACAGAGAAATAAGTTCCGCATCTACCTTGTCAGTTTTCGTTATATGGTTCACTACCTTAGTAAAGTGTTTGATCTGCTTAGGGTTAATAACTGAAACAGATAGGTCAGCTTCTAAAAGCATCTTTACTAATAAACAACCATAGTTGCCAGTCGCCTCTAAAACACAGTGATCTAAGCATTTATCAAGTTTAGACAAAAAGATTGCAATGCCATTTGGATCGTTCTTATACGTAGCCGTAGTATAGCCTTTACCTTTAGGGAAAGCAGCTACAAAACTACTTTTTGCTATATCGATGCCTATGTATTTCATATCATTAGATGTTTGTATTAAATTGATTCATCTCATGAACTATCGTCGCACACACGGGCTTTAATGGCCAGCGAACTATTCAGTTTTTAAGATGAAAAGAGCTGGGGGCTAAACGTTAAGCGCGGTATCTAATACCAGGTACAATGCGACCTTATTCCAGCTCTTTAATAAGATAGTCTTATTTAATACAAACGTACGACGTACAATAATTCCCCATATCCAAGTTGACCCCTATTGGAATAAGGCAAGTACAAAAAATTATTAAACAGATTNCTAACACAGCAAAAATAACACAAGAAGTTAGTCCTCATGTCTTGCGTCATACTTTTGCCACNTTNGCACTNCAAAAAGGNATATCGTTGGCATCNGTACAAAAGATACTTGGACANGATAGACTAATGACCACAGCAATCTATCTCAATTTTACAGATGCACATGTTATGGAGGAATATGCCACTAAGTGGTAAGCGCTTAGCGTGTATTTACGAACGATTTTGCCTAGTACCCTTATTGCAAAAGTATATAATCAAAAGTTGAGTAAAGACTTGAGAAATGCTATTATTAAAAGTAAAATAGAGAGAAATAAAAGGTTTAAAAATAAATAAAATATGTTATATAATAGACTGAATATCAGACTTAGATAGTCCAGTAAATAATATTACTTTATCTAATTGAAATCCATCTTTAAGCATCGCCTTGGCGATTTCCAGCTTACCCTCTAACTTACCCTTTTCTTCCCCTATTCGGATACCTTTTTCTTCCCCTATTCGGATACCTTTTTCTTCCCCTATTCGGATACCCTCTTGTCTACCTTTTTGTTCACCTTCTTGTCTATATTTTTCGACTGTATTGGCTTCTATGAGTAACCATTTCAAGTGATCCTCATAAGCCATTCTTTCTTCATCGGTAAAGTTTAACGTATCTAAAACGTGTAAGGCCTTTTTGAGGCTGGGGATTGATAAAGGACCAGGTAAGTTATCCTTATTCAGTAAATCATGACGCGTAAGAAAAGCCGTCCAGATATCTAATGATGTTTTGATTTTTTTCAATAAACTGGTCAGATTCTCATCTGGATCTTTACTAAACTTAGTCAACTCTATTGTATGCAATTCNAAATCATGAAAATAAGATATACCACTCTCTTTTTCTGTAATACGAAAGACGTTATGATACTTTTTATTATCTGCTATAGANATAAAGTTAAGGATATGAATTCCTATTGCTTTATTCAACTTAGAATAACCTTGAGATACCTTTAATTGATCTGTATATAACTTAGCCCAATAATATAAAGCGCGTTTATCATAATCTGCTTCATCTGTGATTTGGATCTCTATATTAAACCTTTTCCCAGTTTCACTTATCGCTTTAATATCTAAAATAGATAGTTTGTCGCTTCTAAAATTTTTTGGGTTATAAGGATTTAATAACTTAACATCTACTACCTGATCTTCTGGAGAGACCGTAGCATTGATCAACTCAATAAGCAAATCTTTATTTTCTTCTACCCCAAATATTTTTTTAAAGGCTAAATCTACTTTTGGTGTAATTTTGTCCATAAAATATTNTATCNATTTGTCGGCAATCAGAGCTATATAAGCTCTTTATACCCTACAATATACANANTTTTTCTCTCCTNNTTTTTTAGTATACTATAGCCCCTGAATAATCTTTAATATTTTATGAAATGTGTTGTCTTGTTAAACGGTCNTTTTACAAGACAACCAAATTACCTACCTAAAATAACGGCTCTGTCGCATCTATGTTTAATTTTTGTTAGGTCTCTCTTTTGTCTTTAATTTTGTCTATTATGCGGCCATAAGTTTGGCAAAGTTCTCAAAAGTAGATTCTTGTTTTTTAGCTCCTATTAATTGTCCTTTTTGAATGATTCTAATGTTTTCTATTCCTGTGATGGTAATGTTAGCCGAATGGAAACTCTTAAATCCCAACATAGGTTTTATCCGTTTTTTGATAAACCTATGATCTTGTTCGACTCTATTATTTAAGTATTTGTTTTGAAATATTTGAATCTTGTGATCTTGATCTAGTTCTGTATTTAATGCATCAAGTGCAGCTTTATTACTACCGCTTTTGTCAACTACCACTTTGGATGGAGTGTTATTATCTTTGATAGCCTTACTAAAAAAATAAAGAGCTTCAGACTTATCTCTACGTTCACTTAGAAAAAAATCAACTGTATCTCCATAACGATCTACTGCTCTATATAAATAAATNCACTTACCATTTAGTTTCACGTAAGTTTCATCCATTCTCCAGCTAATACCAACTGGGCGTTTTCTTTTTCTTACTTCTTGATCTATGAGTGGAATGAACTTAATGACCCACCTTTGTAAGGTAGAGTGATCAATCTTTGCACCTCTTNTATGCATCATTTCTTCTAGATCTCTATAGCTTAAAGAAAAACGACATTTCATGTAGACAAATAACAAGATTAACTCNGGTGAAGAACAAAATCCTTTAAAATAGGGCAATAATCTGANGGTAATAGTAAACATTTTGGTCAATTTTTGACTAAAATTAATAAAATAATCGCTCCATTACTACAGATGCGACAGAACCCCGGATTTGTATCTTCAAACACGTAATGCACTTACAGGAGATTATAACAATACTAATGGGAACACTAATCAATTTTTAAATAATTATAACAATGAATTATTAAACTCATTTAATTTTATGCTTAATGGTTCTCAACAAGCTTTTGTATGGGCTAATCATCATTCTGCTCTTGCTGAAATTGACGCTAGTAGAGCACGCCTTATATATGATAGAATTGCCAGTATTTCTGGTGCTATCGATAGGTTTGCTCCAAATGCTAAGTCTCGTGAACAGGCTGTTCTGGCTAACGTACCAGGTGCAGTAGCTTTGCCTGGTGATCAGAATATTTTAAACGCTTTGAATCAGGCTAGAGCTATTGATCAACAGGCACAAGGCGCTCTTAATCAGGCTCAAGCCGCTTCTAATCAAGCCCAAGTTGCTACACAGAATGCTAATGCTAGACATAATGCCATTCTGCAAATAGCAAACCAAATGAATCACCCAATTTTTGGTATTGGTTACGTTATGCAAGATATTCAAAATTATCGTGCTCTTCTTGCAAATACTCTAACTGAATTTAATCACGCTAATAGATTTGCTTGTGTAGCTAGAGATTCTGCTATACAAGTACATGATCAAGTTAATCTGCTTAATCAGCTTATTCAAAATATTGGTCAACAAGGTATTAATATCAATATTCAATTACCACCATTTTAAGCACTTTATTAGAATATTAACGTGTTTAATAAACACTAGGCCCTTGACTAGAAAAATCAATGTATCTATATTGATTTCGCTAGTCAATAGCCTTAAAAAATAATTTATATCTATTCAGTATAGTGGACCGAAAAAATCGGACAGAAAATTAGATACTTTGTTTCGTATTGTACTAGTTTTATTATTTCACAAACGAGTTTATAAAATGGGAAGAAAAAAGGTTAGCAAGTTTAGTTCAGTAGAGAAGACTAAAATAGTCTTAGATTTATTAAAAGAAGAATTGACGTTAGTAGAGTTATCGTCCAAGTATGGAGTAACTAGCAAAACACTTCAAAATTGGAAACATCAGTTTATGGAGCATGCTTATTTAGCTTTTGATCCATCCAAAGTTGTTAGTGCATACAAAGATGAAATAGCTCATTTAAAGGATGAAAATGATTCCTTAGCCAAGACATTAGGTAAAACTACAGTTGAGCGGGACTGGGCAGTGGGAAAGCTAAAGAGCTTGGACTTATTAAGTAAAAAAGGTCTTGTCGAATCCAAGCTTACTCATTTACCTAAGGCAAGACAATGTAAATTATTATCGATTAATCGTTCTTTTTTATATTATAAATCTAGTATAGAAGATAGTTTTAATAAGGAGCTTATCAATAAAATAGCTGATATTTATATCGATCATCCAGAATACGGATACCGTTATATATATAACCAGTTATTAGAAGATGGTTTGTCTATAGGAAAAAATCGTGTGCTACATTATATGCGTAGAATGGGCTTATGTGCTGTTTATCCGCGTAAAAAAGTTTTTACTTCTTTTAAGTCTTCTAAATATAAAGCACATGGTTATTTACTAGATAAGTATTGGTTTTCCTCTGGTCAGACCAGGCGTCTTTATGTACCTAAATCAAATCAGGTTTGGAGCGGGGATATAACTTATATTAAAACTAATAATGGATTTATCTATTTTGCAGCTATAATAGACTGGCATAGTAAGGCTATATTGAGCTATAAAGTATCTAACAGTATGGATACAACACTTGTAACAGATATTTTAGAAGAAGCTCTTAGCAAATATCCTGCTCCAGAGTACTTTAATAGCGATCATGGAAGTCAATATACCAGTCATGGTCACATACAATTGTTAAAAAAGTATGGTATTAAAATATCAATGAATGGGCAAGGTAGAAGTATTGATAATGTAGTTATAGAGCGTTTTTTTAGAACAATAAAATATAACTGCTTGTTTATAAATGACTTTAAAAATATTAAAGAGATTAAACAGGGCATTAACGATTACATGCATAAATATAATTACAACAGATTTCATTCTAGTATTAAATATCAAAAACCTATGAACGTCTATCTTACACATGTAAAAAATCAATACGCTAAAGCAGAAATAACACGGAAACAAAATTTATAAAACTTTGTCCGATTTTTTCGGTCCACTATACTGCTGAATGGTTAGGCAGCCAGGTAACGTTTCCAATACATACTTAAACATCTGCTTTTCCTGAATAGATACAGTTGGAATTTGGACTTTACTGTTATGCAATAAGGCCGACCAATCCCTATGTTTAGGTAAATAACTACACTGAAATACAGAAGAGCCTTTATTATTTGGTTTAAACAATGCTGCAATGGCACGATCTTTACCCGAACGATCTACTATTTGATCCAATAATAATTTAAACGCATTTTTCTTTTTAATACGGGCAGCTAAGTGTAGCGGTGTTCTGCCCTTATTATCTTCACTGGCCAAAGCTTCTACAGGAAGTTTATTAGCCAGCAACACGATTATATCCTTAGGCAAATACTTCACTGCCAAATGGAGCGGCGTCATACCGGTTTGATCTTTTTGATATAGATCTTCGTTAGGAAACTTATGGATCAAGCATGCGGTAGCATCAATCAACTGGCGTCTGATACATATATGTAATAGTGGCATGCCATTTTCATCGTTGGCACGTAAAGCTTCTGCAGGAAATGTATCCACCAGTAACATCAGTAAACCCTTTCTTCCATCGCGCATCGCCAGGTCTAACGGGGTGTTTCCCCTCTTATCTTTGACAGATAAATCCCCTTCAAACAAATCGGCCACCAACGCCCTTACTCCAGCCATCCATCCATTTATAATAGCTAAATGGAGCGGCGTAAGACCTGTTTCCCGATCTGGAGTGGTAATATTGATATCCTGATGTGCCAATAAAAAATAAAATATTTTTTCATGCTTACATTTAAGCGCCCAGACAAGTGAAGTCAAACCATTCCCGACTGCATTGGGATCTATATCTTTATCATTCAATAAAGATTGAACCGACACTAAGTCACCTTTACTGATAGCATTGTAAAGAGCAGTTTGCCCATTTAAATCAGGTGCGTGGCGGAAAAGTATATCACGTGCTTTACCCTGTAGGTATTTGAACCTATCCACATCCTTACACGCAAAATAGTCCATAGAAGGAGGGCCATTAAGATCCGTAAACCCTTGACGTTTACCACTTATGCAAGAAGAAAACTGTAAAGCAGCCAAAAATGACCACGTTGCAATGCTTTTTGATGAGCAGTTAGACGGCTTGATAGGATCAATCTGTTTTAAACTTTTATTCATTTTTTTGTTTTTTTATAAAAATTACAACTAGCAATAGCATATTATGCTTGCTTCATTACCGATAAAGCCAGAAGGCCTTTTGTTATAGATATTTGATTCAAATACAACCAAATATAGCATCACTTACTTAGTAATACAAATTTAAAATCCTTGGCAACTGAACTTAGGATAGCTTTTTATCTATAATTATAGATAAAAAAATCCAGAATAGCTCTAACCCAAATCACTTTTTACTGAGGCTCAACAGCTACCCTATTTGTTCCTTATTTTTTATTTAAAAAGCGAGCAAAAACATCGCGTCCTGCATAACTTACTTTATCTTTTAAATCAGATTCAATACGCAATAAACGATTGTATTTAGCTACACGATCTGTACGACAAACTGCACCTGTTTTAATCTGTCCAACCCCTGTTCCAACAACTAGATCAGCAATCGTAGTATCCTCTGTTTCTCCAGATCGATGCGAAATAATAGCAGCATAGTGGGCTTGTATGGTGAGCGCAATAGTTTGAAAAGTCTCTGTTAAACTGCCTATTTGATTGTATTTAATCAAGACTGCATTGGCTAAATTTTGCGCTATGCCTTTCTTTACTAGGTCTGGATGGGTGACAAATAGGTCATCCCCTACCAATTGCACCCGGTCACCCAATTGTTGCGTCAGTTGATTCCAACCCATATAATCTGTTTCAGCCATACCATCTTCTATACTTATAATAGGATATTGATCTACTAAATCTACCAAATAAGCTATCCATTCCGATCTAGTGAACTGCCTATTTTCTATACAATACAATCCGTCTGGTTGATACCATCCAGTACTGGCAATATCTAGACCCAAATAAATATCTTCACCAGGCGTATAACCAGCTTGGATAATGGCTTCTAAAATAGATTCAATCGCCTCTGTGGTTCTATATAAATTAGGGGAAAAGCCACCTTCGTCACCGACATTTGTACTTAGCCCTTTTTGTTTAAAAGAATGCTTTAAAACATGAAAAATTTCTACACCTGCACGTAATGCTTCACTAAAAGAAGCAAATCCTAAGGGTAGAATCATAAACTCTTGTATAGCAAGCGGATTATCTGCATGCAAACCGCCATTTATAATATTCATCATAGGCACTGGCATCTTATACGTTACATTCGATACTGGACCTATTAAACTAGAAAAGTATTGATATAATGGTTGCCGAAAATGTAAAGCAGCTGCTTTAGCAATTGCTAAAGAAACCGCTAAAATCGCATTAGCACCCAAATGCTGTTTATTAGACGAACCATCAAGGGCTATCATTAAGCTATCTAAACCAACTTGATCATCAATATTTTTACCAACTAAATTTGTACAAATGATGGTTTGTATATGTTCGACTGCTTGTAACACCCCTTTTCCATGATAACGATTGGCATCTAGATCTCTTAGTTCTAATGCTTCAAGGGAACCTGTAGAAGCACCAGAGGGCACACTGGCGTAGCCTGTTTCCCCTGATACTAGATGTACCTCAGCTGCTATCGTTGGATAGCCACGGGAATCTAAAATTTCATATGCCTTAATGGCACTAATCTTTGACATCTTTACTACTTTACATTAAAAAAGTTTTGTCGCTTTTAGCTTTTATTAAATATCTTTGTATGTGTTTTAGAAACATCAACTTTTCCAGCTAATACATATAGACCATAATCTTACAAATCTCTATATCCATCACATTATGGGCACTGCCAACTAAAAGCCTTTGTACCATTATAGATACCTGATGGTAAAACATTGATGCTTAACCAAAGCCATTCTTTATTACCTACCCTTAATTTTTTATAAAAAAACAACATCCTGTAAGAGGGTATCCGCCATCTCTGCATGAAGTGCAGTAAGGATTTTATCCCTATTAAGCTTTAGCTCATGGCGTAAAGGCGCAGAAGTTATTTTTAAAAATATCTTATTATGATGTACATAGAGCTTTTCTGTCCGATTACAAACCACTTTAGGCATGGTTTTATGCCATGCGGTACGTACCATAGCTGCTGTCAATTGTTTCTGAAAAGGAGAAGTTTCAAGAAACCTATCCACCAATTCTTTAAGGCTTTTGGCATGTTGTAAATCATTCATGATCAATTGTATTCTACAAATTTATTTCTAAAAATCATACAAAATGGCTCTAAAAATGGTTGTTTAGTAACTTGCTATCATATGCCATTTCCCTTTCAAGGTAAATCTAGATTGTAATATTCCACTGGAATCTTAGAGGGCCTAATAAACCGCAACCATAATATCCGTCCCTTTTCTAGAGGTTCTGGCTCTCGCATACGATTTTTTTCCAAAAGAGCAGATTGCTTTATACCATAGCGCTGTGCAATAGACCATGTATCTTCTCCAGGTGCTACCACATGATAATGTACCCCCCCTTTACTGCCTTTTGCACTATAATAATATATATGCCCTGGAATCAGTTGATCGATTTTTTTAATTTCGTTTATAAGAAGAAATTTATCTATAGACATGTTTACCAACTGGGCTAAATAGGAAACGGTATCTCCTTTTTGGGCTACAATGGCTCGCCTTCCATTGGCTTTAATCAATCTACTAGAGCGGTTATTGTTTAAAGGACGCACCTCCGGAAAGATTTTAGCAGACTGTAAGTACTTTGCATAATCTATACGATGCGATTGGCCCTGTCTAGGTCGTCTATTCGAGACTACTTTTTTATCCTTAGGCAATACATTGTTTACTGGTTTAGGTAACTTTAAAACAGGACGCATGGACACATCCGTATGTAACAATGGCACCAATAAAGCGCATGGTGTATAATCTGGTACCACAGAGGTCCTAAGCCACTGATTGTGTTTAGATAACAACTTTTCTTCTATCTTGAAATGGGCAGCAATATCTTTTAAGTTTTGACCATGATGACCTTGATGATAGACACATAGCTTATATGTGGAATGTTTTTTTTTCCCAGCTATCTTTTCAAATGCAATCTTAGTAGCTACAACCGCAATGATATACCCATCTGTTTTATCATTCAATCGTATCACCTTGGCCCCACGGTATTCCTTAGGAAACAGTTTTATCGCCCCTGTCCTACCCCTATTATAGGCCAATAATGCCCCCAACCAACTATCAAAATATTGGCAATGACTCTTTAAAAAACGGGCTGCTGCCTTGGTAGATTGAATTAAATGCATTCTTTCATCTACAGGATGATCGATCATTAATTTTAAGTCTATAGCAGCTACTTTATGTATTTGCCAAAAACCTACATCATGTGTATAACTCACTGCATCTCCTACCAGCATACTTTCATGTAAAGCCTGAAACTTAAAATCATCTGGAACATTTTCTTCCGCTAAAGTCTTTTCTATAAGCGGGAAAAAAAGATGGGTTCTATCTAATATTTCATTAAAAAGCTTCTTTGGCCTTGTCAACTGATTGACTTTTTCTTGTACACGATTACGGGCACCATCTGTAAATTTTAAATGTATACCGGCAAACTTCATCACCTTTGGCACCACAATCGGCTCCAATGCATCAACAGACCATCGAATTAATAGTACCAAAGCGATTGCCATAACAAACCAACGCATAGATCAAATTATTTTTAAAAGTGGTGCCACAGGGCTAGTACTATAGCGACAAAAAAGTAAAAAACAGCTCCGATCTTCAGCGCTTCATTATAGTGGACCTAAAAACAAAGAAACAAAATTAATATTTTTTTTACTCCACTACTATATTATATTTAATATTTTCGTTAATTTCAGTAGGTATAAAGTTCTACTTAAAAAAAGTAGCGAACATATTACAAGCGCATAACACAACAGATCACTATATTAATAGTATAGATGTATAAAAAACAGCCCATATATCAATGCTTCTATCATAGCGCTAGTGTTCTTGCTTTTATTTTGTCTACTGCCGACTGTTGAAGGTATTTTGGTTCATCAAAAAATCATAATCGCCAAACAGCCCTTGATATAGCTAGGAGCAATAACCACTCCACATGCGTTTCCATTATAGAACAGGCGCTAAAAAGAATCGATAAGTAGGTTAAATGTTGACTTTTACAATGGCAGATGCACGGAACCCACTTTTATCCAAAGCGCAACTATGTATAGGGATGGCAAATCTTTTGATCCATTTTGATAATGCGTTATATGGTTACTTGGTACCGATTATGGCACCTCTTTTTTTCCCAAAAAAAGAGCTACTGGTCCAATTGATATGGGGCTATAGCCCTTTTATTATTTCCTTTATTGCCAAGCCTTTTGGTATTCTTTTTTTTAGCAAGATGGCTGGTCATAAAAAAGAAACAATTGTATTGCGTTACACGCTTTTGGGGATAGGGATCAGTTTAATCGGATTAGGTTGTTTGCCCATCTATAAAGGAGGATCAGTATGGACGGTTGTGTTATTGTGGTTCGCTAGGGGTTCCACAGAATCATGTGCAGCTGGTGCATATACTATTTCCAAAATCTACCTACTTAAAGGTGTAACCCTCCAACAGGCTAAAAAGCTAGCAGCATTTTATGAAGTGGCTTCAATGATGGGTATTTTATTAGCTGGCGCAGTAGGCTTCTGTTTTGCATGGATCAATGATCCACTTCCATATTGGCGTTTGCCTTTTTTAATAGCGGCCCTATCTACGTTGTGCAATATTCTTTTTTTCAGCAATCAAGCAACAGAAACCGGGGAAAAAACCAACTGTACGGCGCCAAAAGCATCCCCCTATCTACCACTTTGGAGCGCACGTAAAGCCATTATGCGCATCGCTATAGTAGCTGGCTTCGGTTACGTGGCCTATACGATTCCCTTTCTTTTTATGAGTAGTTTTGTGCCTATGGTCACTACGATTACCTATAGGGCTATGATGGAATACCTGCCCATCTTTATGGTACTGGACATCTTACTCATCAGCTGGATCGGTAAGGTTGGTCAAAAATATGACCACAATAACCTTATGGGAGTAGCCAGTGGGCTGACCGCTTTATCCATTATTCCCCTTTTTGCAGGATTACAAAATGCTTCTATCCTCTATATAACAGTAGTACGCTGTTGGTTCATTTTTTTAGGGGTTATTTTTAGCTGTTTTTTGACCATCTGGTCGAAAGAACAAGTAGTTACACACACACCTTATATGACCATAGGATTGGCTACCGTTTTGGGTAGTAGTTTATTTGGAAAATCGGCTACTGCTATTTGTTTCTATCTTTTTCATAAATACCATAGCCCTATAGCACCCGCCTGTTATATAGCCTTGTTGGCTTTTGTGACTACACTCATTATGGCTGACTCTGCATCAGAATAGAAATTTGGTATTACAATGGTTGCTTCTATCTGATTTGTTAAAAAAAAGCATAAATTTTATAAGAAATTCATCAACAGCGTTATATTTCAACTAATTTTGATACATTCATAAGCGGCTCCTTTAGGAATTTAGTTGGTATTTTTATCGCAAAATTTAAAACTCAAAGGAGCTTCTTTAAACTTAAAATATATCCAGACTTCAGGTTATTTACCTTAAGCAGGGTACACAAAAGGAGGGTACAGTACACTTGTCTTCTTGTACACAAACAAGGCAAGGATAGGTCTAGACTATACGCAAGAAAAGCAGCAGAAGGGCGATAAGCCTGTACACATAGACATAGACATAGACATAGACATAGACATAGACGAAAAAGCGAAGAAAAGGATACAATAACGCTACCAATAGATAAGTATTATCATGAAAAAAAGGAAGTGATAATAAAAGCTTTATATAAGCCTATTGCAACGGTCTCATACCCTATAGTTGTTAGTGTATTATATTTTCCTTTACGAATCAAATAAAAATATTTCACAAACGGCTAGTTAATACTCAATAAAGAGATAGCTTACGAGAGTTTGTAAATAAAATTGTGTAAATGCTTATTTGTTATTAAGAAATCTATCGTTATAAATAATCGGTAGTAATAAATAAGTCATAATCAATGGAATCACAACAAATAAATATAGATCCAAATCTACTAAAAGAATTATCGAAGTCTATTAAGAGTGAAAAAGATTTAGCTATTCTGAGCAAGCAACTATTAAAACTGACGGTAGAACGTGCTATGGATGCAGAGCTAGACGATCATCTTGGCTATTCAAAGCATTCTATAGAAGGTAGGAACACGGGAAATAGTCGTAATGGTTACTCTCTTAAGCGCTTGAAGGGTGATTTTGGCGAAATGGAAATTAATAGGCCACGAGATCGAAACAGCACGTTCGATCCTCAAATTGTTCGCAAAGGTCAAACTAGGTTCACTGATTTTGATGAACAAATTCTGTCACTTTATGCCAGAGGGATGACCACCCGAGATATTTCAGATACGTTCAAAGAGCTCTATGGTAGAGAGGTATCACACAGTTTAATTTCGAAAGTAACTGAATCTGTTATTGAGGAGATTACTATTTGGCAGAATCGTCCATTAGAAAGCGTATATCCCCCATACTGTATTTAGATTGTATCGTTATCAAGTCTCATGAAGATAAACGCGTAATAAATAAATCAATTTATTTGGCATTAGCCATTAATTGTCAAGGCCAAAAAGAATTACTTGGTTTGTGGATAGCAGAAACTGAAGAAGCAAAATTTTGGCTATCCCGTATTAACTGAATTAAGTAATCGTGGCATTAAGGATATTTTTATTGATTGTGTTGATGGATTAACTGGATTTCCAGATGCTATTAATACAGTATTTCCAAAAACCAAAATCCAGTTATGCATTGTTCATCTTATTCGTAATTCCTTACGTTATGTATCCTATAAGGATATGAAGTCCGTCGCATCGGATCTTAAACTTATTTATCGGGCTATTTCTATTGATCAAGAGGAAGAAGAGCTTCTTATTTTTAGTGAAAAATGGGATAAAAAGTATCCAGCCATTAGTCGTTCATGGCATAAAAATTGGAGTAATATTATAACTATTTTCGACTATCCTGATGAAATACGAAAAATTATTTATACCACTAATGCGATAGAATCACTTAATAGTGTGATTAGAAAATCGATCAATAACCGTAAATTTTTTCCTAATGACCAATCTGCATTAAAAGTGGTATATTTAGCTATACAAAAAGCATCACAAAAGTGGACTATGGCTCTACATGATTGGAGAGCCGCTATCAATCGATTCGCTATAGAATTTGAAGGAAGAGTTTCTTAAAAAATGGCACTTACACAAAATCGTTTACAGGCTCTTATTAGCTAAAATAGGGTTCTTACGACTTATCTCGTATAAGGCTTCTTGGCCTCCCTATTTCATATAGTGATTTAAAGCGGTAGTAGCTATCTCTGCTATAACCCATATTTTTACATGCTGAGGATATGTTACCTAACATTTTAGCTAATTCCAATAACCCTAATTTTGGTCTTATTATTTTTTGATGTAAGTTCATAATAGTCTTTATTTTTATCCATACAATTTTAACAATTGTAAGATTAAATGTCAACTACTACAGGGGAGCTTGAACGAGATTTTATCAGCTTAAGAACAAAAGAAGCATTAGCCTCAAAAAAAGCAAAAGGAACACTGCAAAAAAGTCAGTTTGATGTGGATCGAGAGAAAATTATCGAATTTACTTACTTTGGGTGTGTCCGTTAGAAAAATAGCTAATTTGTTGAAGTATAAAAACCATATCTCACTAAACACATATATTAACAAACGAAAATTATTTGATACAAAATTATGAATTTTATAGAAAATATAAAGTAATTGATATTCAAATGATTATATAAAAATTAATAAGGAAAATAAAAGTCAGGATCATACAGAAGCAATTGGGTAACAAGGGTTTAATAACTAAAATCAGACAAGGCTCTGTCCATTTAACTGTGTAAAATATTTTTAAGTGTTTTAAATTCTATGTTCGAATTTAATTAAAAAATGTGCTATAGCCTCACTCCAATTATGNATAGGCATGGTCCACTTTCTGGTNATNTAGTTAATAGTTAAATATAAGGTTTTAAAAACAGCTAAATCGTTAGGAAACACTCTTTTATTTTTAGTAACTCTACGGAATTGACTATTTACAGATTCAACAATATTTGTTGTATAAATAACCTTACGTATTGCATTAGGGTATTGTAAAAATANCATCAGATTATTCCAATTTGCATACCAAGNNTTGGCTATTTGTGGGTACTGTTTATCCCATTTGTTGGCAAAAGTTTCTAATGCCATCAGTGCTTCTTCTTCATTTACTGATGTATAAATTGGCTTTAAATCCGCAGATAATGCTTTCCTATCTTTATAGGATACATACTTCAAGCTATTCCTAATTTGGTGAACGATACAGAGTTGGTGATCTGTTTTAGGATATACAGCACTGATTGCCTCAGACATACCTGATAAATTATCTGTACAAGCAATGAGCATATCNTGCATACCACGATTTTTGAGCTCTGTCAAATTACCTAACCAAAACTTAGATCCTTCATTTTCACTCATCCATAGTCCTAAAACATCTTTTATCCCTAGTCGATCTATACCTAACGCAACATAGACTGACTTATTGATGATGCGTTTGTCTTGCCTAACCTTAACTACAAAACAATCAAAAAAAACAATTGGATAGACTGTTTCTAATGGACGATTTTGCCATATCTTAACATCTTCAATAACAGAATCTGTGATGTTACTGATCAGGCTTTCACTAACTTCTGCNCNATACAATTCTTGTATTTGAAGCTGAATATCTGATAGACTCATCCCTTTAGCATATAAAGATAAAATCTTATCATCTAAACCAGGGATTCTTGTTTGACGTTTAGGTAATAAAACAGGTTCAAAACTGGATGATCTATCTCTGGGGACTTCAACCGATATAACACCATTATCAGTTATAACTCGCTTACTAGACAGGCCATTACGGGAATTTTCTCAAGCACTACGTCCATACTTGCTATAACCTAGATGGGAATCCATTTCTGATTCTAACGCTTTTTCTACAAGACGTTTGATTAATTGTTTCAGTAAACCGCCTTGATCAAACAGAGTCGATAGGTCTACACCTGAGTCTATAAGGAATTCTATCGCCTTGATTATGCCGTCTTTACATATATCTTTTTTTTTCGTCTATTTTAAGTGTTATCATTTAGGTAAATATAAACCCTAAAAAATATTTACACACTTATATAGACAGACTCTCAGACAAACCGGGCTTTTGAGTCAAATGACCCCATTATGGGGTGTTTTGACTAAAAAATCAATTTTTCTCAATTATTCCCAAGACGATGAGTTTATGATATTTTGTTTTTTTAGATGGGAATATGATATAGTTTATGGAGTATTTTAGGTAGGTGTTTAGGTTGTCTTAAAAAAGGACCGTTTTATGAGACAGATTTATATATAAAAGATCCAATCTTATTCAGGTTAGATAATTGGGAACTTAGATTAAAACCGTAACTTTTTGTCAGTTCACTACTGCTAGTCCATTACTATTTATTTAGCGTGCTTTATTTTCGGTTTCCTGAGGTCACTCCATAAATAACTGTTCTATTTTTTCAGGCTACTATATTTTGGTAAGAAGTTATTATGAAAACGTAATATGGGAAATCCACACATTACGTTTGACGAGTCAGGAGATAGAAACGGGAGTAAAACTACCGCGCCATCTCTCGACCCTACACGGACTATTTTGCCTAGTACCGTTATTCATTACTTATTTCTATATTTTTAGTTACTGCTCGTTCTTTTTTAGGTATTGTAAGGCGCAATATTCCATCCTGAAGCTTGGCACTTATATTATCTATATCAGCACTATTTGGCAAAGAAATAGACCTATGTAAGGAACCAGTGTACCTTTCTTGTATATAATAGCTTTTTTCTTTTTGTTCTGTATTAGATTCTTTTTTTGCTCTAATAGAAAGTACATTGCCATTGACTTGTACATCTACATCTTTTAATTCAATACCAGGAAGTTCTGCTTCTATATAATAATTAGAATTACTTTCAGATACATCAATCCTTGGGACTATATTTTTTATTTTTGAAGGAAAGTCTGGTAGTAAAGAATAAAAGTCATTAAAAACTCTTTCTATTATGTCACCTTCTCTTCCTATTTCTGAGATTGATGGCTGATTTTTGTATCTAAAACTGGGTAAATTATTTCGTACCATAGCTTTTATAAATTTATTGGTTATAAAATTTCTACTTTCTAAAATAACACTAGCTAGTTATAGGTATTTCTATATAGATATTATATTTATCTGCATTGAAATCAATACAATAATTATATGCTGTATCAGCGCAATTATATAAAATAAAATAAAAATATGCAAAGGATATTTTAAGGTTCGAGGTAAATATCTGGTTCTGTCGCGTCTGTTTTAAGAAGGTATTTATTTTAGTAATTTTAGTCAAAAATTGACTAAAATGTTTAGTATTACCCGTAGATTATTGCCATATTTTAAAGGATTTTGTTCTTCACCAGAATTAATCCTTCTATTTGTGTATATGAAATTTCGTTTTTTTTAAGCTATAGATACTTGGAAGAGATGATGCATATGAGAGGCGCAAAGATTGATCATTCTACTTTACAAAGGTGGGTCATTAAGTTCATTCCCCTTATAGATCAAGAAGTAAGAAAAAGAAAACGCCCAGTTGGTAGTAGCTGGAGAATGGATGAAACTTACGTGAAACTAAATGGTAAGTGGATTTATTTATATAGAGCAGTAGATCGTTATGGAGATACAGTTGATTTTTTTCTAAGTGCACGTAGAGACAAGTCTTCAGCTCTTTCTTTTTTTCATAAGGCTATCAGAGATAATAACACTCCATACAAAGTAGTAGTTGACAAAAGCGGTAGTAATAAGGCGGCTCTTGATGCTTTAAATATAGAATTGGATCAAGGTCACAAGATTCAAATATTTCAAAACAAATACTTAAATAATAGAGTCGAACAAGATCATAGATTCATTAAAAAACGGATAAAACCCATGCTAGGGTTTAAGCATTTCCATTCGGCCAACAT
>NC_018606.1 GCF_000304455.1 Cardinium endosymbiont cEper1 of Encarsia pergandiella
TAGAATTTAAAACACATAAAATATTTTACACAGTTAAATGGACAGAGCCGCTTAACGAACTATGTTAATAAGCAAATTTTTTGTTAGAAAAATATTTCGTTTTTAAGTTTTATTTTGATTATAATTATAATTTATATTGATAATCAAATAATAGATTTATAATCTGTTGATTTATGGACTATCATATTTTCTTTCTGACCACACTAAGGGTTAGCCTTGAGTTTAGATAGATGTCCATCTACATAAAAAGTATGGTCTCTCATAATAGCAAATACCTGTCTAATAAGTTTATTAGCTACAGCAATAAGAGCCACTTTACCAGGTTTCCCTCTTTCTTTTAACCTTTCATAAAAGTCTTTACAGGACTTATTAAAGCGTATAGCTGACCAAGAAGCTATATAGAGCAAAGAACGCAATTGCGGGTTCCCATGACGATTAATATGACCTTTTTTTCTTACCGATGAGCCTGAATGCTCATAAATAGGTGCCAAACCGACATATTTAGAGAACTGTTTAGCGCTTTCAAAATGATTACCTCCACCAGTGGAAACGATAAGTTCCATAGTGGTTCTATCGCCAATCCCTTTAATAGAGCTAATGCGTTTATAGAGATCCTGATAAGTTTCCTGTGTAATAGAAAGCATTTGTTGCTCTAATATAACTATTTGTTCTTCCAAATAGGATATAGTTTGTTTGACCATAGTCAAAGATACAGTGTCTGGTTTAGGCAACACACTAAAAGACTCTAGCAAGTTATAACACATTGTCAATTGTTTCTTCAACTGAGCAAAAAGTGTTTTTTGTTGCTTTAAGGCTTGTATACTGGCTAAAGGCATTTTGTAGGGTTTAGGCTCCATCTTTGATCCATACAGAGAAATAAGTTCCGCATCTACCTTGTCAGTTTTCGTTATATGGTTCACTACCTTAGTAAAGTGTTTGATCTGCTTAGGGTTAATAACCGAAACAGATAGGTCAGCTTCTAAAAGCATCTTTACTAATAAACAACCATAGTTGCCAGTCGCCTCTAAAACACAGTGATCTAAGCATTTATCAAGTTTAGACAAAAAGATTGCAATGCCATTTGGATCGTTCTTATACGTAGCCGTAGTATAGCCTTTACCTTTAGGGAAAGCAGCTACAAAACTACTTTTTGCTATATCGATGCCTATGTATTTCATATCATTAGATGTTTGTATTAAATTGATTCATCTCATGAACTATCGTCGCACACACGGGCTTTAATGGCCAGCGAACTATTCAGTTTTTAAGATGAAAAGAGCTGGGGGCTAAACGTTAAGCGCGGTATCTAATACCAGGTACAATGCGACCTTATTCCAGCTCTTTAATAAGATAGTCTTATTTAATACAAACGTACGACGTAAAAAGTTATTATATTGAATGTTGTAATTGATATCTCTTTTGTATCCCTAATGGTAACTTCAAAGTTTTTAAGTCCCAAGAACGACGTAGCCTTTCGTAAGATATTTGGTAGCGAAAAGCATAAAGATATTCTTATCCACTTTATCAATGATGTGCTCAATTTAAAGGCCTCAGATAAGGTTGAAAAAGTTACATTCTTATCCACGATTCAGGATCCAGATATTGCATATAAGAAAGAAAGTGTAGTAGATGTGTTATGCACAGACCAGTATGGGAAGCAAATAATAGTAGAGATGCAGGTTTCCCCTCAAAAGGGTTTTGAAAAAATAGCCCAGTATTATGCCTCTAAGGCCTATTCGAGGCAACTCAGCTCAGGCCAAGAATTAGGAGGTAGATACCAAGATCTTAAAGCAGTGATCTTTATAGCTATTACGGATTATGTTATATTTCCTGATAAAAAAGATTATATATCTAATCATGTTATTCTAGACTCAAAAACGTATGAAAGAGATTTAAAAGACTTTTCATTCACTTTTATAGAGTTACCAAAATTTAATATTAGTTGTATAGAAGGACTTTCTACTATTATAGAAAAGTGGTGTTACTTTTTTAAGCATGCTCCTTCTACCAGCGAAGAAGACCTAAAAAAACTAATAGGCTCTGATTTAGTTATCCAACGCGCCTATGAAGCGTTAAATAGATTCAACTGGTCAGAAAAAGAATTGTTTACCTATGAACAAGAGATCAAGCGCATCATGGATAATCAGGCAGTAGAAGATTACATGAAACAAAAATCTAGAGAAGAGGGTAGAGAAGAGGGTAGAGAAGAGGGTAGAGAAGAAGGTATCCGAATAGGGGAAGAAAAAGGTAAACGAGAGGGAGAAAAAGAGAAAGCTCTTTCTATAGCCAAGGCTATGCTTAAAGATGGCTTCCAGTTAGATAAGGTAATGTTATTTACTGGACTATCTAAGTATGATATTCAGTCTATTATATAATATATTTTGCTCTGTCCATTTAAATAGACAGAGCCGTTTGCCTAGTACCCTTAATAGCCTATACCTNTACCTTTAAAGGTACCCACATAATAAGTGTCTTGACAACCTAAATAACCAGGATGTGCCGTATCTATTTCTCCANATGATTCTTGTTCATTTTTACGTCTTTCTAAGGCTGATAACTGGGATTCAGTCAAAACAAGACCATCTTCAGCCATCTTGGATTCCAAANCTTTAAGACGTTTCTTTATATTATTTAAGTCATTGCGTAACCAGATAGATCTTACGCCTCCAGGAGAAACAAGTATACCTTCCTGCTTTAACTCGTTTGATACCCTAAGTTGACCATATGCTGGATAATCTATGGCCATATCTATTACTGATTGTTCTATCTTAGGATCTACTCTATTAGCTAATATAGGTTTCTTGCGACTTATCTCATGTAGGGCATCCTGACCACCTAGTTCATATAAGGACTTAAAACGATAATAGCTATTCCTCCATAACATGTGCATCTGTAAAATTGAGATAGATTGCTGTGGTCATTAGTCTATCGTGTCCAAGTATCTTTTGTACGGATGCCAACGATATTCCTTTTTGGAGTGCTAAAGTGGCAAAAGTATGACGCAAGACATGAGGACTAACTTCTTGTGTTATTTTTGCTGTGTTAGCAATCTGTTTAATAATTTTTTGAACTTGCCTTATTCCAACAGGCCAGGCATTATGAATTGCGAAATAATGCTCAAGCAATGTTTGAACGCGCTTAGACATGGGGACCACTCTTTTTTTAGATTTTTTCCCATACGGCCCACCTTTACCAGAAACACGAATTGCCTTTTGTTGCCATAGGATTTGTTGTGGAGTAAGCCCACATAATTCGGAAACTCTTAATCCTGTATCTAATAACGTCCAGACGATTAATTTTTCTTGAACCGTTTCACAAGCTTGACAGAGCCGATCCGCTTCTTCGGATCTTAAAGGTTCTCTTACATATTGATACACCATTGCCTGATATTTCTTTTAAGTTCGTAAAGAGTTAAAATTTACGAATTTAATTCGTTATTTATAACATAACTTAATACTTTATATTAAGTAAAATGTAACAGATAATGAATGATAAAAACTTTATTATGGGTTAAAGAATTTTTCTTGATAGTTCGTCTTATAAGATGGAACGCGAATTTATCAAGCATTTAAATAACGATCGTTTGATGAGACAAACAATTGATCAAATATTAAATCTTATTCATAAACCATATTGTACTAAAAAACTAGGATAAAAAAAATCTGTATATTGTAGGGTACAAATAGCTTATATAGCTCTGATTTCCGACAAATAGATATGATATTTTATGGAAAAAATTACACCGAAAGTAGATTTAGCCTTCAAGAAAATATTTGGCGTAGAAGAAAATAAGGATTTGCTTATTGAGTTGATCAACGCTACGGTCTCTCCAGCAGATCAGGTAGTAGATGTTACGTTATTAAATCCTTATAACCCGAAAAATTTTAGAAGCGACAAACTATCTATTCTAGATATTAAAGCTTTAAGTGAAACTGGTAAAAGGTTTAATATAGAGATCCAAATCACAGATGAAGCAGATTATGATAAACGCGCTTTATATTATTGGGCTAAGTTATATACAGATCAATTAAAGGTATCTCAAGGTTATTCTAAGTTGAATAAAGCAATAGGAATTCATATTCTTAACTTTATTTCTATAGCAGATAATAAAAAGTATCATAACGTCTTTCGTATTACAGAAAAAGAGAGCGGTATACCTTATTTTCATGATGTGGAATTGCATACAATAGAGTTAACCAAGTTCAGTAAAGATCCAGATGAGAATCTGACCAGTTTATTGGAAAAAATCAAAACATCACTAGATATCTGGACGGCTTTTCTTACGCGTCATGATTTACTGAATAAGGATAACTTACCTGGTCCCTTAGCAATCCCGAGCCTTAAAAAGGCCTTACATGTTTTAGATACGTTAAACTTCACGGATGAAGAAAGAATGGCTTATGAGGATCACTTGAAATGGTTACTCATAGAAGCCAACACAGTGGAAAAATATAGACAAGAAGGAGAAGAAAAAGGTAGACAAGAGGGCAGAGAAGAAGGTAGACAAGAGGGTAGAGAAGAAGGTAGACAAGAGGGTAGAGAAGAAGGTAGGAAAGAAGGTAGACAAGAAGGTATCCGAATAGGGGAAGAAAAGGGTGAAAAAGAGAAAGCTTTTTCTATAGCCAAGGCTATGCTTCTCAAGGGTTACTCTATGGAAGAGATTACGATTCTTACCCGACTATCTAAAACTGATATTCAGGATATTATGTAATAATGTATATATAACGGCTCTGTCGCATCTGTATTTAATTTTGTATAGTCCTCTCCCTTGTCTTGAATTTTGGATATTATTCGGACATAAGTTTGGCAAAGTTCTCAAAAGTAGATTCTTGTTTTTTAGCTCCTATTAATTGTCCTTTTTGAATGATTCTAATGTTTTCTATTCCTGTNATGGTAATGTTAGCCGAATGGAAACTCTTAAATCCCAACATAGGTTTTATCCGTTTTTTGATAAACCTATGATCTTGTTCGACTCTATTNTTCAAGTATTTATTTTGAAATATTTGAATCTTGTGATCTTGATCTAGTTCTGTATTTAATGCATCAAGTGCAGCTTTATTACTACCGCTTTTGTCAACTACCACTTTGGATGGAGTGTTATTATCTTTGATAGCCTTACGAAAAAAATAAAGAGCTGCAGACTTGTCTCTACGTTCACTTAGAAAAAAATCAACTGTATCTCCATAACGATCTACTGCTCTATATAAATAAATCCACTTACCATTTAGTTTNACGTAAGTTTCATCCATTCTCCAGCTACTACCAACTGGGCGTTTTCTTTTTCTTACTTCTTGATCTATGAGTGGAATGAACTTAATGACCCACCTTTGTAAGGTAGAGTGATCAATCTTTGCACCTCTTGTATGCATCATTTCTTCTAGATCTCTATAGCTTAAAGAAAAACGACATTTCATGTAGACAAATAACAAGATTAACTCGGGTGAAGAACAAAATCCTTTAAAATAGGGCAATAATCTATGAGTAATAGTAAACATTTTGGTCAATTTTTGACTAAAATTAATAAAATAATCGCTCCATTACTACAGATGCGACAGAACCTATAAGGACTTCTATCGCCTTGCTTATTCCGTCTTTACATATATCTTTTTTTTTCATCTATTTTAAGTGTTATCATTTAGGTAAATATAAACCCTAAAAAATATTTACACACTTATAAAGACAGACTCGCGACAGAACCAAAATTTATATCAAAAATCTATTTTTAATATTTTTTTTACATATTTTACAAACGCGATAGAACCCAAATTCGACAGAACCAAAATTAGTACTTGAAAAAAATAATCAAATCGCATATATTAAAAACATGACTNACAACCTAGACTTAACTGACAACTATAAACTATAATTTTTTATTTCCTGTCAGATTAAATCTCAACTACTACACGCTATTATTAAAAGTAAAATAGAGAGAAATAAAAGGTTTAAAAATAAATAGAATGTAATATTTATATAAATAAATCATTCTACTTAAAATAAGTATTCAACTATAATTTATATGAGAAAAATAAGGAGTAAAGTATTTCTATCTATTGGTCTATTAAGTTTAAGCACTTTTTCTTCTTGTACCAATACAAGACAATCAATGAACCAAAGTAAAGAAGAGCAAGGACTGCTCAAAAAAATTAGCAGAGGAAGACCGACTGCAGGAAATATGAGAAGAGTCTATAACAGTAACCCGAAAAAAATGATTTGTTTAGCAGCAACAGGAGTAGCTACGATTCTTGGTTCTGCTGGAGTAGGAGCCTATTATTTTTCAAACATGTCATCAGAAGGATCGAATATAGATGGGTTTAATAATACTAATTTTACGACTATATCTCCTTACCACTATGAATCATCAACTCCAGGTACATTCAACGAAACCGGTTGGAATAGTAATGATTCTACAGGTTCACAAGTAGCATACAGCGCACACGAACCATCAAGTACAACGATTCCTAATGAAACTTTTTTAACTACAACTGAAAAAATAGACGTTAAACTTATAGATTCTGCACTAGAAAACGATGCTAATGTTAATGAAAAAAATATTGATGGAGTGGCCCCTATTCACATTGCAGCATATACAAACAATATAGAAAAATTCAAATTGTTGTTGAAAAATCCATATATCAATGTCAATCAAGATAGTCGTCTAGGTACCCCCCTTATAATTGCACTAGAAATAGGTAATGAAGAAATGATTCAATTATTATTGAACCATCCAGATATTAACGTTAACGAGAAAAATAGTTATAAAGAATACCCATTCATGCAGCAGCATACTATTGTCGTCCATCAAATCTAGAATTGCTACTAAAAGACAAAAGAGTTATGCTTAATGTAACGGATAGTTCTAACAAAAAAGCTCTTGATATCGCCGAAAAAAGGTGTAATCCATTATGTGTTAATCTATTAAAAGAAGCAGAAAAAAACAGATCTACTATTTTAGGAGGAAGTGTTCAATACACTGTGTTAAGTACTTAAAAAAGTTATAATTCGTAGTAGTCAATATTTAATCTGACAGGCATTAAATATTGACTACTAGATTTAATTCTATTTTAGATTAGTTATGAATTCTTATTTTTATGTTATAGCGTACTATAAATATCTATATAATAGACTGAATATCAGAATAATGTAGTCCGGTAATAAGCATTATATCTTCTATAAAGTAGCCTTTAGAAAGCATGAGTCTGTCTTTATGGGGTCAACTTGGATATGGGGAATTATTGTACGTCGTACGTTTGTATTAAATAAGACTATCTTATTAAAGAGCTGGAATAAGGTCGCATTGTACCTGGTATTAGATACCGCGCTTAACGTTTAGCCCCCAGCTCTTTTCATCTTAAAAACTGAATAGTTCGCTGGCCATTAAAGCCCGTGTGTGCGACGATAGTTCATGAGATGAATCAATTTAATACAAACATCTAATGATATGAAATACATAGGCATCGATATAGCAAAAAGTAGTTTTGTAGCTGCTTTCCCTAAAGGTAAAGGCTATACTACGGCTACGTATAAGAACGATCCAAATGGCATTGCAATCTTTTTGTCTAAACGTGATAAATGCTTAGATCACTGTGTTTTAGAGGCGACTGGCAACTATGGTTGTTTATTAGTAAAGATGCTTTTAGAAGCTGACCTATCTGTTTCAGTTATTAACCCTAAGCAGATCAAACACTTTACTAAGGTAGTGAACCATATAACGAAAACTGACAAGGTAGATGCGGAACTTATTTCTCTGTATGGATCAAAGATGGAGCCTAAACCCTACAAAATGCCTTTAGCCAGTATACAAGCCTTAAAGCAACAAAAAACACTTTTTGCTCAGTTGAAGAAAACAATTGACAATGTGTTATAACTTGCTAGAGTCCTTTTAGTGTGTTGCCTAAACCAGACACTGTATCTTTGACTATGGTCAAACAAACTATATCCTATTTGGAAGAACAAATAGTTATATTAGAGCAACAAATGCTTTCTATTACACAGGAAACTTATCAGGATCTCTATAAACGCATTAGCTCTATTAAAGGGATTGGCGATAGAACCACTATGGAACTTATCGTTTCCACTGGTGGAGGTAATCATTTTGAAAGCGCTAAACAGTTCTCTAAATATGTCGGTTTGGCACCTATTTATGAGCATTCAGGCTCATCGGTAAGAAAAAAAGGTCATATTAATCGTCATGGGAACCCGCAATTGCGTTCTTTGCTCTATATAGCTTCTTGGTCAGCTATACGCTTTAATAAGTCCTGTAAAGACTTTTATGAAAGGTTAAAAGAAAGAGGGAAACCTGGTAAAGTGGCTCTTATTGCTGTAGCTAATAAACTTATTAGACAGGTATTTGCTATTATGAGAGACCATACTTTTTTATGTAGATGGACATCTATCTAAACTCAAGGCTAACCCTTAGTGTGGTCAGAAAGAAAATATGATAGTCCATAAATCAACAGATTATAAATCTATTATTTGATTATCAATATAAATTATAATTATAATCAAAATAAAACTTAAAAACGAAATATTTTTCTAACAAAAAATTTGCTTATTAACATAGTTCGTTAAGGCTCTATCTATATTATTAAATAGCTTGATTTAGAAAGATTTTAGGATATTAATTTTTATTAAAAAGTTAAAAGTTTTTTTGCTCATCTGTTAAATTATTTAGTATATTCAACCGTTGAATACGACATATCTGTGCCTTGCTGTACCCGGTAGCATATGCAGTTTCCTGTATACTTAGTTTTTTGACATGTCTATAGTATATAACTTTCTTGTGTCTCTCATGATCAGCCTTCTTTCCTTTATATTTACCCTGTTCATGTGCTTTTTTTATTCCTTGTTTTTGCCTATTTAGACGGCTTATCCAATCTTTATAAGACATTGTGGCCATTAGATCAATAATCATATTATTGATAGAGGAAATTACGGCCCGTGTTACTGGATCATTTTTTTCTGGTTGTTGTTTATCTAACGCTTGCCAAGAGGTAGGTATATCCAGACTAACAATTCTGAGTTGATGTTGTTGAATCTTTTTTTTTAGTGTTTCCCAGTCACTGTTTGTTAACCTGGTTAATCGGTCCATTTGCTCTATCAGTAAGATATCATTTGGATGACTATCGGTTAATAACCGTGCTAATTCTGGTCTTTCCAGTTTTGTTCCACTAATATTTTCACGATAGTAACTGGCGATTTTATATCCTCTTTCGTGCACAAACTGATCCATTATATCTTTTGCTCGATCAGCAGACTGATCTTTTGTTGATGCTCTCAAATAAGCTCTTATGAACATGTTTTGATTAGTTAAATTATCTCATATAAATTATATCATTGGATCTATCGCATATAGGTTATCTCATTAATGCNATAATGTTNTATTTTGATTATCTCATTGAGGTACACCCTTAGGAGATAAAGATTTACATAAAGATTAATCTATAAAATAATTATCAATCTACATTTTACATAACATATTAAGGAGATGGGTTCTTTCTCATGATGGTAAAGAATTATAAGAAATATTGATATTTTTACTATTGATAACTTGATCTCGTCATATACTGATCGAATGCGTAAGGAAGATAACAAAACCAAGGATAAAGAAAATATATTAGATAAGCCTCATGATCAGGTATTTAAGAATACTTTTTGTAATAAAGAGGCAATGCTAGATTTTTTATCAGCNAACCTTCCTTCTGATCTACTTTCTAGAATAGATAAAGAATCATTAGAGTTAACNAATAAGAGTTTCGTAGATCCAGTTGGNAGANGAGGAGAATCTGATTTAGTCTTCAAAACCAATATAAATGGTAATCCTGGTTACCTGTACATTTTAGCAGAACATCAATCTAGTGAAGATCTTTATATGGGTCTTCGCTTTATGGAGTACAACGTTCAATTGTTGAGACAACATCTAAAAGAGCATGGAAATGTACCCCTTCCAGTTATACTAAACATCTGTGTTTATAGCGGAAACAAGCCCTATAAAGGTTCAAACAGATTATTTGATCTTTTTTCGGATCCTGAGTTATCTAAAACTTGTATGTTTGATAGCTTTCATTTAGTTGACTTATATAGTACCTCAGAAGATGAACTGATTAGTTATAAAAGAGGTGCTTTTGCAGCTATGGTTCTAAAGCAAGGTATCTATAGAGATTTTACGCAATGGTTTTCTGATCGTATCGGTTTAATTGTAGAATTTCTAGAAAAAGATTACATTAGTTACGCGGATGCAGTATTTTTATATATGTTGAAAGTAGATGATAACCCAAATTTACTGGAAACAATAAAAAACGCTAACCCAAAATTAAAGAATATAGCCATGTCTGTAGCTGAAAGATTAATACAACAAGGAGAACAAAAAGGTAGACAAGAAGGTAGACAAGAAGGTAGACAAGAAGGTAGACAAGAAGGTAGACAAGAAGGTAGACAAGAAGGAATCCGAATAGGGGAAGAAAAGAGTAAGTTAGAAATAGCTAAAACAATGCTTTCCAAAGGCTACTCTATAGAAGATATAATGCTTATTACCGGACTACATTATTCTGATATTCAGTCTATTATATAGATATTTATAGTACGCTATAACATAAAAATAAGAATTCATAACTAATCTAAAATAGAATTAAATCTAGTAGTCAATATTTAATGCCTGTCAGATTAAATATTGACTACTACGAATTATAACTTTTTTAAGTACTTAACACAGTGTATTGAACACTTCCTCCTAAAATAGTAGATCTGTTTTTTTCTGCTTCTTTTAATAGATTAACACATAATGGATTACACCTTTTTTCGGCGATATCAAGAGCTTTTTTGTTAGAACTATCCGTTACATTAAGCATAACTCTTTTGTCTTTTAGTAGCAATTCTAGATTTGATGGACGACAATAGTATGCTGCTGCATGAATAGGGTATTCTTTATAACTATTTTTCTCGTTAACGTTAATATCTGGATGGTTCAATAATAATTGAATCATTTCTTCATTACCTATTTCTAGTGCAATTATAAGGGGGGTACCTAGACGACTATCTTGATTGACATTGATATATGGATTTTTCAACAACAATTTGAATTTTTCTATATTGTTTGTATATGCTGCAATGTGAATAGGGGCCACTCCATCAATATTTTTTTCATTAACATTAGCATCGTTTTCTAGTGCAGAATCTATAAGTTTAACGTCTATTTTTTCAGTTGTAGTTAAAAAAGTTTCATTAGGAATCGTTGTACTTGATGGTTCGTGTGCGCTGTATGCTACTTGTGAACCTGTAGAATCATTACTATTCCAACCGGTTTCGTTGAATGTACCTGGAGTTGATGATTCATAGTGGTAAGGAGATATATTCCTAAAATTAGTATTATCAAACCCAGCTATATTCGATACTTCTGATGAAATGTTTGAATAAGCACAGACTGCTAATCCAGAAACACCAAGAATCGTAGCTACTCCTGTTGCTGCTAAACAAATCATTTTTTTCGGGTTACTGTTATAGACTCTTCTCATATTTCCTGCAGTCGGTCTTCCTCTGCTAATTTTTTTGAGCAGTCCTTGCTCTTCTTTACTTTGGTTCATTGATTGTCTTGTATTGGTACAAGAAGAAAAAGTGCTTAAACTTAATAGACCAATAGATAGAAATACTTTACTCCTTATTTTTCTCATATAAATTATAGTTGAATACTTATTTTAAGTAGAATGATTTATTTATATATATATTATATCCTACTTATTTTTAAACCTTTTATTTCTCTCTATTTTACTTTTAATAATAGCATTTCTCAAGTCTTTACTTAGCTTTTGATTATATACTTTTGCAATAGCATCCTTATCTTCTTTAGAAACCTCTTCTGAGGCAGCTTCAATCCTACTAATCCGCTCTACCAATTTGCCCATATCTAAAATGTTTTTGTTTTTAATGGATTCTAGTTGGAAATACTTTACTGGATCATCTTTGTATAACTTAGAAGATAGGATCTTATCGATATTTTTATTTTGAACTTCTAAGCTTTTGATTTGGGCTTGATAGGGACCAATTAGCTTATTGTTCCTTTCCTTAGCAGCCGTTTTAATCTGATCTGAACGACGTAATTCTTGATCTATTTCTTTACAACGGGCATTTAAACTTTTGGGAATATTAGCACCCATGAAATTACTACTTCTATTGGTGAAATCATCTATGTTTCCTAACAATACTTTTTCTCTATAGCATGAAAATGAACAATCTCGTTTTATATCTNTTGTACAATCTAAATCAGGTATATATGAACTTGGATCTAAACTAATACCACTGATTTGCTCTGATATACCCGCTAATACTTTACCATATTTAGCATCAGAGACATCTTGAAGTAATTCAGCTCCCTGTTTTCTAATTCTATTGGCTTCTTCTACACTTTCTTTTAATTTTTGCATGCTTTGAGCCGCGTCTTTCATTTTTTCTAAAAAGTTTTTAGAGGTTGAAACTTGTTCTTCCATCAACTCAGCTGTTTTCTCTTCTGCAGATAAACCTAAAAGCTTTTTTACAGCACCTCCACCAGGAATGACATCGCAAGCTGCACTTAATCCTGACTTGATTTTATCACCTATACCTGCGTGAGCAATTACAGGAAATAAGAGACATAAACACAATAAACTATATTTTTTTAACTTGTTCATTTTTTTATGGGTTTAAGGAGTACTTTTCTTCTGTTTTCTAAGGTTACTTTAGGTTCCTTTTTCATAGCCTTCAAGGCATCTATTGCACTAGAGCTGATCTCCTGTATCCAGGAATTACTGCTACTACTAGCTGCTTTGCTCAGTAACTTATCTTGGGCACTATCTATAAATGGATATAAGTTTTCTACCAGTAAGCCTAAGGTATAGTCTGTGTCATATAAAGCTATAGAAACCTCAAGCGTGGTCTTACCAAATACAGCTGTCTCTAATTTAGACAATACGCGCTCTTTACCAAAGGCCACTACTCCATATAATAAAGCCCCTTTCGGTATCTTTTTGCCTTGGTAAGTAAAAGCCTCTTTTACCAGTATGATAATACTTCTGCCATGTTTGAGATTTTGGGTACCATACAAACAACCTGATATAAAACTAGTTGATACACAATCCTTAGATTTTTTACTCCCTTTTATTTCAACGTATCCAGGGAAATAGTTTGGTTCTAAAGGAGAAACAATCTGTTTTTCAACTATTTTTGTTTTTTTAACTACTTTTTTAGGCGTAACCTTAACTTTTTTAGCTTCTTTAACAGGTTCTGGTTGAACGACTACTGGGTCAACTTTAGCTACTTCCTCTTTTTTTTGAACCGTTTGAAGCATGTTTTGAAATAAGGTACAACTTTTTTGATTTGATTTAGATTTACCTATATTCTTTATCCGCTCATTGGTTTCTTCAGTGATCGATAAAGGACCTGATGGCTTGAGTAGCTTACTTTCTTTAGGAGGAGGGGCTACAAAAAAGTCATTCCAGCTCTTTTCTTTTTTTATATCTTTTAACACCACAACAACTAATCCGAAAAGACCAACTACTCCATAAAATATTTTGTTTATTTTCATGAAAGCAAATCCTAAACTTATTTAGCCTCTTCCCTAAAACAAGGCAGGTTCGTCAATAAGTTGCTAGAGAGATTTATACTTAAATCTCTACGACCTTGTTTTTCTTCAAAACGAATCAGCATACCAGATTTATCTGCTTTATATTCTAGTACAAAAGTCATACATTCTGTATGGCCAGGTTCTACTACTACTCGTTTAGGCTTTAAAATAATGGGAATAGGAGTTTTCTCTTTTTGGTTTACTAAAAAATAGGATTTGCCTAATTTATAGCTATAGGGAGAACGATTTTCAAGGACAAACTTTAAAATAATGGCATCTCCTGTGCTCATGGCGTTTACTAACGTACAACTAACTTTTTGTTTGGTTTGAGAAAAGCGTCTAATCGTTTGAGGGGCTTTTTCTAGGTAAGCTAACGCTTCCGTTAATAATTCCGTTAAAGGTTCTTCTATATCCGATTTTTCGGATGATTCTATCCCTTTAATATTATCATTGGTAAGATCATACATGGGTTGTATAGCTGCATCATAGCTAATTGTACCATAGAAGGCATTGAGCCTTTCATTCTTTTTTCCTTCGTTGTCTATATAAAATATAGTAATATTGGTTTTACTGGTACCAGGATGCTTGGCTCTGATGTGTAGGAATCTGCCTTTTTCCTTAAATACATACTCTTGATTGCCACTACCAAAGTAAACGGTATCAATGCTACCTCTTAAGGCGATAAAAGTAGGATGTTGGTCTGATACTTTTATATTTACTGCTAAAGTAGGAACATAAGCCATTAACCATATACAAAATAGTAAAAAGCTATTTTTTTTCATCGTTTATGAATGTTAACTGTGTTATCATTAGCCCATAAGGATTTTTACTACATCTAGCTGTTATGGCCATCTCTAATTCAATACCTTGATGGTAGCTATGGGTTTTTATATCCCCCTGGCTACTTAAATACTTTAAATCGGTTTTAAAGTATAGTTGGGTCCTATAGGGATAAGATGTAGTATCAGTAAATACTTTATCTATATGCACCGTGGTAACCCCATTAGACTCTTTATATACTTGAAATAAACTATCATCAGAAAATAGTTTTTTTAAGGTGATCCTAGACTCATTGCTCATAACCGTTAAAGCTCTTTCAATGTTTTCTTTGTAGTTGTTTTCGCTATGGGCAAAGCTATCTTGGATAAATCGAATGGAAAAGTTTTCTAGTTCAAAAGATTCTCTAGCTATATCATTAGGATTTTCTTTTTTTATGCCAGCATGGGTACCTGTATTGGTAACAAAATAGACTAAATCAGTTCTATTTTGTTTAAAGACCAAATACCCTAAAAAACATGACAAACCGCCTAAGGATATGGCTAAAAAGATTACTAAAAAGCGCAATAGGCTAATGTTCTTCCCATAATGGTAGCTGTTTAACTGGCGAATAGAAGAAGTGTCTACCGATATATTACCTGTATTATCTGTCATGGTTTTATTGATTGGTTGTATGGCCACTAGTAGCACCATGTTATTTCAATAATGCAACTATTTATTTGTGACCATTTTCTATCTGATATTATACATCAATATTTAACATAAGCTATTTGTTTTGTATGCATAATGATTAGTATTTATTGATACTACATACCCTAAAAGCACCATGTTTTTTTAATAACTTCATCATATTTTTATCATCTTTTACGAATGCTAAATCAAGAGGGGTTTCGAATAAACTAGTTAGTTCATTAATATTAGATTTAAATCTTGAATCATTCACTAAAATTTCCACTATTTGTAAATGACTGTTTTGTACTGCAAAATGAAGCATAGTACGGTCAAAATATTTTTCATCTCCCTGAATGTCTTGATTTTTCAGTAACTCTTTTACTATTTTTGTATAACCTTTTTCTACTGCAATATAAAATGGAATACAGCCATATTTATCTTTTTCATTGACTTGAATGCTTGAATCATTCACTAACGCTTTCACTACTTTTACACGATTTGATGCTGACGCTAAATGAAGTGGAGTACTTTCATATTTATTTTTTTCATTAATATTAGCTCCATTATTGAGTAATTCTTTTACCACTTCTAGATGACCATTTTTTGATGCATAATGAAGTGGAGTCCACCTCGCTATATTTTTTGCATTGACATTAGCTCCGTTATTGAGTAATTCTTTTACCACTTTTACATGACCGTTTTCTGATGCATAATGAAGTGGAGATGATTCATATATATTTTGTACATCTACGTCAATATCTCCATTTTTTAGTAATGATTTAACTTCTTCAATATTACCGGACAACGCTGCAAAATGCAGAAAGGTTCCAGAACCTAAATTTTTAATAGGTATATAACCAGTTTTTATTTGATTTTTAAATGAATCTAATCCGATTTTATTACTATTCATTTCATATCTAGCTAACTTACCACAAGAAGAAATAAACAAAAGACAGGTAAATATTCCTGATATTACAATAGAAGATTTAAAATATGATGTATATTTTTTACGCATAATGATTATATTTTATTGTTTAGTTTTGGTAAAAACCTTTTTCCATAGGATATAAGTTGGTGTGTGTTAGATACACCCAAAGCAAATAGACTGTTTCCTATTGTATTGCCTATATATAAGGAAGTTAATGGACCTACCATTGTATAGAGTAGGCAAGTACTAATACCGGAAGATACGTCTAAAGTAACAAGCGCATAATCTATTAAATCAATAGTAAACCCCCACATTAAAAAGGATATCACCATATTGAGCCAATAGCTGGCTATCGTGCTAAAATTGCCTGGTAGTAGACTAGAAGCAATAGCTAAAGGGCCTACTTGAAGGGAAAATATAAGTGCTTGATGCCTAAATCTGGTAGTGGCAAAACATAACACGCCTGATAGGCAGTTTAAGGAACAATTAGCAAGGGTGGACCAGCCACTCTTAATCCATTCCCAGATACTAAAGGTACTATCTTTATCGCTAGATGTAGCATCAGGATCAGCCAAAGCCGTCCAATCAAATTGTTCCATGAGCAAGGCGGTTAACTTGTCTAACAACTGAAATATATTTACATAATATTGCAGCCATAAAAAGGTAACGATTAGGGTTAAAACACTGGTGTAAGCATATTTTATTAACTGCGTACTGTCTAAGTGATTTTGAAAGTAACCCACTATCAAACGAACCAATAAAAAAATTGGTAATAGCTGTTTGGAAAGAGTAATCATTTTAATAATGGTTGCATCAACCGCTACATTTTGTACAGTAGAGTTAACCGAGGAAGATAAGATGGATTCAAAATTAGCCATGACGTTCCTTTTTAGTTTGATAGACCCATTCTATGATACCATCTTTAATCGATCCATATTGTTTAGTCAAGGCAGCAATCTTATTTCTTTCCGATGGATTAGAGGTCAACATAGCGTATTCCCAAGGAGATGTTTCTAATAGCCATACATGGCTATGACTCATTTCTTTAATGAATATTTCTCTAAAGCCATCTGGTCCATTCTGACGACGAAGACTGGCATATTTTTCCATATCTAAGTCATTCATACCTAAAAATGCTCCTATCTCTTCTCTACTAGAGGCTTTTTCATTGTATAGTAGGATAAAGGTAGCCGCATTGTTTTTAATGGCGCTAGCTATCTTAGATGATTTGATCTCCCCAATGTCTTGCGTAATGATGCGAATCGAAGTTTTGGTTTTTCTGCCTTTTCGGTAAAAAGCTTCTATATGTTCTCTAGAGGAGTCATCTAAAGTAGTCCAACCTTCTTCAATATCTATGAACTTAGTTTTATCTGGATATTTGGCTACCATTTCAAAAGCAAAGTCAAAGAGAATTTGTACCACCAATGGATAGAGTTTACTATTGCCTTTTATGGCCTCTAGCTCAAAACAAACTAAACTATGGTCTGATAGATAGTCTTGTGATAAAGCATTAAAATGCTCTTTGTAGATTCGATGGGAAAAAGGCTTTAAAACAATAAAAAACTCTTGAAAAGGGAACAACTGTTCGTTTTTGATATCTGATATATCTTTCCCATTTGTTTCTACCAATACTTTTAAATAGTCGTAAAACCCTGTTAGGGTAGGGATTACTTTGCTTTGTAAGTTTTGATAATAGCTGCTAATCCATTCAGATAGTAAGGATTTTTCTACCTCATTCATTGGGTTTTCGTTGAGATTTCCCTTCCACATCTTGCCAATGAGTTGTACTAAAAAGATAATCTTACTGCTATCTGGTAGATATTTACCTTCTGGATTGGGTGCAAACAAAAATGGATTTAAGCTTAAAGATTTTTCTGCAGTGAGTTCAATATACTTTCCGCCTAAAGATTGAAATAAATGGCGATAGGTTCCTCCACTGTCTATGACAATAACGATATGGCCTAACTCAAATCTATCTTTGATCATCTTGCCATTAAAAAAAGATTTACCAGATCCTGAAGGGCCAAATATAAAGGCATTCTGGTTGTCTAACTCGGCATTAAATGGGTTTAAATAGATAGGTTCTTTGTATCTATTGGCTAACAAAACGCCTTCTGTATAGCCTGTGAAAGGAGTAGTGCTGTTCATATGGGCTACAGCTGAGTATAGGGGAATAGGGAAACGCCTATAGGTTTGATTGCCATTTCCTGGTAAGGCTGTACAAAATAAGTTAGCGGTATCTATGGTTTCTAAGTAACTCTTCATACCTATTTGGGCAAATGCAGCTTGCACTTGGGAACTATAGTCACGTAGGGTATCTACGTTACCTCTAGAAAAGGGTATTACCAACATCGATAAATAAACGATAGGTTCTTCTCTCTGACGAAGGGTTTGTTCAAAGTCAGACATTTCACTACGGATCTGTCTGATGTTTTTAAGTTTTCTTTCATCTAGTTTAGTAGCTTCACTCCAGGCAAAGGAATTGAAGTGGCTTTTTAAGAAGAATTCAGAGTCTATCTGACGAATAACTCTAGAAATGATATGGGGGAAGTTTAGACCTCTACCTAAGCCCTCTGTTAAAGGAGCACAACCCCCTCCGTTATGGCCAAATTTATCCAGTACGGTATGGTTAAGTTGATAGGAACTTTCCGTTAAGGAGACTACTTGTATCTTGTTAGGAGAAGATATTACATAATCCTTTTCTGGGACCAATCCACTCGTTATAATATCTTCAGGATCTAAAAAGTTTAAAGACAAGTATCTATGAACCAATCGGGAAAAATCTTTAGCCCCAAGCTGGGTTAAAGATAGATGAGACGATACACTTTGACGAAACTGTTGGGCATCCTTAGCAGCTAAGGTCAGTCGTTTCTCTAAACCAGAAAATGGATCATTCTTCCAATTTTGGGTTTCACTTCTACAATAAAAAGTAGATAAAGGTCCATAATTTTTATACAATCCAGGGAACGAAAGTATAAGGTAGGATTCATGGCGTAAGATAGGTCTACCTTCTGTGTGTTTTAACTTCTTTTCTACAAAGAAATCAATCTCATCACAGTCTATACCTGGGTTATGCCATTGGTCTGGGTAATAGATATCTACTTGTTGGATGAGGCTATCACAAGGCAATACCTTCATACTACTGGCTACTATAGTAGTCCAGTCTATATAATTTTGCTGGGTATATTGTTCTTGAAAGGATAAGTCTGATTTAAAAGGAACTGATATAGTTCCATCGGCAGCAACAGCCATATCCTGATGAAAATCTACAAAAGGGAATACACGTTCTAAACTTTCTTTTTTAGTCTTTTTTGAGAAAAACATTTAACCTAACTTTAAAGCAGGGGGTATCTTCTTTTAAATAAAAGAAATAGTAAGATAAAACACTTGATAACCAAGTAGGATTACTATTTTTTAGACATATTTTTACAAATATAGATAGGACTGGGACAGTGCATGCCAATGCAATGGTCCAGAGCCGGTTGTAGTGCAACCATTCTTCACAGTAGCAGGAAATAATATAGGCCATAATAGAAATGGCTAATACAGCCAAGGCTTCTGTTAAAGAGAAAGGTCCTAAAAAACCTTTCTCTTTTAAATAAGGGCTATTAACTAATTTTTGCATTAAACTATTTAGGTTATCTTAAAAAAGTTGGCAATCATATTGTATATCGGTTCAATAGATGAGAAAAATACAATGGCCCCTATCCAATGGAGTAATTCGTAAAAAACACAGCCTTTGTCTCTGCCAACATGATATAAATAGGCCAGTCTAACGCAGCCTACTACAGATAACAGTTTAGCAATCAACTTTAATAAATCGTAGCCACTTTTAATCCAGTCATTCAATGAAGTTCCTATATCTAGTAATACCATAGATATTTTATTGATTTTGTGATTAATATGTACATATCTTACGTAACCTTATACATCCTTACTGCGTAAGGATTCTATTCCCACTAGATTAAAAAAGTAGAACTAATGGGAAAGAATTAATGTTTATTTTCAATGGGTTAAAAGTAAATCTAGTCTGAGTCAGAATCTGAAGAATATGATTTAGGATCTGAATCATATTCATAATTTGAACCAAGCTCTGCTCGCGCTACTTTTTCTTGTATTTTGCTTAATACTTCATCTTTTTCATACATTTCTTTCTTGTTTTCTATGCAGGGGTCGTTTAGAACTCCTATTTTAGCGTCTAAAAACTCAAAATGTGCTTCCGCTCTTTTATGTTTCTTCTCTATATGATTAATCCAACGACGTAATGCCTTATCATTTTTATATATATACTTATCTAGATTTTTTATCTCTTCTTGTCTTAATTTTCTTTCATTTTCTATAGATCGATATATCTCTTTTTTATGTATTTCTCTCATGTCTCGTTCAGATGACATTGATTGTAGTACAGAGGAAATACTAGACTCTCTCGTTTCTTGCTCGGATGATATAGACTGGTTTACAGTGGCTATAGCTGAAGTTCTGGTCTGTTGTTCGAATACTATTCTTTCATTTGTAGTTCTTTTAAACGCCTCTTCTTCAGTTGCTTGTCTGTTCTCTTCGTTTAACTTTTCTTGTGTTTTTATTCTTAATTCGGCAATCTTTCCGGGCAATCCCTCAAAATCGTTTACAATATCTTCCATACCTACTATTCCCCTACATAACTCAAATATATTTGACGAATTATTTATTTCTAATTCTATTTTATTGGTCCTTTCTGTACAATATTTTGAGCTGGGATTATCATCTATATCATCTATTGACGAATTCCATTCCAGTAACATTTTACTGGATAATTTTCTTTTGGTAATTCTATCCTCTGTAGATGATCTTAAAGTGTTCAAACGAGTGATCGATTCTGTTACACTATTTGTAACATTTGGATCATTTTTAATATAATCCATAACCTGACCTATCTTATAACATCTATTAATCCAGTTAGTACTTTCTTTTTCTAGAGCTTCTATAGATGCATATAAAAGGGTTCTATTACTATAATCTGGAGCCAATCTTCTATATAGATTTGAAGACTCAGTTTCTAGTGTACGTAACATCGAATCAAGCTTCTCAAATACAAAAATAGATAGATTAGAAGATGTCTTATGATGCGTACCATCCGGATGGATAATATCAAAATTTATTATTGGTGATTTTTTTATCAAGTTTATATCTATGCTAGACAGCTCAAAAGTGAATTCATTCTCTCCTAAAGAGAGTAAAATAGGATCCTTAATTGTTGCACCGGTAATCGTCTTTAATACCCCTTCTATACCTCTTGATAGACTATAACTATTTAGAACAAAATTTGCGTTTGAACCTGTATATGAGCAATTTACTGTTAATTTAATTGTTTTATTTACTATGGTGGATTCAACGCCTAAGGAAGGATCACTTATGACCAGCGGTCTTGAAAAGGTTACTTTACTGGAATCTCCTTTTGAATTCCTTAGGATAATAGAAGCTTGTACGTCTCCACTGTAGTGCAAAGGATCAAAAACCATTTCTATATTACCCTCTTTTAGAGGAGTACCGACTACCAATTCTTTACCATCTAATATAAATTTACCTCCATTCAGTTCTATGCTGTCTACATAGTAGTCTAACTCGTTTTCTTTGCCTGATAACGAAGTTATTCTAAGACTACATATGATCTCCTTAAATGGCAATAAAGATTCGTTGTTGGGTGGAAGTGTTATATGAGCAGTAAAATTTTGAACACGGTGTGATTCTACTTGGATAGGTAACGAAGCTTGCTTGCCAGTATACCCTTGTATGTTTTGAACCGTAAAAACTAATTTATGATTTCCAGAACTTTCTGGATTTGGAACATAATAAAATATGTTCTTACCAAAGTTAATAGGATCATTAATGGATAGTTTTTTCCTGACGCCATCTACTTCTGTATATACGTTCCCATCTCCTCCAAGGATATCTAACTTAGATATTTTATAGTTTTGTTTTGAAGCTAATAGGTTATCCGATTTTACAATCAGCTCTACTGGAATAGATTGATCTTCTATATACGCTACCGAATCATTGCTTTTAAGATCCAAACCATAACTCGGCTCGCCTAGCTCTATGGTACATTTTACCAGATCGCCATGCTCCTGATTTTCGTCTAAATCTAATACTTTTGCTGTTATATATATTTGATGCGAATGGCAATACTTATTACCTGATTCAGAAGAAGGAACATCTGGAATATACCATAACTTGGTGGTTCCCTGCCTTACTTTGATGCCATCTTTAAAGATTTTACTAAAATCCTTATCGTCTTTTTCGTTCCTTAAAGACAATTTACCTCTACCACCAACAATCCGAACATCTTTTATAATAACATTTATAAGTGATTCTGCAATTGGACTACTTCTTCTACTTTCAGGAATGGTTCTTTTATTCCATTCCGAATCGAATTTTACTTCTAAACACAAAGGAACCTTCTGAGAAAGTTCAGCGGGCTTATTATTTTCTATATTTAATTTTAAGACATATTTGGGGGACCAAGCATTGTCACGATCATAACTGCTAAAGTAATCGCTATTACACTTAAAACAAAGAGAAAAAAGTGCAATAATAAATAGACAAGAAAATTGTTTTTTATGCATATTTTTATAAAATTTTATTAACTTTAAATTGTATAATTATTTACTAATATTTATTATAAATAAATACTTCATAAGATATAAAGTTTTACTTAAAAAAACAACTATTTTTATCTAAAAATTAACACGAATTCCTGTAGAAAGGTAATAATTAAAGATATTGTTTTTATCTAAAATAGATATAGTGGTCTCTGGTAAGACTATTAAAGATAGGTATTCTGTTAAGACTTTTTCATATTCAATTCCTAGTTGAATACCAGCATTAAATTTCTTATTTTTAACCAGCCAGTTATTATATTTAAACTGATAACTAACCTGTGGGCCAAATAGAATACCAAAATAAATTGACTCGTGGTTACTATATATATTATAGTAAATCGTACTAGAAAAGCTTAATAGTTTTTTATTAGAAAATCCACCAGATAACTTCATATACCAGGTTTCATTAAAGTGACATACATAACCTGCTTTCACTCCATGCATTTTTTTCCATATACCATATCTGACTTCTAAACAATGACAACCATTGCTATGAACAGATTTTAATGGTTGATAAAAATGATTTGATTTACCAAAAACAGGATTAAAAAAGGATAATAAAAGTACAATATGTAGTACATTTTTAAGCTTGTTCATAGAATGATTTATATAGGTTATTCAATCTGTATCTATTAGTAATGGCTTATTTATCTTTTCTAACCGGTAATCCAAATGCAGTTTTAGGGTGATCACAATACCCCGAACGCATACCTCCAGATTCTACTAAGACGGTTAAAGCTTCATTATATGAAGGGATATAATCTCTAGCTGTTTTACGACCACTATCTATGGCATTTACCTTAGCACCATGTTGAATAAGTATCATACATATTTTATCCAATATGTCTTGACGAGCTTTTCCATTACTCATGTTACGAGCTGCATAATGTAGAGGAGTCATTCGTGTATTAGAATCAAAATGATTTGGATCAGCTTCACAGGATAATAATAAAGAGGTTACTTCATAATTAGATTGTTTAACAGCTTCTATTAAAGATTCATTCCTAGTAGGATTACTAGAAGAGAGCATGCTATTACACAAACCCTCTGATATCTTATTACGGCAATTAGGACATCTAACCCATGGATAAGTACTAAGTTTATTTGCTACATACCCAGCAATACATTCAAAATGAAATGTATGTCCACACTCTATTTGGGTAGAAGGAAAAATAATACAGTCAGATCTACCCATTGTGTTCAAACAAATACTACATTGCTCCGAATCAGTATTTGAATTTTCAGTTTCTATTTGAGCATCATCTGGGGAAAGGATACTTCTAAATTGTTCATGATTATTAGATATAGCCAACATTAAGGGCGTAAAATTACTCCTACTCTTAGCTGTCTTATTAGCTCCTTTTGAAATAAGAAATGAGACCATATCCTTAAAACCACCTCTAGCAGCCCAGTGAAGAGGTGTGAAGTTATATAGATTATTTGAATCATTAATAAGAGAGCTATCATTATTCAATATATACTTGACTAAACTTAAGCGTCCATCTCTACAAGCCCAATGTATAGGTGATAAGCCTTCAAAATCTTTCTTACCACTATCAGCAAGATGGGTAAGAATTATATCCATAAGTTCTATGTCATAGGACATAAAAACCGGATTAGTCTTTTCGTCACAATAGTAAACTTCTGCTCCATGAGAAAGTAATAATCTAACCATTTCTTTATTTTGATTTTGAACAGAAATATAAATCGGAGTACTACTTCCATTTACTACTACATTTGGATCAGCACCTAACTCCAGAAGCCTTTTTGCTTCTTTTAGATTGTTATCTACAACAGCCCAATGAAGAGGTGTATACCCTATACTATCAAGACTATTTACATCTTCTTTAGATTTTTTATTTACTCTATCACGTTCTTCAGGAGATAGGCTGTTAACCAATAGTTGATAGATTTCTTTGGATCTATCATTTGATTTATGACGAAAACAATCTAAAATGGTTGAACTTCCATCTTCTTGAACGATAATATAAGCCCCATAAGACAGCAATAATTTAACCATCTCTACGTTTTTCTTAGACACAGCTTTCTCTAGAATAGAACCATATAACATAGCTATATTAGGATCAGAACCAGATTTTAATAAGAAACGGGCTTTGTCTATATCATTGAACCTAACTGCATTATATAAAGCTGTATACCCCCTTCTATCTTTTTTGTCTACGTCTACGTCTACATCTACATATTTATTAGAGTTTATTGTATTTTTTTCATAAGAGCATTTTTTATGCTTCAGATTATTAATAGACTTTGAAGTTTTATTACAACCTGTACAATCTATAGCTGCCAATGGAAAGAACAAGAATAGATAGTGTAATTGTTTCATACGCTTTATTTTATTTAGACACGCCCTGCTCCATTATCTAACAACGATTCAGCCATCTTTATTTTTTTCTTAAGGATAGACCACTCCACAGGAGACATGCCATCAATATAGTCATTTGTATGTTTACCCAAATAGAATAAATCCATTACAGAATTTACAATCTGATAATTAATAGTTTGTGTGAGATGTAAACGAGTTTCCATAAAAGTTATAAACTTAATTTATATCTTATATATATTATAAAATAATATATATAAGATATAAAACTTTACTTAAAAAAACAAATATATCTAGCCTAAAAAAATATAAATCTTTTAGAACTTTTTTGAATATTCTGGTAAAATTGAAAAATGATTATTAATCATATACATATCTGGTTTAAAACAAGCTTAAAGGTTCTATCTTATGGGTGCCTTGGTGCATCCTAAGAGAAGAGCTTTGACTAAAAGATTTCCCACATATCTGACACTCGAAAAAATTACCACGTCTGATATATACGCCAGTAGAAAGAAGAACATCTATACAATCATTAGATTGGATAACAGACATTGTAAATCAGTTAATGGTTAAACGACAAGAGCATCTATATCTTCTTCTATTCTTTTTTGGTTCAGCATAATATCTTCATCTGTAACATAATTTATATCTGGTAAGTCTTTTAATACTTTGTTTTTAAAGGACTTATCGTAGTCTGATACAAGTCTAAACTGTTCTTCAAAAAACGTACCTTCACTCTCTGCCACACTGCCTGCAAAATATCCCACAGGAAATTTTACAAAATCTTGAGATTGAAGCACATCTTTATCATGGATACTGATGTTTTCACCTCTAGTAGTATTCGGGCCTTTACCTTCAGCATGATAGGTTTCTGAGGAGCTTGTAGACTTTACTATATGTGCTTCTTTACCAAATAGGGAACTCGCATAACCAAAAGATTCAATGCCACATTTCCCTATAAACTGGTTACTTAAGATATCTCTGAGTTTTTTAGCGCCTCCATGCCCATATGTATCTTCTAGTTGGGCATTTGATTGAATACAGGAAATCATACTAATACCATATTTTCTAGCTGTAGCTGGGATTTCTGAGATACCGGGAATATACAAAGTAGATAACTCATCTATGGATACAAAGCTTTTATTCCTACCATGGCCATACATAGATTTAAAACATACCGTTAACAATAAGGATATTACTGGACTAAATGCTGATTTAGCAGCTGGGAAATTACCTATACAGAGTAGGGTAGGACAATATCTATCATTTATAGTTAAGTTCACTTCATTCTTACTTAATACCCAAAATAACTTCTTATTAAGAAGAGGCTGTAAACTTGTTTTAAAACTTGCTGTAATACCCGATAATTGAGCAGAAGACTTCTCTCCTCCTTTATAAGCATCAAATATAGAACTGGAATACATATAGGCCTCTTTATCTTGTTCTATTAAGCCTAATATCTTATCTATAGGTTTGGTGGATAAGAGTAATACATGGGGTAAAGTACAGCAGTTTGGGGCTTGATTACACAAATATATAATCATCCCTTTTAGAAGCGATTTCGTACTTAATAGCCAAAAATCATCCTTCTGAACAGGATTAAGGTTTTTTAATAATACCGTTACATACTCGTCTAAATATTCTCTATCTTCTATATAGATCGGATCTATCGGATTTATACGGCTACTTTTATTTAAATCTGTGAAATTAATTGTTTTAAAGGAAAATTTATTTCGTTCTTTTTCTGGTAATTGTATATAACAGTTATAGACAAACTTAGACAAACAACACTTTGAACGGGGATCTGTTTGAATCCCCTCAAAATCGTAGTCATAGACAATTCCACAATACCCTTTTTTTATCATTGCGTAAAGTATAGGCTCTAAAATATAGATGCTTTTACCACTGCCAGCTCCACCTAATATATATATCCCTCTCTGAGGATTATTGATGGGAAGCTTACCATTGGTTGTAGGAATAGCTATACTAAAAGGGGATTTTTTATCGTAGCCTTTAGGAAGAACTATAGACTTCTTATCCCTTTTTACAGAAGGTTTTATATCTCCATGAAACCAAAAGGGTATACCGAAATACAATAAAAAAAGTATAAACAAATGGGAAGGAAAAGAAATATATGATTTTAAACAATTATACGAATATAGATAGAGACATGTTCTTTCGAAATAGACAAAACAAATCGTAAACAATAACCAGAAAAACAATAGTACCAGTGGTATCCAACTTTTATTTTTGTCGAATGCATTTTTTATAAATGTTTTCAAGCGATCCCATCCTAAAAAAGAAATAGAGCTTACTAAAATAAGTCTAGAATAAAAGATGTATTTTGACTTAAATACGAATTCGACTGCCCATTTAAGGTATCGTTCATTCAAAGGGATACCACTTAATTTCAACCAATAAAGTCCCTGAATTAAGAATAAGGCTAGAAAAAAATAAAAAACTATCATTAATATCTAAATGGTTTCTTTTTTAGGGTTATGAGTTTTCTACTTTTATATCCATTACTTATAACTTTTACTATTTCTTGCTGTATAGATAAACCAGAAGCTTTAATAAAAGCATTCATATCAATACCTGATTGAATCAGTTTTTTTATTAATATTTTAACTTTATTTTTCATATTAATATAACTTTATATGGTTAAAATAGGTCTAATTATCAATACTATTTTTCATTTTTTATATTGTATTCTAGTTTACTTATTATTTCATAAGGTACATCTATTACTTTAACTATTTCATCTTTTTTATAACCAAGAAATATCATTTTATTTGCTATTTCTATTGTTCTTTGTTTATATCCTATATATTTTCCATAGCATGTATAATTACTTTTTATCATGATAGCATTTATTATTAATTTATAATATTTTAGTATTAAAAATAGTTTCTAAATTTTTTAATTTTTCGTTAGAAATTCCAGTTATTTTATTTATTTCTTTTTTTTCATAACCAATTACTATCATTTTACAGGCTATTTCCAAAAGTTTTTTTTTAGCTTTTATATATTTTTCATTATCTAAAGGATTTATTTTTTTTACTTCTTTTTTTGATACTTTATATTTTTTTAGGCTAATATATTTATCAACTACTGATGTGATAAAATTTTCTACGTTCATTTTATTTTTATTTTAAATATTTTTTTACATTTTTATTTGTATAGTATAATATAGTTTAATTTTATTAAAAATAATAGTTTTTTATCAAAAAAAATAGGATTTATTTTTTATTTTTTGTTTTAGTTTTTAATTCTTCTACTTTAGAATTAATCATTCCAGTAACTTTTACTATTTCATTTGTTTTATATCCAAGATCTATCATTCTATAGGCTATTTCTAGTAGTTTTTTTCTAGCTCCTACATATCTTCCATAAGCTATAGGGCTTATTTCTTCTATTTCTTTTGCAGCTAGTCCAGAAGCTTTTAATATAAGATCCATATCCACTCCTTCTTTGATAAGCGTTTCTACCATTATTTTAATATTATTCTCCATGTTTTTATATATTTATTTTAAGTTAAAATTTAAATTATTATAATAGTTCAAATATAGTATAATATCTTTAAGCGTCCATACTTTTTGTAAAACTTTTCCCTCCCATTAGCTTGGTAAATTATAATTTGCATGTATATTTCTGGTGGGATATTGTAAAAATAGCTGGTTCCTTACGGAGTAAGGCGTAGCTCACTACGCCTTATTTCATAAGGCTGCTCGTTTGTCGCCAAATATGGTTATCTTAGGTCTGTTATGTGATTTATGAGCAAATGGGAAAGAAACTCCCCTTGTTTTATATCGTTATTGTTTATCATGTCATTCGCAACGTTTAATATAAAAAGCTACAAGAAAGGTTTAATCGGAATCGGTAGGCATATAGATAGATCCTGCAAAGAAGTTAGAAAAACAGGCTTATATGAAGATGAAGCAGAGAAAAGTCTAAATTCAGAGTTGGGCCTCCATATAGATCCCTCTAAAACTCATTTAAACGAAGAATTGGTTCATACTGGTGGTAAATCCTTATCTGAACTGGTTGATGCAAGGATATCAGAAGGGTATACCAAAGAAAAATCCATTCGATCAGATGCGGTTAAAGCTTTGGGTTTGGTCATGACCGGTAGTCATGATCGTATGAAAGAGATAGAAGCTAATGAATCGTTATTTGAAAGCTGGAAAAAAGCCAATTGGGATTTTGCTTGTAGAGAATTTGGAGGAGAGAAAAATATTGTCCGTTTTTCCGTTCATAGAGATGAAAATACCCCCCATATTCACTGTGTAGTCGTTCCTATTACGCCAGATGGACGGCTAAGTGCCAAACATTACAAAGATGGTATCATTAAGCTACAAGGTTATCAAAATAGGTATGCAGCAGCTATGGCTCCTTTTGGTTTAGAACGGGGCATAGAAAGTAAACTAACTGGCAGAAAGCATACTACCACTCAAGAATACTATAAAAGCGTAAATAAAATTGAAAGGGAAGTAGAGCAAGCTACCAAACATATCAATACCTTAAATCCATTTTACCGTGATAAAGCTAAAAAGGAATTAGAAAATGTACAGGATAAGGTACGTTCTTTAGAAGAAGAAAATAAATCGCTTAAAAGAGAGGTTTCTTATGCGCAAACTACTCGTAAAACGACAAGAGACAATCTTATTAAAAGTGACTTAGAAAGAATCAAACGTGAAGTTAATCTGATTCAACATGTTTCTTCTATGGGGTATGCATTGGATAAGTCTAAAAGCTCTAATACCTGGGCGGTTATGGAGAAAGATGGTGATAAGGTTCTCATTAAAAATGGTCCCAATCAGAATGGTCATTGGATGTATAAATCATTAGTAGATGACAAAGACAAAGGTACCATAGTAGACTTTATGCAAAATCGTGGTTTTACCTATCAGAGTATTTGTGGTTTGTCTAGCCGTCACTTAGATGATCGGGTTATTAGGGATCAAAAATCGTTGGCTCTAGAAATTACAGATAGAGCTTCTCAGCGTTATATAGCCCAAGAAGCTTTTGACAAGGTTAAAGTCCACGAAAAAAACAATTATCTGCATTGTAGGGGTATTCATAGGTCTACCTACGAACATTATCCAAGTGTTAAGGTGGGCCATAAAGCAGTATTTGCCTTATACAAGGATTTAGATAAAAATGGTAAGGGTACCATATGTAGTACCATCAGTTATGAGTTTGATGCTAAAGGAAGTGTATCAGATGATGGGTTGCATAATAGCTCTAAATACTTCCAAAAAGGGCTTCCTCGGGGGTTATCTGTATTAGTTGATCCAAATATATCTGTAAAGGCTATTGTGGTCACAGAAAGCCCTATAGACGCTTTAAGCCATAAACAAATTCATAAGGATGATGGTAGAACGATGTATATCTCTACTTGCGGTAGTTTATCAGAAGGCATAAAAAAGGAGTTAGGGACTGTTTTGGCGCATGCTAAGGAGCGTGGGCGGTCTGTAACGCTGGCTTTTGATAATGATCTAGCTGGTAGGCAAATGCATAAAACAGTTAGTGAGTTGGCTCGTGGGCATGAGGTGGTTTGTAAGGATTCTATTCCTTCTCGTTCTAAAGACTGGAGTCAAGAGTTGTTATCTATACTGGGTAATCAAGAAATGCTTAAAACCCTTCAAAAAGAGCTGGTCCGTAGTGGGCAGGAACATGAGTTGCGTAAGCAGAAAAGAAAGGAACCTACTGTTATGGGGTTGGAGTTGTCTTTAGACTGGTAAGTTGTTTCCTAAAAAAAGGGTCAAAATACTTAAATTATTCATAATCAGTTTATAATACTTTTTTATGTGTCTAAGGTCTATTTTTTTCAGGAGACACTTAGTTTAGATACATACAAAACTAATATTTAAATGATTATGAACAACTTTATATGTGTCTATAGGATATTTTCAACAAATGCGACAAAAATACACTTCAGAAGTACATTATAACAATGATTATCAATAACTTCATATGTGTCACAAAGCAATTTTTATCAAAAATAGAAAAATGACACTTCATGAAAAAAATATACTATTGATTATGAATACTTTTATACTTTTGTATGTATCTAAACTAAGTGTCCCCTGAAAAAAGGTATAAAATGACACTTCATTGATATACAAATTGTTTATAATCAGTGTTTTATCTATTTTATATGTGTAGTAACGTAGTAAGATAAAATCCTATATCTTACTATCTTACTACACTATATTACTACATTTTTTATATTATAAAATATTTGATAATTAATACTATATATATACAAATATGATTATGTAGTAGTGTAGTAAGGTTATTTATATAATATTAAGATAGAGATATTATAAAATATGTATACATATATATACTTATATATATAGGTCTAGTATATTTTATCTTACTACGTTACTACAATTAATAAAATGAATTGATTTTCAGATTAATATTATTATTTTTACCCTTACTACATCTTTACTTCATCCTTACTACGTTACTACAAACCTGAATTCGATATTACGAGACCGTTGCAATAGGTTTTTAGATTCTAGGATAAAAAATCCATATTAAATTTTATTGTCTCACTTTGGGAAGAAAACCTACACATACAGTGTGTTTTTTTAACGTATATAGAAGGTAAAAAAAGATTCATCAAGAATTTCCAAAATTAAGGAAGTAATGTTGTGGTAAATACTTACAGACCATTTGATCTTTTGTAAGAACTCAAGATAATATTACTGGTCAAAATAATTAACTATTATATTGATAAACAGTGATTAATATCGTATAAATGGAGGATATAAAATGGAAAAATATATCTGTTTAGGGCATTCATGCCGTAATCTTGATCCCTGTATTTGTAATGCAGGGCTAGTTAAGTAAATAAAAAGATAAGTAAAAAATAATTTTTATGTCTGATTATAAAATTAAAAAAATAATATAAATAGAAACTTACTTTATTATTGTTATTTATATAATATTTTGTATCTTTATGTAACATTAAAGTTTATAAATCGTAGCATTATAATATATATTTATTCGTATATTTAGATATGATTATCTAATATTCTGTAATAAAATGAAAGATATAAAAAAGAAAATAGGTATTCGTTTTTTCACAGAATATGAATCTAATCCTTTTATAGACGATCCGTCAATAAAAATTATAGATATAGATTTTATATCAGGAATTTCTAAGAGGTCTTTAAATCTTATAAAATATTTGATTTACAAAAATGCGTATACAAGTGAAAAATTTGTATTTGATTTTAAGGAGTTTAACAAAATAACTGGATATAAAGGTGGAAAACCTAATACATCTAAATCGTTTATTGAATTGATTGATAAAGGATTATTAGCTAGAACTGATATTCCATATGTATTCTGGGTGAATGGGAATATGCTTAAGTCCCTTGCGTTAGAAAACGAAAAAAAAAGTTAGCTAGTAGTATACTATATAAAAATAGCCTCCCGAAGAAGGCTATTTCTTATTTGATTTTGGTTGCGAATCCAGGTTAAATGTGAGGAATAGCCTTCTAAGGGATTAAACAACAAAAGTATGTTGACAAAAGAAAAAATCCTTGAAAAGGCAGGAGGAGAGGGACACCTCATCCGCCATTTAGTTCCTACATTTAATCCAAATATAAGGAAAAAAAATTATAAATCTATTTTTTCTGAAAAGGATAATCGTCCTTCAATGAGTATTTTCTCTGATAATCAAGGAAAATGGTTTTATAAAAGTTTTAACACAGGTCACCAAGGAGATGCCTTTAAAATGTGGGCAGATTTCTATGGGTTAGATTGTATAACACAATTTAGAGAAGTGTTGGCAGTAATTAACCAAGAGATGTGTTTAGGGTTAGATAGTGTCCAAAATATAAAAGTTATTCCAAAACCTGTTTTACTGAAATTATCTTCAGATAAGAAATCAGAATCCTCTTTACCTTCCCAAACACTATCTATTGAATATATACCATCCGATTCAGAGTCTATTATATCTAATATATATCTGAAATACTGGTCACAATATGGTATTACGCAGTCTGTTCTAGATCATTTTGATGTAAGACAAGTAAGCTATTTGTCTTATATAAGTAATTCAGGTAGATTTTTATCTTTTAAATATTTTGAAAAGAATCAAATTGTATCAGCGTATCACATAGATGGTCGAGTTAAGGTATATATTCCAGAGATAGAATCTTCTTTTTCTAGTGATTTTTCTTTTAAAGGGCAAAAAAAATCATTTTCCTATAAAAACCAAACTAAAGAAGATGTGTTTGGTCTATCCCAATTGCTGAAAGGAACTTTAGACTATATATTGTTTTTGGCTGGTGAAAAAGACACAATGTCTGCTTATTCTCAAGGTTTTATCAATGTTATTTCTTTACAGTCAGAAAATCAAATGCCCAGTGATGATTTGCTGAAAAGTTTACGTACTAGGACTTCTGTATTGTTAAGCTGTTATGATAATGACCAGGCTGGTAAAAATGCTTCTAAGAAGCTATCGGATTCTTATGGGATTGTGTCTATTTCACTTCCTGAAGAAGTTAAAGATATATCAGATTATTTTCAGAAATATAATTCTGCTAATTTTCAGTTTTTATTAGATGAAGGTATTAGAAAATCGAAATTAATTTCTATAAAACCTGTTACTTCTGCTAAGGTTGAGAAAACAGTTAGTAATAAACGTATTACAGTGAAAGACTATTTGAGGAATAAGTTTAACTTTCGTTTAAATGTATTTACTAAGGAGCTTGAGATCAGTATTAAAAGGAATAGTGGTATATGGGATGAAGTTAACATTAGTGAGCTAAGAGATAATTTGAGTATGCATGGTATTGATTGCTCTCGGGAATTACTTAGTTGCGTATTAACGTCATTTTTTGTAAAACGTTTTAATCCTATAGAGGAATATTTTTTATCTTTTGAAGGCAAAGAGTTTGATAGTAATAAAGATTATATTCGTCAGTTATCTAGTTATGTTCATTTAAAATATCCAACTTATGAAAATAAACTCTACTGGTATACCCATCTTAAGAAATGGATGATTAGAGCCATACGAACTCTTTTTAATCCTGATGGCATAAATAAACATGCCTTAATTTTATGCTCTCTTAAAGAGGGTATAGGTAAGAGTTATTTTTGTGAGTTTTTATGTCCTCTTCCTATAATAAAGTATTATACTTCTAGTTCGAATAAAGATAGTGAGAAAGATTTACAGAAAGCGCTTATAAGGAACTTCATTATTAATCTAGAAGAGTTGCATCAGCTTAATGCTAGTCCAGAGTTTATTAAAGGGTGGTTGTCGCAACGATATATAAATGTACGTTTTCCATTTCAAGAAAAAGAGACTTTTGCATGCCGTATAGCGTCCTTTTTGGGAAGCTCAAATAATATTGAGTTTTTACGATCAGAAATGGGTTATAGTAGGTGGATCGGTTTTGAGGTACAATCTATTGATTTTTTAGGTAAGGAAGCAAGGTATGTGGTAGAAAGATCGTGGGAACAAGCTTATCATTTGTATAAATTGGATGAAGAAAGTGGTGAATTAAGTATGGATGAAGTTGAAGAGTTAGAAACACGTTCTGATAGTTTTACAAATAAGTCTACAGAAGCTGAATTGATAATTAGGAATCTTTTACCTTCTACTAAAGAAGAAGGTGAATTTATGACAGCTACAGATATCCTTATATATTTGCAAAATATAGTTGGAATTACCATTAGGCTAAACACTAAGTTAGTAGGAAGTGCTCTAAGAAAAGCAGGGTTTGAACGAATAAACCATAGAACAGTTAAGGGTCCTTTGTATGGCTATTTCGTAAAAAGAGTTTGATATTTTTTTTATTTTGTATTTTACTAGTTGGTACTTAATAATTGTAAGATTAAATACTAACTATAAACCTTTAATTACACGTTTTCCCTATCAATTTTCTCTAAAATTGCATCCAATATCCAGCTATGCCTAGATTTTTTTATTTTATAGTCATCATTTGTACATTGACTATCAATTTTTTTAATTAGACTATTAGGTAATCTTAATTGTATATTTTGTATAGTTCGCTCTTCTTTTTTATTAGTATTAGCGACAGCACCACCTTTGTTTATAAGATCATTTACTTGACGCTCATAAGATGGTAGTTTTTTAGAAATAGCCATGATTTTAGTATTATTTTAGTGTTATTATAGTACTAATTTAGTATTATATTTAATCTAAACTAATACTAACCAGAAAATTAAATAAATCATTAAACTCTTGTATAGCTTTTACATCTTTAGGCTTTGTTTCGGTAATTGCTAATCCTTTTGAAGATGCATTTGGAAACGACTTTCTGTTTCCTATGCAAATATCTATGAACTCTAACGTTTTATTCTCCTTAAGAAAGTCAGCAGCTTCGTTATTATCTTGCCCACTAAAATCAGCTTTATTGAGAAAAGAAAATGATCTTAAATTTGGATTAATTATCCTCATTTCTTCTATTAGTATCGACACTTTTTCTAGAGTCCAAATATCAAATGATCTAGGAACAAATGGGACTAAGTAAATATTAGCGATGCTTGTAGCAGCGCGTTGACTAGTAGTATCCCTACCACCTGTATCAATGATAATATGTTCATACTTTGATTTTAACTTTATTGTTTGATCACGAACTGTTCTATCTGATAACTGAATGGATGTATAATCCAATTTATCTTTCATTGTTTCACTTCTAAATACAGTAAAATCAGAAGAACTTTGTTGATCGTCTGCATCAATTAAAAGAATATCTTTGAATTTTTTAGCCATTAAAACTGCTAAATTTGTAGCAATAGTAGATTTACCAGATCCTCCTTTAATACCACCTATTACATATATCATTCTTACACTATTATAGATGTATTACAATGCATTTTATATGTTATAATAAACCTAATTTAATATTATAATAATACATTTTTAATACTAATTACGTATCACTTTTAATAAAGATTAATCAAATATACCATATTAATATCATAATGGTATAAATATATACAATATAATAGGAGTATAAAGGGTACTAGGCAAAATCGTTCGTAAATATACGCTAAGCGCTTAAAAACGATGAGTTTATGATATTTTGTTTTTTTAGATGGGAATATGATATAGTTTATGGAGTATTTTAGGTAGGTAATTTGGTTGTCTTGTAAAACGACCGTTTAACAAGACAACACATTTCATAAAATATTAAAGATTATTCAGGGGCTATAGTATACTAAAAAAACAGGAGAGAAAAANTNTGTATATTGTAGGGTATAAAGAGCTTATATAGCTCTGATTGCCGACAAATAGATATNATATTTTATGGAAAAAATTACACCGAAAGTAGATTTAGCCTTCAAGAAAATATTTGGCGTAGAAGAAAATAAGGATTTGCTTATTGAGTTGATCAACGCTACGGTCTCTCCAGCAGATCAGGTAGTAGATGTTACGTTATTAAATCCTTATAACCCGAAAAATTTTAGAAGCGACAAACTATCTATTCTAGATATTAAAGCTATAAGTGAAACTGGTAAAAGGTTTAATATAGAGATCCAAATCACAGATGAAGCAGATTATGATAAACGAGCTTTATATTATTGGGCTAAGTTATATACAGATCAATTAAAGGTATCTGAAGGTTATTCTAAACTGAATAAAGCAATAGGTATTCATATCCTTAACTTTATTTCTATAGCAGATAATAAAAAGTATCATAACGTCTTTCGTATTACAGAAAAAGAGAGTGGTATATCTTATTTTCATGATTTGGAATTGCATACAATAGAGTTAACCAAGTTCAGTAAAGATCCAGATGAGAATCTGACCAGTTTATTGGAAAAAATCAAAACATCACTAGATATCTGGACGGCTTTTCTTACGCGTCATGATTTACTGAATAAGGATAACTTACCTGGTCCATTAGCAATCCCCAGCCTTAAAAAGGCCTTACATGTTTTAGATACGTTAAACTTCACGGATGAAGAAAGAATGGCTTATGAGGATCACTTGAAATGGTTACTCATAGAAGCCAANACAGTNGAAAAATATAGACAAGAAGGTGAAGAAAAAGGTAGACAAGAGGGCAGAGAAGAAGGTAGACAAGAGGGTAGAGAAGAAGGTAGACAAGAGGGTAGAGAAGAAGGTAGACAAGAAGGTATCCGAATAGGGGAAGAAAAAGGAGAAAAAGAGAAAGCTCTTTCTATAGCCAAGGCTATGCTTCTCAAGGGTTACTCTATGGAAGAGATTACGATTCTTACCGGACTATCTAAAACTGATATTCAGAGTTTGTAAATAAAATTGTGTAAATGCTTATTTGTTATTAANAAATCTATCGTTATAAATAATCGGTAGTAATAAATAAGTCATAATCAATGGAATCACAACAAATAAATATAGATCCAAATCTACTAAAAGAATTATCGAAGTCTATTAAGAGTGAAAAAGATTTAGCTATTCTGAGCAAGCAACTATTAAAACTGACGGTAGAACGTGCTATGGATGCAGAGCTAGACGATCATCTTGGCTATTCAAAGCATTCTATAGAAGGTAGGAACACGGGAAATAGTCGTAATGGTTACTCTCTTAAGCGCTTGAAGGGTGATTTTGGCGAAATGGAAATTAATAGGCCACGAGATCGAAACAGCACGTTCGATCCTCAAATTGTTCGCAATTTAATTAAAAAATGTGCTATAGCCTCACTCCAATTATGCATAGGCATGGTCCACTTTCTGGTNATNTAGTTAATAGTTANATATAAGGTTTTAAAAACAGCTAAATCATTAGGAAAAACTCTTTTATTTTTAGTAACTCTACGGAATTGACTATTTACAGATTCAACAATATTTGTTGTGTAAATAACCCTACGTATTGCATTAGGGTATTGTAAAAATAGCATCAGATTATTCCAATTAGCATACCAAGACTTGGCTATTTGTGGGTACTGTTTATCCCATTTGTTGGCAAAAGTTTCTAATGCCATTAGTGCTTCTTCTTCATTTACTGATGTATAAATTGGCTTTAAATCAGCAGATAATGCTTTCCTATCTTTATAGGATACATACTTCAAGCTATTCCTAATTTGGTGAACGATACAGAGTTGGTGATCTGTTTTAGGATATACAGCACCGATTGCCTCAGACATACCTGATAAATTATCTGTACAAGCAATGAGCATATCGTGCATACCACGATTTTTGAGCTCTGTCAAATTACCTAACCAAAACTTAGATCCTTCATTTTCACTCATCCATAGTCCTAAAACATCTTTTATCCCTANTCGATCTATACCTAACGCAACATAGACTGACTTATTCATGATGCGTTTGTCTTGTCTAACCTTAACTANAAAACAATCAAAAAAAACAATTGGATAGACTGTTTCTAATGGACGATTTTGCCATATCTTAACATCTTAAATAACAGAATCTGTGATGTTACTGATCAGGCTTTCACTAACTTCTGCACTATACAATTCTTGTATTTGAAGCTGAATATCTGATAGACTCATCCCTTTAGCATATAAAGATAAAATCTTATCATCTAAACCAGGGATTCTTGTTTGACGTTTAGGTAATAAAACAGGTTCAAAACTGGATGATCTATCTCTGGGGACTTCAACCGATATAACACCATTATCAGTTATAACTCGCTTACTAGACAGGCCATTACGGGAATTTTCTGAACCACTACCACCATATTTGGTATAACCTAAATGGCTATCCATTTCTGATTCTAACGCTTTTTCTACAAGACGTTTGCTTAATTGTTTCAGTAAACCGCCTTGATCAAACAGAGTCGATAGGTCTACACCTGAGTCTATAAGGACTTCTATCGCCTTGCTTATTCCGTCTTTAGGTATATCTTTTTTTTTCATCGATTTAAGTGTCATTGTTTAGGTAAATATAAACCCTAAAAAATATTTACACACTTATAAAGACAGACTCTACTACATTATTCTGATATTCAGGATATTATATAGATATTTTATAGTACGCTATAATATAAAAATAAAAATTCATAACTAATCTAAAATAGAATTAAATCTAGTAGTCAATTTTTACTGCCTGTCAGATTAAATCCTAAATACTACAACTAAATATATGTTTCTTTTGCATATTAGCGTTCCATTTATCTCCCCAAGTATCTTCATGATTGTGCTCTTCTAAAAAATCTTCATTAGGTTTTTTAAAAGGATTACCACAAATACACCTTACTTCACTAGAAGAATTATCATAATTTTTTTTAAAATCTAAAAATTCTTTCCTATTATTCCAATAATTATGATGTAAACCTTTTCTATCAGTTTGTGTAGGATAGAGCAAAAAAGGATCTAAATACTTTGATTTAATTTTATGTAAGCAAGCTGGGAGTTCTATCAAATATGAATTATCTCTAAGCAAATGATCAATTTCTACTGGAACATCAAATCTTTTTTTATTTTCTTTATCAGTTTCTTCATCAGTATAATAAACAGTTATATAAGGAGACTTACGGTTTTTTTTCGGTTCGTTCTTAACTATATCATAGTTACGAACAATACTATCCTTATCATTAGGATAATATTCCCCCATTTGTACAGATTCTAAATAAAAAACCCCATATTCTTTATTACTTATAACTTGTGTTCTATACTTCCAAGGCTTAGGACATTTATCTTTCCACTCTACATAATGCGATACATCTTTACATTCATTTTCCAATACTTTTAACTTAAAGCGTAAACAGTTCATAAATATATATCCCAGCCCTTCTTCTAAGTTATTATTTTTTTCAATGTCCAATGGATTATTATCTTTATCATGAATAAATCTATTTTCTAATGCCTTAGCAATAATATCTTTTCCTGTTAAATTAGAATAAGGTAACTTATATTGAGCAAAAGATCGATTTATAGAATTTGTATTTGTATCAATGGGGTCAAAACCTACACCATATCTTGATCTGTATCCACAACCAAAAATAAATGGTAAAATAACAAAAAAAATATTTGTAATTCTAAACTTCATTGAAAGTGTCATTTAATCGTTTTTTTATTAGTTTTCAATCATAAAATTATAATATAATTTTATGATTAATTCTGAATATAATTTATTTCTTATATTTTTTCATATCATTAGATTTTTCTTTACAATATTTTATAAAATCTGGTAGAATTTTATAAATATTTTCTAGATTACTATACCTATCTTGTTTATAAATAATAGTATTATTTTTACTGTCTAAATCTATATAATAATATTCTTTATACTCTTCTTCTTCCTCACCATTATAAACAGCTATACACCAAGGGTTTTTAATGCCTAATCGTTTTCGCTGATCTTCATCTATAGATATAACAGAAATTAACCCAATCTGACGACGCATTAATTGCTTTGATTTATTTTCTATATTTTCTTTACTTTTAGGAGTTTTAAAAGAAAAAATACAAAACGGATCTATTGCTAATTTTTCTAATGATTCTATATCATATTCAACTAAAAATTTTATATAGTCTTTAGGTAATGAAGCTTTTAATTCTTTTTTAGCTAAAGAGTTAAGCATTTCCACGCACTCTTTTCTTAAGTTTTCTTTGTCCTCAGGTCTTACTGCCTTAGGAAGTTCTTTCTCTGCTTTTTTATCTTCTCTTTTTGGTTTTTTAGGAGAAGGTGCTTTTTCATCCGTTTCACTAGTACTTGGTTCTTCCTGATGCATTTTATTCATATTTATTTTATTGCAAGCACTGATCCCCGTATAAGCAGATATATATAAAGTATAGAATAGAATTTTGTTCATGATTATAATAGATTTTACGTTAAAAAATATTTATGTAAATCATATATGTGTAAGTTTTTATAAACTACATCTAATTTTTTATGTTATTCATCAAGGGTTCAATTATACAACAATTATTCAATTAAAACTACTACATATTTTGATAAAATAAGTTTATTTGGTTTTTATTGTCGATTTTAGTTAGCTTTTTCCGAGTTTCTGTCGCATCTATATTTAATTTTGTATAGTTGTCTCCCTTATCTTGAATTTTGGATATTATTCGGCCATAAGTTTAGCAAAGTTCTCAAAAGTAGATGCTTGTTTTTTAGATCCGATTAGTTGTCCTTTTTGAATGATTCTAATATTTTCTATTCCTGTAATGGTAATGTTAGCTGAATGGAAACTCTTAAATCCCAACATAGGTTTTATCCGTTTTTTGATAAACCTGTGATCTTGTTCGACTCTATTATTTAAGTATTTGTTTTGAAATATTTGAATCTTGTGACCTTGATCCAATTCTATATTTAAAGCATCAAGAGCCGCCTTATTACTACCGCTTTTGTCAACTACTACTTTGTATGGAGTCTTATTATATCTGATAGCCTTACGAAAAAAAGAAAACGCTGCAGACTTGACTCTACGGTCACTTAGAAAAAAATCAACTGTATCTCCATAACGATCTACTGCTCTATATAAATAAATCCACTTACCATTTAGTTTCACGTAAGTTTCATCCATTCTCCAGCTACTACCAACTGGGCGTTTTCTTTTTCTTACTTCTTGATCTATAAGGGGAATGAACTTAATGACCCACCTTTGTAAAGTAGAATGATCAATCTTTGCGCCTCTCATATGCATCATCTCTTCCAAGTCTCTATAGCTTAAAGAAAAACGACATTTCATATAGACAAATAGAAGGATTAACTCTGGTGAAGAACAAAATCCTTTAAAATATGGAAATAATTTCGGTGTAATAGGGGTCAACTTGGATATGGGGAATTATTGTACGTCGTACGTTTGTATTAAATAAGACTATCTTATTAAAGAGCTGGAATAAGGTCGCATTGTACCTGGTATTAGATACCGCGCTTAACGTTTAGCCCCCAGCTCTTTTCATCTTAAAAACTGAATAGTTCGCTGGCCATTAAAGCCCGTGTGTGCGACGATAGTTCATGAGATGAATCAATTTAATACAAACATCTAATGATATGAAATACATAGGCATCGATATAGCAAAAAGTAGTTTTGTAGCTGCTTTCCCTAAAGGTAAAGGCTATACTACGGCTACGTATAAGAACGATCCAAATGGCATTGCAATCTTTTTGTCTAAACTTGATAAATGCTTAGATCACTGTGTTTTAGAGGCGACTGGCAACTATGGTTGTTTATTAGTAAAGATGCTTTTAGAAGCTGACCTATCTGTTTCAGTTATTAACCCTAAGCAGATCAAACACTTTACTAAGGTAGTGAACCATATAACGAAAACTGACGAGGTAGATGCGGAACTTATTTCTCTGTATGGATCAAAGATGGAGCCTAAACCCTACAAAATGCCTTTAGCCAGTATACAAGCCTTAAAGCAACAAAAAACACTTTTTGCTCAGTTGAAGAAACAATTGACAATGTGTTATAACTTGCTAGAGTCTTTTAGTGTGTTGCCTAAACCAGACACTGTATCTTTGACTATGGTCAAACAAACTATATCCTATTTGGAAGAACAAATAGTTATATTAGAGCAACAAATGCTTTCTATTACACAGGAAACTTATCAGGATCTCTATAAACGCATTAGCTCTATTAAAGGGATTGGCGATAGAACCACTATGGAACTTATCGTTTCCACTGGTGGAGGTAATCATTTTGAAAGCGCTAAACAGTTCTCTAAATATGTCGGTTTGGCACCTATTTATGAGCATTCAGGCTCATCGGTAAGAAAAAAAGGTCATATTAATCGTCATGGGAACCCGCAATTGCGTTCTTTGCTCTATATAGCTTCTTGGTCAGCTATACGCTTTAATAAGTCCTGTAAAGACTTTTATGAAAGGTTAAAAGAAAGAGGGAAACCTGGTAAAGTGGCTCTTATTGCTGTAGCTAATAAACTTATTAGACAGGTATTTGCTATTATGAGAGACCATACTTTTTATGTAGATGGACATCTATCTAAACTCAAGGCTAACCCTTAGTGTGGTCAGAAAGAAAATATGATAGTCCATAAATCAACAGATTATAAATCTATTATTTGATTATCAATATAAATTATAATTATAATCAAAATAAAACTTAAAAACGAAATATTTTTCTAACAAAAAATTTGCTTATTAACATAGTTCGTTATCAAGTCTCATGAAGATAAACGCGTAATAAATAAATCAATTTATTTGGATCTTTTATATATAAATCTGTCTCATAAAACGGTCCTTTTTTAAGACAACCTAAACACCTACCTAAAATACTCCATAAACTATATCATATTCCCATCTAAAAAAACAAAATATCATAAACTAATCGTCTTGGGAATAAAGGATTTTAAAACAAATTCAGACAAACCGGGCTTTTAGTCAAATGGCCACAATATATAAAAAATAATACAGGTAATATATATAATACATACATTATATGTAATACCTCTAAAACAGGTTATTTTAACGTGGGTTATATATTTATTTACAACTACTTTAATACAGTATTTTACTGATATTTTTACTGAAAAATCATATATTTTATTTGATTTTATCAAGTAATTTTTACCATAAATACATGAAAACCAAAACAATTTATTCATATAAATTGTTTATACAACTGTTTATAGATAAAATCTATTAATTTTTTTAATTTGAAAATAAAATTAAAAAATAATTTAATCAAGTACCCATATTAATACTTCAAGGTCGACTACATACACCCTTAGTGTAAGGGTCTACCAGTTTTAAGTTCCTGATCCCTACGTGGGAAAGATGATTTCCTAGAACTCTCTAATCTATCAATAGCCTTAGAAAAGGCTTCTTCTGCTAAAGATGCTAACGTAAGACCTGGGGTCCAATAAACCGCATTTTTTAACCGTTCTATAACATCTTTAGATATCTGAACAGTAAGTCTTTGTTTAGAAGACTTAGGGGGTTTTTGAACAGAATACTTAAACCGTTCATTAGAATCTGATATTGATTTAGATCTTTCATTACCTGATACAGGTTGAATTAAACTATCTAAAGGATTTTCTCCTATTGTTTGTCTTTTTGCCATATTTACTTCCCTTTGCTACGTTTAATAATTTCATGGGATAAACTACGATAATCACATGCTCCAGGGCTTTTATCATCATACATCGTTATAGGTTTACCAAACGATGGAGCTTCAGCTAATTTTACACTTTCTCTAATAATGGTATCATATACCTGATCTCCAAATCTACTCCTTAAGTCAGATAGTATATCTTTAGATAACCTAGTTCTGATATTAACCCTACAAGGTAAAATTCCTCCAATTTCAAGAGAAGGATTTAGTCTACTTTTTACAGTTGTTATAGTGTTTAGAAGCTGAGCTAAACCCTGAACAGCCATAATATGGGTTTCAATAGGAACAAGAACTTTATGAGCTGACGTTAAGGCATTCAAAGACATAATACCCAGATTAGGAGGGCAGTCTATCAATACATAATCCCATATATCTTTATCTATTACGTGTAAATTATTTTTCAAAATCATTTCTGCTCCAACCTCACCAGATAAAGCTTTATCAGCACTGATAAGCCAAGGAGAGGATACAATAATATCTAAACCAATAACGCATGTTTTATCTACAATATCTAATATACTTACATTTTCTGTAAATACGGTATATAAACCCTTTGAAGTATTTTTAAATCCAAGCCATATTGAAGCAGAACCCTGAGGATCAAGATCTATAAGAAGAACTTTTTTATTTTGTTCAGCTAATGTGCTACCAAGGTTTACAGACGTGGTCGTTTTTGCTGACCCTCCTTTTTGATTCAAAATAGCTATAATTTCCATATTTGTTCACTTTACCTAAAATACTCACGTTTTATTCAAAACATGTATTAATATAACAGATGCATCTTATCAAATATTTATACCAAAACCTAGTATCCTAGTAAATTCCAATCAATAGAATGAAACTTACATAATTTAAAATCAGGGTAATACCTTAAGATAAAAAAGATAAAATATCAAACTCTTTTTACGAAATAGCCATATAAAGGACCTCTTGTTATATCGCTATACATAACCCTATCAAACCCTGTCTCTCTTAGCGCACTTCCTATTAACTTCGTATTCAACCTAATAGTAGTACCAACAATGTTTTGCAAATATCTCAGGATATCTGTAGCTGTCATAAATTCACCTTCTTCCTTAGTAGAGGGTGAAAGATACTGTACGATCAATTCAGCCTCTGTAGACTTAGTTGTAAAACTTTCGGATCGTGTTTTTAACTCTTCAACTTCATCCGTGCTTAGTTCTCCACTTCTTTCATCCAATTTATACAAATGATACGCTTGCTCCCACGATCTTTCTACAATATTCCTTGCTTCTTCATCTAGAAAATCAATATATCCTACCTCAAAACAGATCCATCTACTATAACCGATTTCTGGACGCAAAAAAGAAGTACTATTTGAGCTCCCAACAAAAGACGCTATACGGCACGCCACAGTCTCCTCCTCTTGAAATTGGAAGCGTACATTTATATATCGCTGAGATAACCAACCCTTTATAAACTCTGGACTAGCAGTAAGTTGATGCAACTCTTCCAGATTAATAATGAAATTCCTTATAAGCGCTTTCTGTAAATCTTTCTCATTATATTTATTCGAACTAGCAGTATAATACTTTATTATAGGAAGAGGACATAAAAACTCACAAAAATAACTCTTACCCATACCTTCTCTAGGGGAGCATAATATTAACGCATGTTTATTTATGCCATCAGGATTAAAAAGAGTCCGTATCGCTCTAATCATCCATTTCTTAAGATGGGTATACCAGTAGTTAATATTTGAAGACGTTGGATGTTTTAAATGAACATAAGTAGATAACTCACGAATATAATCTTTACTACTATCAAACGATTTGCCTTCAAAAGATAAAAAATATTCCTCTATAGGATTAAAGCGTCTCACAAAAAATGACCTTAAGGTAGACTGAAGTAAATCTATAGGGCAATCAATACCATACGAATCTAAATTCCTACTTAGTTCATCAACATTAACTTTTTCCCACATACTACTACCCTTAATATTAATCTGACAATCTTTAGTAAATACATTGAAACGAAAGTTAAACTTACTATCCAAATAGGATTCTATCCTACCCCGTTTAGTATTAACTGTTTTCTCAACCTTAGCAGAAGTAACAGGTTTTATAGAAATTGATTTCGATTTTCTAATACCTTCATCTAATAAAAACTGAAAATTAGCAGAATTATATTTCTGAAAATAATTTGATATATCTTTAACTTCTTCAGGAAGTGAAATAGACACAATCCCATAAGAATCAGATAGCTTCTTAGAAGCATTTTTACCAGCCTGGTCATTATCATAACAGCTTAACAATACAGAAGTCCTAGTACGTAAGCTTTTCAGTAAATCATCACTGGGCATTTGATTTTCCGACTGTAAAGAAATAACATTGATAAAACCTTGAGAATAAGCAGACATTGTATCTTTTTAGCGAGCTAAAAACAATATATACTCTAAAGTCCCTTCCGGTAATTGGGATAGACCAAATACATCTTCTTTAGTTTGGTTCTTGTACGAAAACGACTTCTTCTGTCCTTTAAAACTTGGATCATCTGAAAAGGATTGTGATATCTCTGGAATATATACTTTTACCCTTCCAGATATATGATAGGCTGATACAATCTGATTTCTTGATTCATATTTAAAACACAACGATCTTCCAGAATTACTTACATATGACAAATAACTTACTTGTCTTACATCAAAATGATCTAAGACAGATTGCGTAATACCATACTGTAACCAATATTTCAGATATAGATTAGATATAAAAGATCCTGAATCGGATGGTATATATTCAATAGATAGAGTTTGAGAAGGTAAAGAGAATTTTGGTTTTTTATCTAAAGATAATTTAGGAAGAACAGGTTTTGGAATAACTTTTATATCTTGGTCACTGTCCAACCCCAAACACATTTCTTGGTTAATTACTGCCAACACTTCTTTAAATTGTGTTGTACAATCTAACCCATAGAAATCCGCCCACATTTGAAAGGCATCTCCCTGGTGACCAGTATTAAAACTTTTAAATAGAAATTTACCCTGATTATCAGTAAAAATACTCATTGACGGCTTATCGTCTTTTTCAGAGAAAATAGATTTATAATTTTTTTTCCTTACATTTGGATTAAATGTAGGAACTAAATGGCGGATGAGGTTTGCCTCTCCTCCTGCCTTTTCAAGGATTTTTTCTTTTGTGATCATAAGATTATTTTTAATCCCTTGGAAGGCTAATTCTTACATCTAATCTGGTTCCCAACCAAAATAAAATAAGAACTAGCTTTCTTTGGGAGGCTAGTTTTCTTTCATACCCTTAACTCTGAAAAAGTTTTCTAAAAATTCCATTTCCTTATTTTCTGAAAAAACTTTTCTGTTAATCCAATAAACTCCAGACAGTGTTGTTTTTGCTATAATGTTGTAAAAACATAATACACCAAGGCTCTGAATAACTGATGTGTTTGATTTTTTATTATAAAAATTCTTAAAATCAGCTATATCAAACACAAATTTTTCATTCAAAAATATCTTTTTGTTCAATATATAATACATCAACTCCAAGGCTGGTCTTGATAGTTTCATAACCACATTAGAGATATCTACTTTACATTCATCAGTTAAAAATGGATCAATAGCAAACTCTTTACAATGTCTTAACCCCGTTTTAATCATAGTCTATAACTTAACTATTTACACTATCTATACTTTAAACATATAGTACCAATAGAACAATTATTAATTGTCCTTGAACATAATCATCTTATTTTGAGATACCATAGTCAATTTTTACATAGATACCATATCTACACATTCAAATTGAATAAAAACTATATATGTAAATATTAAATAATAATTATAATATATATACGTAAATATAAAAACTTTTATTGAAAGTAAAAAATATATTATATTAACTTTGATACGATAATTAATTACATATAATACAATTATAATATAACTTTTAGATTAAAAATTTTGTAATATATATGATTATTAAGTGTTTATGTATAGTTATTGATAAATTAAAGACTCAAATTCCCAACAGAACATATTTATTTATAAAACTATTTTTCACTTATAACCAGTACTCTGTATTATAGTAAGATATAGTAAGATATAGTAAGATTATATTAAGAAATAATATAATCTTACTATATAACTATTAGACTCATAATCAAATTTTTATATAATAATAATAGATTAAAATAGTAAGATAGTAGGATTAGCTTTCATTCATTATATATACATATATATATACATGTATATACATATGTTTTCTTATATATTATATAACTAATAATCTTACTATCTTACTATTATTATTATTATTATCTGAAATACAGATTATAATATTTTATTTATATGTTACTAAAATCTTACTATATCTTACTATATCTTACTATATCTTACTATACTAGATATATATAAATAATATTCATAATCAATTAAATACTTAATTTAATATTCAAAAACCCATTTTTCTAAAAAATACCTAAAAAAATATAAAATACTGATTATAAATTATTTATATATCATGAAGTGTCATTTTATACTTTTTTTTTGAAGGACACTTACTTTAGACACATACAAAAGTATTATTTATCTGATTATGAACAATTTCATATGTGTCTAGAGGTGATTTTCAACAAATGCGACAGAATTACACTTAAGAAGCACTCTATAGGACTGATTATGAACAATTTCATATGTGTCTAGAAGCGATTTTCAACAAATGCGACAGAATTACACTTCAGAATCACTTTATATGACTGATTATGAGCAACTTCATATGTGTCTAGAAGCGATTTTAACCAAAAATGTCAAAATGACACTTCATGAAAAAAATATATAACTGATTATGAATACTTTAAGACTTTTGTATGTGTCTAAACTAAGTGTCCCCTGAAAAAAATAGACCTTAGACACATACAAAAGTCTTATTTACTTGATTATGAATTATTTAACTATTTTCACCCCTATTTTGGTTGAAAATAATCATCTGTCCTCCCACCGATCCAAAGACAACTCCAACCCCATAACAGTAGGTTCCTTGCTTTTCTGCTTACGCAACTCATGTTCCTGCTCACTACTGACCAACTCTTTTTGGAGGGTTTTAAGCATTTCTTGATTACCTAGTATAGATAACAACTCTTGACTCCAGTCTTTAGAACGAGAAGGAGTAGAATCCTTACAAATCACCTGATTCACATGAGATAATTCACTAACTGTTTTATGAATTTGCCTACCAGCTAGATCACTGTCAAAAGCCAGCGTTACAGACCGACCACGCTCCTTAGCATGCGCCAAAACAGTCCCTAACTCCTTTTTGATGCCTTCAGATAAACTTCCGCAAGTAGAGATATACATCGTTCTACCATCATCCTTATGAATTTGTTTATGGCTTAAAGCGTCTATAGGGCTTTCTGTGACCACAATAGCCTTTACAGATATATTTGGATCAACTAATACAGATAAGCCCCTAGGAAGCCCTTTTTGGAAGTATTTAGAGGTATTATGCAACCCATCATCTGATACACTTCCTTTAGCATCAAACTGATAACTGATCGTACTACACATAACACCCTTACCATTTTTATCTAAATCCCTGTATAAGGCAAATACTGCTTTGTCGCCCACCTTAACACTTGGATAATGTTCGTAGGTAGACCTATCAATGCCCCTGCAATGCAGATAATTGTTTTTTTCATGCGTAACTACTTTATCAAAAGCTTCTTGCGATTTTATATAACGATCAGGGCTATTTTGATAAGATTGAAAGAATGATTTATTTCGATCTAAAGTAGACAGAAGTTGAGATTTCGATAATATAGTGGACCGAAAAAATCGGACAAAGTTTTATAAATTTTGTTTCCGTGTTATTTCTGCTTTAGCGTATTGATTTTTTACATGTGTAAGATAGACGTTCATAGGTTTTTGATATTTAATACTAGAATGAAATCTGTTGTAATTATATTTATGCATGTAATCGTTAATGCCCTGTTTAATCTCTTTAATATTTTTAAAGTCATTTATAAACAAGCAGTTATATTTTATTGTTCTAAAAAAACGCTCTATAACTACATTATCAATACTTCTACCTTGCCCATTCATTGATATTTTAATACCATACTTTTTTAACAATTGTATGTGACCATGACTGGTATATTGACTTCCATGATCGCTATTAAAGTACTCTGGAGCAGGATATTTGCTAAGAGCTTCTTCTAAAATATCTGTTACAAGTGTTGTATCCATACTGTTAGATACTTTATAGCTCAATATAGCCTTACTATGCCAGTCTATTATAGCTGCAAAATAGATAAATCCATTATTAGTTTTAATATAAGTTATATCCCCGCTCCAAACCTGATTTGATTTAGGTACATAAAGACGCCTGGTCTGACCAGAGGAAAACCAATACTTATCTAGTAAATAACCATGTGCTTTATATTTAGAAGACTTAAAAGAAAGTAAAAACTTTTTTACGCGGATAAACAGCACATAAGCCCATTCTACGCATATAATGTAGCACACGATTTTTTCCTATAGACAAACCATTCTTCTAATAACTGGTTATATATATAACGGTATCCGTATTCTGGATGATCGATATAAATATCAGCTATTTTATTGATAAGCTCCTTATTAAAACTATCTTCTATACTAGATTTATAATATAAAAAAGAACGATTAATCGATAATAATTTACATTGTCTTGCCTTANGTAAATGAGTAAGCTTGGATTCGACAAGACCTTTTTTACTTAATAAGTCCAAGCTCTTTAGCTTTCCCACTGCCCAGTCCCGCTCAACTGTAGTTTTACCTAATGTCTTGGCTAAGGAATCATTTTCATCCTTTAAATGAGCTATTTCATCTTTGTATGCACTAACAACTTTGGATGGATCAAAAGCTAAATAAGCATGCTCCATAAACTGATGTTTCCAATTTTGAAGTGTTTTGCTAGTTACTCCATACTTGGACGATAACTCTACTAACGTCAATTCTTCTTTTAATAAATCTAAGACTATTTTAGTCTTCTCTACTGAACTAAACTTTCTAACCTTTTTTCTTCCCATTTTATAAACTCGTTTGTGAAACAATAAAACTAGTACAATACGAAACAAAGTATCTAATTTTCTGTCCGATTTTTTCGGTCCACTATAGATTTATTTATATAGAGCAGTAGATCGTTATGGAGATACAGTTGATTTTTTTCTAAGTGCACGTAGAGACAAGTCTGCAGCTCTTTCTTTTTTTCGTAAGGCTATAAGAGAAAATAACACTCCATCCAAAGTGGTAGTTGACAAAAGCGGTAGTAATAAGGCTGCTCTTGATGCTTTAAATATAGAATTGGATCAAGGTCACAAGATTCAAATATTTCAAAACAAATACTTAAATAATAGAGTCGAACAAGATCACAGGTTTATCAAAAAACGGATAAAACCTATGCTAGGGTTTAAGCATTTCCATTCGGCTAACATTACCATTACAGGAATAGAAAACATTAGAATTATTCAAAAAGGACAACTAATCGGATCTAAAAAACAGGTATCTACTTTTGAGAACTTTGCTAAACTTATGGCCGCATAATATCCAAATTTCAAGACAAGGGAGACAACTATACAAAATTAAATACAGATGCGACAGAACCATATATAGCAACGGTCTAAATAAATTAAATTTAAAATGGTAAAGTATGAACAATAAAATATAATCATTATGAATAAAAAATATACATCACATATTCAATCTTCTATTGTAATATCAGGAATAGCTGTTTGTATCTCATTTATTATTACTGGATGTAGTCAGTCAAATAGATATGGGATGAATAGTAGTAGTGAAAAATATTTAGGGAAAAATAAAATAGAAGTTAAGTATAAATTTATTACAAATAAAAAAGATTTTGGTAGCCCTCTGCATTCTGCATCAGCCTATGGTGATATTGAAGAGGCTCGTTTTTATTTAAACGACAAAATAATTCCTGTAAATAATCAAAATGATTATGATAATACTCCCCTTCATTATGCAGCGGGAAACGATCATTTAGAAGTGGTAAAAGAGTTAATACAACATGGAGCTAATGTGAATCAAAAGGATATGAATGAGTGTACTCCCCTTCATTATGCAGCACAAATCAATAATATAGAAGTGGTAAAAAAGTTGGTAAAACATGGAGCTAATGTCAATGAAAAAAATATAAATCAACATACTCCTCTTTATTATTCAGTAAAATTAGGTCATGAAAAAGTGGTAAAAACTTTAGTAAAACATACAGATAATCTTAATGAAAATGATAAATATGAATATACTTTTCTTCATTATTCAGCGGAATTAGGAAATGTAGGTATAGTAAAAATTTTAATAAAAAAGGGGGCTAAGATCAATGAACTAAATCATGTGTTAAATACACCTCTTGATTTAGCGTTAGAAAAAGGTCATACAGACGTAGTTAACTTATTGAAAAAACATGGTGCTACTAGTGGCCATACAACCAATCAATAAAACCATGACAGAACCTTTTTGAATAATATAAAAAATACTTAATATTGCATAGTTACATTTTTAGTGTTTTAATGCAATAGCTTTATCCTTTTAAGTGATAAGTAAATTTAGAATAAATTAAAGATATGGAAAACAACATAAAAAACTTATTAAAAATTACTTTTTTATACTCTCTTATAGTAGTTTCACTTGCATTCAACTGTGACAGTAAAGTAAAAAAAGAAGTCGTTAAATGTAAATCTTCTTTTGTACCTAATGAAAAATTTGAAAATATAAAAAGTACAATTAAAGAATCTATAGATAAAGTAGAAAAGAAAAATAAAGAAGAACCTATTATAGGTAAAGAATTCTCATTACCAGAAACAAAAGAATCAAGAATACCAACACCAACAACAGAAAGACCTAGAACACCGATAAAAGAATCAAGAATACCAACACCAACAACAGAAAGACCTAGAACACCGATAAAAGAATCAAGAATACCAAGACCAACAACAGAAAGACCTAGAACACCGATAAAAGAATCAAGAATACCAAGACCAACAACAGAAAGACCTAGAACACCGATAAAAGAATCAAGAATACCAACACCAACAACAGAAAGACCTAGAACACCGATAAAAAAGGGAGCAGTATTAAGAAAAAAATTAACACTAGTAATACCTAATAGGAGTATAGTAGACTGAAAAAAGAGTTTGTAAATAAAATTGTGTAAATGCTTATTTATTAAAAAACCGATCAAACCCATGCTAGGATTTAAGAGTTTCCATTCGGCTAGCATTACCATTACAGGAATAGAAAATATTAGAATCATTCAAAAAGGACAATTAATCGGATCTAAAAAACAGGTATCTACTTTTGAGAACTTTTCTAAATTTATGGCCGAATAATATTCAAATTTGAAGACAAGGGGGAGAACTATACAAAATTACTACAGATGCGACAGAACCGATTAGTGAGTCTTACAGCCGAGTGATTTGATAAAATTTGTTTGAAAATCAGATTTATTAATTAAAACGAATTAACTGTAAATAAACTATATTTTACCTTATATACAAAAATATTTCTATAGCACTTTTCAGGATTTTATACAAGATAGTAAAAATAATTATAATTATTTTTTTAATTTATTTACAGGCAAATATAATTTTTAATATAGAAAATAAACAGGGCTAACGTGCTTTATTTTCCGTTTCCTGACGTCACCCCATAAAGCGCTTTTCTACCTATAAAATTTTATGGATAAAACTGAATTACAGCTAGAAGATAAAAAACTTTTCACATGTAAGTGCTGTGGTAGAGTTATATAATACTTTTCGTTTAAAGATCACGAAATGATCTATAAAAATAAGCCCCATAAATGAGATACCTGTGGGAAAGGGTTTTCTAGATTAGATACACTTAAGGTTCACCATAGATCCCACACGGGAGAGAGGCCTTATAAATGCGACATATGCGATAAAGCTTTTACTACCTCTTCTCATTGTAAAACCCACCAAAGAACTCATAGGAAGGGATCAATTTTAAGTTAATTTTAATTGGTTATGAGTCTAAATTATTATGTATAAGTTATCTATAGATTATTACATAATATCCTGAATATCAGTTTTAGATAGTCCGGTAAGAATCGTAATCTCTTCCATAGAGTAACCCTTGAGAAGCATAGCCTTGGCTATAGAAAGAGCTTTCTCTTTTTCTCCTTTTTCTTCCCCTATTCGGATACCTTCTTGTCTACCTTCTTGTCTACCTTCTTCTCTGCCCTCTTGTCTACCTTTTTCTTCTCCTTCTTGTCTATATTTTTCCACTGTGTTGGCTTCTATGAGTAACCATTTCAAGTGATCCTCATAAGCCATTCTTTCTTCATCCGTGAAGTTTAACGTATCTAAAACATGTAAGGCCTTTTTAAGGCTCGGGATTGCTAAGGGACCAGGTAAGTTATCCTTATTCAGTAAATCATGACGCGTAAGAAAAGCCGTCCAGATATCTAATGATGTTTTGATTTTTTTCAATAAACTGGTCAGATTCTCATCTGGATCTTTACTAAACTTAGTCAACTCTATTGTATGCAATTCTAAATCATGAAAATAAGCTATACCACTCTCTTTTTCTGTAATACGAAAGACGTTATGATACTTTTTATTATCTGCTATAGAGATAAAGTTAAGGATATGAATTCCTATTGCTTTATTCAACTTAGAATAACCTTGAGATACCTTTAATTGATCTGTATATAACTTAGCCCAATAATATAAAGCGCGTTTATCATAATCTGCTTCATCTGTGATTTGGATCTCTATATTAAACCTTTTCCCAGTTTCACTTATCGCTTTAATATCTAAAATAGATAGTTTGTCGCTTCTAAAATTTTTTGGGTTATAAGGATTTAATAACGTAACATCTACTACCTGATCTTCTCGAGAGACCGTAGCATTGATCAACTCAATAAGCAAATCTTTATTTTCTTCTACCCCAAATATTTTTTTAAAGGCTAAATCTACTTTTGGTGTAATTTTGTCCATAAAATATTTTATCTATTTGTCCGCAATCAGAGCTATATAAGCTCTTTATACCCTACAATATACAGAATGTTTGGTTCTGTCGCATCTGTATTTGATTTTGTATAGTTCTCCCCCTTGTCTTCAAATTTGAATATTATTCGGCCATAAGTTTAGCAAAGTTCTCAAAAGTAGATGCTTGTTTTTTAGATCCGATTAATTGTCCTTTTTGAATTATTCTGATATTTTCTATCCCTGTAATGGTAATGTTGGCCGAATGGAAATGCTTAAACCCTAGCATGGGTTTTATCCGTTTTTTAATGAATCTATGATCTTGTTCGACTCTATTATTTAAGTATTTGTTTTGAAATATTTGAATCTTGTGACCTTGATCCAATTCTATATTTAAAGCATCAAGAGCCGCCTTATTACTACCGCTTTTGTCAACTACTACTTTGTATGGAGTGTTATTATATAGTGGACCGAAAAAATCGGACAAAGTTTTATAAATTTTGTTTCCGTGTTATTTCTGCTTTAGCGTATTGATTTTTTACATGTGTAAGATAGACGTTCATAGGTTTTTGATATTTAATACTAGAATGAAATCTGTTGTAATTATATTTATGCATGTAATCGTTAATGCCCTGTTTAATCTCTTTAATATTTTTAAAGTCATTTATAAACAAGCAGTTATATTTTATTGTTCTAAAAAAACGCTCTATAACTACATTATCAATACTTCTACCTTGCCCATTCATTGATATTTTAATACCATACTTTTTTAACAATTGTATGTGACCATGACTGGTATATTGACTTCCATGATCGCTATTAAAGTACTCTGGAGCAGGATATTTGCTAAGAGCTTCTTCTAAAATATCTGTTACAAGTGTTGTATCCATACTGTTAGATACTTTATAGCTCAATATAGCCTTACTATGCCAGTCTATTATAGCTGCAAAATAGATAAATCCATTATTAGTTTTAATATAAGTTATATCCCCGCTCCAAACCTGATTTGATTTAGGTACATAAAGACGCCTGGTCTGACCAGAGGAAAACCAATACTTATCTAGTAAATAACCATGTGCTTTATATTTAGAAGACTTAAAAGAAGTAAAAACTTTTTTACGCGGATAAACAGCACATAAGCCCATTCTACGCATATAATGTAGCACACGATTTTTTCCTATAGACAAACCATCTTCTAATAACTGGTTATATATATAACGGTATCCGTATTCTGGATGATCGATATAAATATCAGCTATTTTATTGATAAGCTCCTTATTAAAACTATCTTCTATACTAGATTTATAATATAAAAAAGAACGATTAATCGATAATAATTTACATTGTCTTGCCTTANGTAAATGAGTAAGCTTGGATTCGACAAGACCTTTTTTACTTAATAAGTCCAAGCTCTTTAGCTTTCCCACTGCCCAGTCCCGCTCAACTGTAGTTTTACCTAATGTCTTGGCTAAGGAATCATTTTCATCCTTTAAATGAGCTATTTCATCTTTGTATGCACTAACAACTTTGGATGGATCAAAAGCTAAATAAGCATGCTCCATAAACTGATGTTTCCAATTTTGAAGTGTTTTGCTAGTTACTCCATACTTGGACGATAACTCTACTAACGTCAATTCTTCTTTTAATAAATCTAAGACTATTTTAGTCTTCTCTACTGAACTAAACTTTCTAACCTTTTTTCTTCCCATTTTATAAACTCGTTTGTGAAACAATAAAACTAGTACAATACGAAACAAAGTATCTAATTTTCTGTCCGATTTTTTCGGTCCACTATATTATAACTGATAATGGTGTTATATCGGTTGAAGTCCCCAGAGACAGATCATCGAGTTTTGAACCTGTTTTATTACCTAAACGTCAAACAAGAATCCCTGGTTTAGATGATAAGATTTTATCTTTATATGCTAAAGGGATGAGTCTATCAGATATTCAGCTTCAAATACAAGAATTGTATGGAGCAGAAGTTAGTGAAAGCCTGATCAGTAACATCACAGATTCTGTTATTGAAGATGTTAAGATATGGCAAAATCGTCCATTAGAAACAGTCTATCCAATTGTTTTTTTTGATTGTTTTGTAGTTAAGGTTAGGCAAGACAAACGCATCATCAATAAGTCAGTCTATGTTGCGTTAGGTATAGATCGACTAGGGATAAAAGATGTTTTAGGACTATGGATGAGTGAAAATGAAGGATCTAAGTTTTGGTTAGGTAATTTGACAGAGCTCAAAAATCGTGGTATGCAGGATATGCTGATTGCTTGTACAGATAATTTATCAGGTATGTCTGAGGCAATCAGTGCTGTATATCCTAAAACAGATCACCAACTCTGTATCGTTCACCAAATTAGGAATAGCTTGAAGTATGTATCCTATAAAGATAGAAAATCATTATCTGCTGATTTAAAGCCAATTTATACATCAGTAAATGAAGAAGAAGCACTGATGGCATTAGAAACTTTTGCCAACAAATGGGATAAACAGCACCCACAAATAGCCAACTCTTGGTATGCAAATTGGAATAATCTGATGCTATTTTTACAATACCCTAATGCAATACGTAGGGTTATTTATACAACAAATATTGTTGAATCTGTAAATAGTCAATTCCGTAGAGTTACTAAAAATAAAAGAGTGTTTCCTAACGATTTAGCTGTTTTTAAAACCTTATATTTAACTATTAACTATATGACCAGAAAGTGGACCATGCCTATTCACAGTTGGAGTGAGGCTATAGCACATTTTTTAATTAAATTCGAACATAGAATTTAAAACACATAAAATATTTTACACAGTTAAATGGACAGAGCCGCTTAACGAACTATGTTAATAAGCAAATTTTTTGTTA